>NZ_VMSE01000002.1:0-300000 GCF_009858335.1 Methylovorus glucosotrophus
ACCACCCCTTCCCATCTCGAACAGGGCCGTGAAACGATTCTGCGCCAATGATAGTATACTTCTCGTATGCGAAAGTAGGTCACCGCCAAGCTTCTTATATATACTTGCCTTTGGTAAGTTTTTAGAAAAGCCCTCATTAGAGGGCTTTTCTATTTGTGCTATCTTGTATTATCAATTCATTGAATTGATTGATATAATGTATTTTTGATGGGCGTAAGCCCATTTTTTGTTTCTGTAGAGGATAAAAGGCATCTCGAATGCAGGATTTGTATTCATTATTGGAAAAATCTGTCAGCCAACTTGGTTATGAGTTGGTGGATGTCGAGATTTCTAACCGGGGCAAGCTGATCCGATTATTTATTGATAAACCTGAGGGTATCAATATTGATGATTGTGTACTCGTCAGTAACCAGCTAGGTAATGTGCTCGCGGTAGAAAACGATATTGACTATGACCGGCTCGAGGTTTCGTCGCCTGGCTTGGATCGTGTCTTAAAGAAAGATGCCGATTTCATCCGCTTTACTGGTGAGCGTGCGCAAGTGAAATTGCGTATCCCAGTGGATAACCGGAAGAATTTTATTGGGATTTTGCAAGGTATTGAACAGGATAACCTGTTGATTGAACAGGAAGGGGTGCTGCATCGCCTTGCCTTGTCCAATATAGACAAGGCTAGACTGGCACCTGAGTTTAAATAATTTAAGTACCTGTTGTGATACAGATTTTAGGCGGAGATTTGAAATGAGTCGCGAAATATTATTGTTGGTAGATGCGCTGGCCCACGAGAAAAATGTGGCCAAGGAAGTGATCTTTACAGCGCTGGAACTGGCGCTGGCCTCTGCAACCAAAAAGCGCTTTACCGAAGATGCAGATGTTCGTGTCGAAATTGAGCGAGATAGCGGCAATTATCATTCATTCCGCCGCTGGCAGATTGTTTCTGATGATGATCTGGAAAATCCTGCTGCGCAGATGTATACGGATGATGAGCGTGCTGAAGGCTTGAGTCTCGGCGATTATTATGAAGAGCCGCTGGAATCTGTTGAGTTTGGGCGCATTGGTGCCCAGGCAGCAAAACAAGTTATTTTGCAAAAAGTGCGTGAAGCCGAGCGTGAGCAGATTCTGAATGATTTTCTGGCGCGTAAAGAGCATTTGGTGACAGGTGTCATCAAGCGCATGGAAAAGGGTAACGCGATTATTGAAGTGGGTCGCATTGAGTCTGTGTTGCCACGTGATCAAATGATCCCCAAGGAGAATTTGCGCGTTGGTGATCGCGTGCGTGCATATTTGTCGCGGATCGAACGTACCGGACGCGGCCCGCAGTTGGTGCTTTCCCGTATCGCCCCTGAATTCTTGATCAAACTGTTTGAGCTTGAGGTGCCGGAAATTGAAGAGGGTCTGCTTGAGATCAAATCCGCTTCTCGCGACCCAGGTTTGCGTTCCAAAATTGCCGTTAAATCGAATGATCAGCGCCTGGACCCTGTCGGCACTTGCGTCGGGATGCGCGGTTCACGTGTACAAGCCGTCACCGGCGAGTTGGCTGGCGAACGTGTAGATATTGTTTTATGGTCCATGGAGCCTGCGCAGTTTGTCATTAACGCAATGGCGCCGGCCGAAGTCTCCAGCATTGTCGTGGATGAAGATGCACACAGCATGGATGTGGTCGTGGATGAAGAGCAGTTGGCACAAGCGATTGGCCGTAATGGTCAAAATGTTCGCCTTGCCTCTGAGCTGACCGGTTGGACATTGAATATTCTGACCGAAGCCGAAGCTGCTCAAAAGCATGAAGAAGAATATACCAAGACGCGTCAGCTCTTTATCGACAAGCTGGATGTTGATGAAGAAGTTGCCGATATTCTGGTGCAAGAAGGTTTCAACACACTGGAAGAAATTGCCTATGTGCCTATCGCTGAAATGAGCGAAATTGATGCCTTCGATGAAGAAACAATCAACGAATTGCGCAAGCGCGCACGCGCAGCCTTGTTAACCGAAGCCATTGCCAAGGAAGAGAAGCTGGAAGAGGCTTCGGAAAGCTTGCTGACAATGGACGGCATGGATGATGCTACAGCGCATTTGCTGGCATCCAAGGGCGTTTCCACGATGGAAGACCTGGCAGACCTGGCTGTTGATGAATTGATGGAAATGGCCAACATGGATGCGGAACGTGCCAAGCAGTTGATCATGACGGCACGTGCGCCATGGTTTGCGTAAGCAAATCATGAAATTGAATTTCAGTTAGACGCAACAACGTTTGTAATTAAATGAACAGTGGTATGCGTAAGATGAGGATGGAGTAACAGGATGGGACAAACAAGCGTAGCACAATTTGCCAGTGAGTTAGGGCTGCCGGCCGAGCTGTTGTTGGAGCAATTAAGAGGGGCTGGGGTAAATAAGGCTGCGGCGGATGACACCTTGACTGAGCATGACAAAACCTCATTGCTGGAGTTTTTGCGCAAGGAGCATGGCGCCCAGGCACCAAAAAACAAAATTACCCTTACGCGCCGCCAGAATACCGAAATCAAAAAGACGGACAGCAGTGGCAAGGCCAGAACCATCCAGGTGGAAGTGCGTAAAAAACGTGTCTTGGTACGTCGCGATCCATCCTTGCCTGAGCAAGACGATCAGGGTAATGAGTTTATTCCCGAATCTCAGGCCGAGCTTGAAGTTCAAGAATATGAAACCGTTGCTGAAACTCCCGTAGCCGAGCCGGTTGTTGAAGAGATTGTGCGCGAAGAGCCAGTTGCCGAACCGGAGCCAATTGCGGTTGTTGAAGCTGAAGCACCGGCGATCGTAGAAGAGCCCGAAGTTATTGCGGAGCCTGTTACGGCTACCGAGGTAACTGCTGAACCCGCTGCTGCCCCCGCATCTGGTGGGCGTATCAGTGTGCTGAGCCCTGAACAAATCGCCAAACGCGAAGAAGAAGCGCGTCGTCACGCCGCGCTGGTTGCTATCCAAACGGCTGAGTTGCGTAAGAAGCAGGAAATCCTGCAGAAGCGTCAGGAAGAAGAAGCCAAGAAAGCTGCAGCGGCCGCTGCAGAAGCCGCCAAGCCTGCCAAGGTTGAAGGTACGTTGCATAAGCCAGCGGTCAAGGATGCTACCAAAGCTGATGACAAGGGCGCTAAAAAAGGCAGCAAAAATAACAAAGATTGGGCAGACGCCGAAAACAAGAAGCGCGGTATTAAAACGCGCGGCGATGCTGCGCCTACACAAGGCTGGCGCACTCACAAGTCCAAGTCAAAATCCCACCGGGATGAAGATCAGCAACACGCGTTTAATGCGCCTACTGAGCCGATCGTGCATGAGGTGCTCGTCCCAGAAACAATTTCAGTCGCTGATCTTGCACACAAGATGGCGGTTAAAGCCAGTGAAGTGATCAAGGTGCTCATGAAAATGGGCATGATGGTAACCATCAATCAGGTTCTGGATCAAGAAACGGCGATTATCCTGGTAGAGGAAATGGGTCACGTTGCCAAAGCGGCAGCGGCAAATGATCCGGAAACCTTCCTGGAAGAGCACGATCATGCGGAAGCCATTCAGGAGGCCCGTCCTCCCGTTGTTACCGTCATGGGTCACGTTGACCACGGTAAAACATCCTTGCTGGACTACATTCGCCGTAGCCGTGTGGCTTCCGGTGAAGCTGGCGGCATTACGCAGCATATTGGCGCGTACCACGTGGAAACCCCACGCGGCATGGTGACCTTCCTGGATACGCCAGGTCACGAAGCCTTTACCGCAATGCGTGCTCGTGGCGCCAAGGCTACCGATGTGGTTATTCTGGTCGTCGCTGCCGATGACGGTGTGATGCCACAAACGATTGAAGCCGTTCACCATGCCAAGGCTGCAGGTGTGCCGGTTGTGGTCGCGGTAAACAAAATAGATAAGCCTGATGCCAATCCAGAGCGCGTCAAGCAAGAGCTGGTAACGCACGAGGTGGTCCCTGAAGACTGGGGCGGCGATACCATGTTTGTTGAAGTCTCAGCCAAGGCTGGCACCGGGATCGATGAACTGTTGGAAGCCGTGCTGTTGCAGGCAGAAGTGTTGGAGCTGAAAGCGCCAAAGAACACCCCTGCCAAGGGCCTGGTAATTGAAGGTCGCCTGGACAAGGGCCGTGGCCCGGTTTCTACCATTCTGGTTCAATCCGGCACTCTGCGTCGTGGCGATATGTTGCTTGCAGGTACCGCGTTTGGCCGCGTGCGCGCCATGCTGGATGAAGCGGGCAATGACATCAAGGAAGCGGGTCCTTCTATTCCGGTAGAGATTCTCGGTTTGTCCGATGTGCCATCCGCAGGTGAGGAAGTGATTGTGCTGAATGATGAGCGCAAGGCACGTGAGATCGCCTTGTTCCGTCAAGGTAAATTCCGCGACGTGAAGCTGGCCAAGCAGCAAGCTGCCAAGCTCGAGAATATGTTCGAGCAAATGGCTGAAGGCGAAGTGAAGGTACTGCCGCTGATCATCAAATCCGATGTGCAGGGTTCATACGAAGCGCTGGCAACTTCCTTGCAAAAGCTCTCTACCAACGAAGTCAAGGTCAACATCATACATACCGGTGTGGGTGCAATCAGCGAGTCTGACGTCAACCTGGCAGCAGCATCCAAGGCTGTTGTCATTGGGTTTAACGTCCGTGCGGATGCCGGTGCTCGCAAGCTGATCGACTCTTCGGGTGTGGATGTTCGTTACTACAACATCATTTACGAAGCAGTGGATGAAGTGAAAGCCGCACTGGGTGGCATGTTGTCACCGGAGCAGAAGGAATCCATGATCGGTACCGTGGAAATTCGCGAAGTATTCCGTATTTCCAAGGTGGGTGCGGTCGCGGGTTGCTATGTGAGCGATGGTGTTATTCGTCGTTCATCCAAGGTGCGAGTCCTGCGCGATAACGTGGTGATTCATACCGGCGAACTGGATTCGCTGAAGCGCTTCAAGGATGACGTGAAGGAAGTGAAATCCAATTTCGAATGCGGTTTGTCACTGAAGAATTTCAATGATATTGAAGTGGGTGACACGCTGGAAGTATTTGAAATTGTTGAAGTTGCCAGAACGTTGTAAGGTCAGAAGGCGAACATGGCAAAAGAGTTTTCCCGTAGCGATCGCGTAGCGGAGCAGATGCAGCGCGAATTGGCAGATCTGCTTCAGTTTGAAGTAAAAGATCCTCGTGTGGGCATGGTCACCGTTACTGAAGTTGAGGTGAGCGGTGACCTGGCCCATGCCAAGGTCTTTTACAGTGCCGAAAAAGGCACGCCAGAATTGCAGAAGGGGCTCGAGAAAACAGCAGGCTTCTTGCGAAGTCAGCTGGCTAAACGGCTTTTATTGCGCACAGTGCCTCAATTGCATTTTGTTTACGATGCATCTATTGATAATGGTATGAAAATATCGCGACTGATCGATGATGCGTTGGCGCAGGATCAAGATAACGCTGACAAAGGTGATGCCTGACGCAATGACGTCAGTCATGTCGCAACTGTGCAGTTCAAACGAATCAAACGCGATATTAGCGGCATCTTGTTGCTGGATAAGCCGTTAGGGATATCCAGCAATCAGGCATTACAAATCGTCAAACGCCTGTTTCAGGCAGCCAAGGCAGGCCATACAGGCAGCCTGGATCCATTAGCAAGCGGCTTGCTACCAATATGCTTGGGTGAAGCGACCAAGTTTTCTCATTTTCTGCTGGATTCCGATAAGAGCTACCGCGCTCTGGTGACGCTGGGCAGCACGACCACAACGGGTGATGCCGAAGGGGAAATACTCAAGCGGTCACCCGTTACGACCACCCCGGCAGAGTTGGATGTTGCGCTCAAAAAGATGATGGGCGATATATTGCAGGTCCCCCCCATGTATTCGGCGTTGAAACACGGTGGTAAAGCGCTTTATGAATATGCCCGGGATGGCGTAGAAATTACGCGGGAAGCCAGGCCAGTTCGCATACATGACATTACGCTGGAGCGGTTTGAGGGTAACCAATTTGAGATCGTAGTGTCATGTAGCAAGGGTACATATATTCGTACTCTGGCCGAAGACATCGGTAAGTTGCTAGGCTGTGGTGCCCATCTTGGTGGTTTGCGCCGATTGACGACTGCACATTTCCATCTGGATGATGCAGTGACTATCGAACAGCTCGAACAAATGTCACTGGAGCAGCGAGACGAGGCTTTGCTTGGTGCGGATGCTGGGATCGAGGATTTGCCGCAAGTGACGATTGATGCTGATAGCGCCTTCTATTTACTGCGAGGCCAGGAAGTGTGGAAGTCTGGCCTCAGTATTGAAGGGGTATTCAGAATCTATACTGAACAGGGTGATTTTCTGGGGATAGGGGAGCAAACCTCACGCGGTGCAATCGCGCCCAAGCGTTTGCTGCGTCAAACTGCCTGACAAAGCGCGGTTGAGCGACTTCCTCATTTGAAACTATTCTTCACTCAAGAATGCAGCCAGTCTGGCAAAGCTTTCTTGAGTTTATGATTGAATGAAGATATAATTAAAAGTTGATTGTAAATGAATGCTCTAGCGGGGCTGGATGTAACCTGCATTTGCATTGACGCGCAAACACATCTCACAATACAGGATATAAGTTATGGCAATTACAGTTCAAGAAACAGCAAAGATTGTTGCTGATTTCCAACAAGCTCCAAATGATACAGGTAGCCCAGAAGTTCAAGTTGCACTTCTTAGCGCTCGCATTACATATTTGACAGAGCATTTCAAAAGCAATGCCAAGGATCACCACTCCCGTCGTGGTCTGCTGAAGTTGGTAAGTCAGCGCCGCAAATTGCTGGACTACCTCAAGCGCAAGAATGCTGATCGTTATCGCACTCTGATTGAGCGCTTGGGTCTCCGTAAATAATTACGTTGCACCTTGTAAAGTATCAGCGCAAATTCGTGAATTGAAGAAACAAGCCGAAGGCAAAGCGGTAACGCGGCGCTTATCGGCTTTTTCGTTTTAATAAGGACATAAGACGTGAAAGCCATTAAAAAAACGATTACGTATGGTCAGCATGAGCTGACTCTGGAAACGGGCGAAATCGCTCGTCAGGCTGATGGCGCAGTGATGGTGAGTTACGGCGATACCGTCGTGCTCGTTACTGTGGTCGGCAAAACTGATGTAAAGCCTGGTCAGGATTTTTTCCCATTGACTGTGGATTACCAAGAACGCACTTACGCTGCCGGCAAGATTCCTGGCGGCTTTTTCAAGCGTGAAGGTCGCCCTTCCGAAAAGGAAACGCTGACATCGCGTCTGATCGACCGTCCTCTGCGTCCGCTCTTTCCTGAAGCTTTCTACAACGAAGTGCAAATTGTGGCGACCGTGATGTCGTCGGACAGCGAAATCGATTCCGATATTCCTGCCATCATCGGCGCTTCCGCGGCCCTGGCCATTTCCGGTATTCCATTCTATGGCCCGATTGGTGCAGCGCGTGTAGGTTACATCAATGGTGAATATGTACTGAACCCGACAGCCACTCAGTTGAAAGATACAGAGCTGGATCTCGTAGTTGCTGCGACATCGACCGCTGTACTGATGGTGGAGTCGGAAGCCAAGGAATTGCCTGAAGATGTGATGCTGGGTTCTGTGGTTTATGGCCACGAGCAAATGCAAGCCGTGATCAATCTGATCAACGAAATTGCGGCAGAAGTTGGCAAAGAGCCATGGGATTGGACTCCACCTGCTGAAAACACCGCACTCATCGAAAAAGTCACCAGCATTGCTAGCGCCGATATCAACGCTGCTTATCAGATCAAGTCCAAAGGTGCTCGTTCTTCCAAGCTGGATGAAATCAAAAACCGTGTGTTGAGTGAGCTGATTACTGAAGCCACGTCGACTGAAGAAGCGAACGAAATCAAGTCCATTCTGCATAATCTCGAAGCCAAGGTGGTGCGTGGTCAGATTCTGAATGGCGAGCCACGTATTGATGGCCGTAATACCCGCACTGTGCGCCCGATCACCATCCGTACTGGTGTGCTGCCCCGTACCCACGGTTCTGCCTTGTTCACCCGCGGTGAAACGCAGGCTCTGGTCGTGGCAACTCTCGGTACTGGCCGCGATGAGCAAATCATTGATGCCCTGCAAGGTGAATACACCGATCGTTTCATGTTGCATTACAACATGCCTCCTTACGCTACCGGCGAAACTGGTCGTGTGGGTACGCCTAAGCGTCGTGAAATCGGCCATGGTCGTCTGGCGAAGCGTGCGTTGCTGGCTGCATTGCCAAGCCAGGAAGAGTTCGGCTATACCATTCGCGTCGTATCGGAAATTACTGAATCCAATGGTTCAAGCTCCATGGCATCCGTCTGTGGCGGCTGTCTGGCATTGATGGATGCAGGCGTTCCAG
The DNA here is from genome assembly GCF_009858335.1 of Methylovorus glucosotrophus. Taxonomy (NCBI): domain Bacteria; kingdom Pseudomonadati; phylum Pseudomonadota; class Betaproteobacteria; order Nitrosomonadales; family Methylophilaceae; genus Methylovorus; species Methylovorus glucosotrophus. The sequence continues at coordinate 8,313 of NZ_VMSE01000002.1, forward strand.
TCAAGACCCACGTGGCAGGTATTGCCATGGGCCTGATCAAGGAAGGTAACCGCGTTGCAGTTCTGACCGATATCCTGGGTGACGAAGATCATCTGGGTGACATGGACTTTAAGGTGGCCGGTTCGGAAGATGGCATTACCGCCCTGCAAATGGATATCAAGATTACCGGCATTACTGCCGAAATCATGCAAGCCGCTCTGGCACAAGCCAAGGAAGGCCGCCTGCACATTCTGGGTCTGATGAAGGAAGCAATGGGTGAGACCCGTCAAGAGCTGTCCGCTTTTGCGCCTCGCATTATCACCATGAAGATCAACCCTGAAAAGATTCGTGATGTTATCGGCAAGGGCGGCGCAGTGATTCGTGCGCTGACCGAAGAAACCGGTACCACCATTGATATTGAAGAAGATGGCACGATCAAGATCGGTTGCACCAGCGCAGAGGCTGGTGAAGAAGCCAAGCGTCGCATTGAAGCCATTACTGCAGAAGTTGAAATTGGTCAGACGTATGAAGGCACTGTCATCAAGTTGCTGGATTTTGGTGCGATTGTTTCATTGCTGCCAGGCAAAGATGGTTTGTTGCACATTTCGCAAATCGCTCATCAGCGCGTAAATGCAGTGGGTGACTTCCTCAAGGAAGGCCAGGTTGTTAAGGTCAAGGTAATGGAAGCTGACGAAAAAGGCCGCGTGCGTTTAAGCATGAAGGCGCTGATCGATCCACCTGCAGAAGAAGCCAAGGCTGAAACAGAAGCATCTTAAGCATATAGGATAGCGATAGCACTAAAACAAAAGGCCGGAATTTCCGGCCTTTTTGTTTTTCTGGCAAGCCATCAAAAGATGGTGATGCCGAATAGAAACCCTTATTTATTTGGCAACTTGACGCTCGCGAATTTCATCCAGCGTTTTGCAATCAATGCAAAGTGTTGCGGTAGGGCGAGCTTCGAGACGCTTCAAGCCAATTTCAACTCCGCAGCTGTTGCAATAGCCATATTCGTGCTCGTTGATCTTGCCCAGGGTCTCGTCGATTTTCTTGATCAGCTTGCGCTCGCGGTCACGATTGCGTAGCTCCAGCGCCATGTCGGATTCCTGGCTGGCACGGTCATTCGGGTCAGCAAACATGGTCACCTCGTCCTGCATGGTGTGCACAGTGCGATCAATGTCGTGACTTAACTCGGCTTTCCAGTCATTCAGGATCTTGCGGAAATGGTCGAGTTGCTTGTCATTCATGTATTCCTCATCCGGTTTCGGTTGATAAGGAATAAATTGTCTTGTGATTGCTTCAGCCATAGGTGCCTTGAAAACTCAAAATGCGATTGACAAAATTTAAAGCGGAGAAAGTGTACACCTAATATAAATGGTATGCAAAACACCTAACTGCATTGAACATGTTGCCTTCGTATATCAAATGAGCGTTCAATTTCCACAATGTCGGCTAGTGTACTACCAATCAGTATACTGGTAACTATATTTGGGCGGATTCCTTGAGTTCAAGAGCCATCAAGGTATTTTCCATCAATGTGGCAACCGTCATGGGTCCGACACCACCCGGTACAGGTGTAATCCAGCTGGCACGTTCCTTGGCAATGTTAAAGTCGACATCGCCGCAGATCTTGCCATCTGGCAGGCGGTTAATACCAATATCAATCACTACCGCGCCGGGTTTTATCCATTCACCGTTAATCAATCCGGGTTTGCCTGCGGCTACAACGACGAGATCAGCACGTTCGATATTCTCGCGCAGATTTTTGGTATGGCGATGACAACAAGTAACCGTGCATCCAGCCAAAAGCAACTCAAGAGCCATGGGGCGGCCGACATGATTGGAGACACCAATGACGACAGCATCCAGCCCCATTAACTGAATATTGGCCGACTTCAACAGTTTGATGACACCAAATGGCGTACAGGAGCGTAGGGTCGGCTCACGTACAGCCAAGCGACCAATGTTGTATGGATGAAAGCCATCGACATCTTTACTAGCAGAGATGGTCTCGATGATTTTCTTTTCGCTGATATGCGGAGGAAGCGGGGATTGCACCAAAATGCCATCGATTTCACTATCTTCGTTCAACTGTCTGATCAACGCCAGCAGATCGGCTTCTGAAGTGTCGGCTGGCAGATCATAGGCAAGAGAGCGTATGCCAACCTTCTCACACGCGACGCGCTTGTTCCGCACATAAATCGCCGACGCAGGATCTGCGCCCAGCATGATGACAACCAAGGCAGGTGCACGCTTGCCAGCAGCCAGGCGTTGGTCAACGCGTGCCTTGAGCTCAAGTAACATGGATTCGGCAACGGCTTTGCCATTGATGAGTTGTGCGGACATAGAATATGGACGAATGAAAAACCATGATTTTAACAGATTCAGTTTGACCACACCGCTGGTTTGCGCTATATTTGCGGTCCTCGGGGTGTAGCGTAGTCTGGTAGCGCGCCTGCTTTGGGAGCAGGATGTCGGGAGTTCGAATCTCTCCACCCCGACCAGTATTTCAAAACGATTGTCCGACAATCTGCCCGTAGCTCAACCGGATAGAGCACCAGCCTTCTAAGCTGGGGGTTACAGGTTCGATTCCTGTCGGGCAGGCCATGATACTGATCCCCCAGTTTCAATGGTGGCTGTAGCTCAGTTGGTAGAGCCCTGGATTGTGATTCCAGTTGTCGTGGGTTCGAGCCCCATCAGCCACCCCATTTGCTTCCTAGTTTTAAAATCTCCCTGATCACTCGCATCTAGTAGCATTAAATCCACTAGGCTCGCTTAACTTCGAGTTGTTATCTGTTGCAGCGCTCGCTCAATTGCTTCCTGGCTGTCTGGCCTCACTTCTCGTGCTATTTCTTCACCATCTCGCAAAAATATCAATGTTGGCCATAGCTTGACGCCAAAGCTACGGCCCAAGCGACGTCCTTTTCCGTCTTCAACCCGGAAATACCTTATGTGGGGATTGGCTTTTATCAGTGCATCTATCCATGGGCGCCTTTGTTGGCAATAGCCACAATACGAAGCCCCGAATTCTATCAAGGCAGGACCTGCCAGCTGATCAATTTCAGCTCGAGTCGGATCAGGAAGGTTTTCAGTCATGATGTACTTGGTCCTTTTACGATCATATTCACCATGGGGTGGATATCGTATCGCCATTTCCGTTCAAATAATGAAGAAATACGATCACAAAACGATGCGTACTGTAGGCTTTTTGTCCGTGGCGAATCAGGCATCTGGCGCGCTCCTGCATCGATATCTGCCATTGATGCTACTGGGCTTAGTGGTTATAGTAACGTCATGAAAAATAAAAATTCTTTAATTTAAGCTGTGGTAAGGGGGTGCCATGACTACAGCTCGTCCAGTTCTTATTATTGTTGACGATGATCCTCTGATCACCGATACATTGCACTTCGTATTGGGTAAATCGTTCGATGTATTTGTCGCCGCCTCCCGTGCCCAAGCGCAAAGCGTATTGCGCCAGCTGAGTGAGCCGCCTTCCCTGGCTTTGGTTGATCTTGGTTTGCCTCCCTCGCCACAAAAGCCGGATGAGGGATTTCAGTTGATTTCCGAATTGCTGGCGCATTCGCCCACCATGAAGATATTGGTGCTGTCGGGCCAGAATGAAGCGTTTAATGTGAAGCACGCCCTCACGCTGGGTGCCGTGGATTTTATTCCCAAGCCTTGTGATGTCGAGCGACTGCAGACGATTTTGCTCAATGCCTTGCAGTTGCAGCATGCCGAGCAGACTGAGGGGGACTTAAGCAACGAAACTTCCTTGCCAGGCTTGCTGGGCGAAAGCGCGCCCATACAAACCTTGCGCACGCAAATATCGCAGTTTGCAGATGCGCCATTTCCCGTACTGATCGAAGGCGAGTCCGGTAGCGGCAAGGAACTGGTTGCAACCAGTCTGCATCGCCTCAGCAAGCGTGCGAACGCGCCTTATCTTTCTATCAACTGCGCGGCCATATCGCCCTTACTCGCCGAGTCCATTTTATTTGGGCATGGCAAAGGCGCGTTTACTGGCGCCGCCAACACCCAGACAGGGTATTTTGAAGATGCGGGGGATGGGACGTTATTCCTGGACGAAATTGGCGAGTTGCCACTGGAGCTGCAGGCCAAGTTATTACGCGTGCTGGAGAATGGCGAATACCAGCGCGTGGGTGAAACGCAGACCAGGCAAAGCCGGGCGCGTATCGTTGCCGCCACCAATCGCGATTTGCGTACCGAGGTGCGCAATGGGAAGTTTCGTATCGATCTTTATCACCGGCTGAGCGTATTCGCTTTGCGCGTTCCGCCATTGCGTGATCTGGAAAATGACCGATTGCTATTACTGGAGCATTTCAGTCAATTCTATGCTCGTGAAACAGGGCAGGCGTTATTTAAGCTGGATGAGCAGGCGCAGCAGTTATGGATGGATTATCACTTCCCGGGCAATGTGCGCGAGCTGCGTAACATCATCATCCGCCTGCTGGCCAATTACGCCGGCGAGACCGTGACACAGAGCCGCCTATCCTCAGAGCTGGATTTGATCGGGCAGATCAAGGTGAAAGAGATTCTGCTCAACGATGGCGATGCCATCACCCTGCATGCTTACCAGCACCTGCGCAGCGAAGCCAACATCAATGTGGATGCCGTGCTGAAGCGTTGGGAAAACGCTTATGTGAATGCCGCCCTGAAAATTACCCACGGTAATTTGAGCCAGGCCGCCAAGCTGCTCGGTATCAATCGCACCACTTTATATAGCCGCATACAAACCCAGGAAGAGTACAAAGAATAGGCCCATGTACTATGCGCATTTCGGCTTAAAGGAACCCCCTTACAAAATCACGCCGAATACCGACGTGTTTTTCACGGGCGGCAAGCGAGGTGCGGTCCTGGACGCCCTGATATATGCCATTCGCAGTGGTGAAGGCATTATCAAGGTGGTTGGTGAAGTGGGAAGTGGCAAAACCATGCTATGCCGCATGCTGCAGACACAACTGCCGGATAGCATAGAAACCGTTTATCTCGCCAACCCCAGCATGGCGCCGGATGAAGTGTTATATGCCGTGGCTTTTGAGCTGCAGCTCAAATTGCCTAAAAATGCGGACAAATTTCATGTCATGCAGATTCTGCAGCAGTATCTGCTCGACAGGCATGCAGCAGGAAAGCAAGTGGTGGTGTTCGTGGAAGAGGCGCAAGGCATGCCCCTTGCCACACTGGAAGAGCTGCGCTTGCTGTCCAATCTTGAAACCAAGCATGACAAGCTTTTGCAGATTGTCCTGTTCGGGCAGCCCGAGCTGGATAGCAATCTGAACGCCTCGCATATTCGGCAGTTGCGGGAGCGTATTACCCATAGTTTCAAATTGCAGCCGCTCGATCAGCACGAAGTGAGTGAGTACCTCATGTTCCGTTTGCGTGCTGCCGGCTATTTTGGTCCGCCATTATTTACGCCGGCTGCCATCAAGCTGCTTTCACGCACTGCGGAAGGTCTGGTGCGCAGGGTAAATGTACTGGCAGACAAGGCGCTGCTGGCGGCTTTTTCAGAGAATGTCTACCAGGTGTGCCCCCAGCATGTGCGGAGCGCGATTGCGGACAGTGAATTTAGCCAGCAAGCACAGCAAAACAGCTGGCGGAGATGGCAATTTGTTCTGGGCGGGCTGACTTTGTGCGCAGGCTTGGCTGCTGGCTACATCGGGCATCAATGGCAGGCTGGCAAACCCATTTCTCAGCCCGTAAACGCCCCTGTGGTAGCGCCATCGTCTGCGTCTGTGGTTTCCAAGCCCCGGGCAGAGGAGGTGAAACTGACAAGCACCGCCGAGACTGCGATTCATTCTTCAGCTGCCGAGCAGCCAACAGCCAGTGCAGTGCAAGATGTTCTGGAAGCCCGCTTGCAAGCGACGCACACGTGGTTAGACCGACAGATCGAGACCACCGTTACCTTGCAGTTGATGGGGGCCTATCGCGATGAGGATATGCGCGATGCCCTGAAAACACTGGCGCTCAAACTGTCGCTGGATGATCTTTATGTCGTGCGTACGCGGGTTGGCGGCCAGCCATTCCTAAGCCTTTTTTATGGCAGCTTTGATAACCGCGAGGAAGCAGCATCAGCCTTGAAGCAATTGCCAGAAAGCGTGCGTGCCAACCAGCCACATATGAGGACTGTGGGTGGAATCACAAAAGAAATAAAACAACTTCAATAGCTTAATTGCCATACTGTACTTAATATGCGATAAATCAGGGGCTGTTTACATGGGGAATCACAAGGCACGATGAATAACAAGATCGTCACTGCTATTGCCTGGCTCGGGTTGGCCGGCTGTTCACATGTATCGCAGATCACACCCTCCACGGGGCATATTGATGCAGTGACGCCACCTGCGCCAGTCGCCACCATTCCCCAGCCCGTCAAAATCACCCCATTTGTCCCCGCGCCCAAGGCTAAAAATCGCGAGCAGACTTACAGCGTTGTCGTAAATGAAGTGCCAGTCAAAGAAATCCTCTTTGCGCTGGCGCGTGAGAGCAAGCTCAATGTGGACATTCATCCTTCTATCCAGGGCAAAGTCACACTGAATGCCGTGGATCAGACCTTGCCCGCGATTCTGGAGCGCCTCGCCAAGCAGGTTGACCTGACCTACAAGGTTGAAAACAACGTGTTGTATGTGGCTCCCGATATGCCGGTGTTGCGTACCTACAAGGTCGACTATGTGAATATGTCGCGCGACACAACCGGCTTTATCGGAGCGGCAGCGGAAATTGCCAGTACCGGGCGTAGCGCTAGTACCGGGACTGCAGGGAGTGTGTCCACCGTCACAAGCAACGGTACCGGCGCCGCCAATAGCTCACGCACCGCCGTGAATAGCGAATCCAAAAATCATTTGTGGGAAACCCTGATTCAGAATCTGCGTGACCTGCTGGCAGAAACGGATAAGGAAGTGATCATTTCGCGCACGGCGAGTCCATCGCAAGCGGAGTCACCTGCTTCCACTAATGAAGGGAGCAATCCTGCGCAACCACTGTTGAATCCGAGCCAGACCACCTTGCCTCCGGCCGCAAGCAATGCCCGCAACGCGCAAGAAGAGCGTGATCAGGCACGCGCCGAATACAAAACCCTGTTCGCCGCGACCGTGATTGCCAGCCCTGAGACGGGCGTCATCAGCGTGCGAGCCACCAGCAGGCAGCATGAAAAAGTGCAGGAATTTCTGGATAAAGTCATGGCAAGCGCCCGCCGCCAGGTATTGATCGAAGCTTCGATTGTCGAAGTCACCCTCAACGACACTTATCAAGCCGGTATTGACTGGACCCGTCTGGGGGGCGGTTTTAACATCAATGGTTCTCTGGGCACTACCGGTATTGTTTCGCCCTCCGGGGTGGCCGCGGCGGCGGGCAGTGTGAGCCCGTTTGTGGTGGGCTACAGCAGCAACGACATCAGCCTTGGTCTCAGGTTATTGCAACAGTTTGGCAATACCAAGGTGCTTTCCAGCCCAAAACTGATGGTCTTGAATAACCAGACAGCGGTGTTGAAGGTGGTGGATAACCTGGTGTATTTCACCATTCAGTCACAGATATCCCAGGGCCTCACTACCGGCTCCACCAATCTGCAATCGGTCACTACCACGCCGAATACTGTGCCTGTGGGCGTGGTCATGAGCGTCACACCGCAAATCAATGATCTTGGCCAGGTTAATATCAATGTGCGGCCGACAATCTCGCGGGTGGTCAGCTACGTCAATGATCCCAATCCCCAACTTGCCAACGCTAATGTCATCAGCCGTATCCCCCAGATTCAGGTGCGCGAGCTGGAATCGGTGCTGCGGGTGAACAGCGGCAACACGGCGGTGTTGGGTGGCTTGATGCAGGACAATATCCAGCAGGCGTCCGATCGTGTGCCTGAAGTGTCCAAAATCCCGTTTTTTGGCAAGCTGTTTACTGCCCGCAGTGACTTTACGATTAAAACCGAGCTGGTGATTTTCCTGCGCCCCATCGTCATTCAGAATGCCACACTGGAAAGCGAGGAGCTGCAGTCATACAAGCAATATCTGCCTAGCATGCAATTACAGCAAAAACTCGATGAGTCTGCTAATTAAAGCCCTATCCCGCGCTGAACAAGGCAAGAGCAGTGGTGACGCTGCGACTGCCGAAACCTTGTCGCTCGAACCGCAAGTCGCAGCTGGCAATACGCGTGAATCTGAGCGGGCGCCTGCAGGCGATCGGGCTACGGCAAGCACGCTGATGCAGGCCAGGCCCCGCCATTCCGGAATATCGCCAACCACCCTGAGTGTGTTGGGATTAGTGCTGCTGCTGGCATTGCTTGGCGGATATTTTTTGTATGACTACCTGCAATCGTTAGCCAAACCTGACATTGTCATGGCAAAAATGGCCCCGCCAGAAGTGCCAGCTGCTCCATCCAGCACGGTAGACGAAGAGCTGTCTGTGGCGAATGATAGTCCACCTGCGGCGACTTCGTCTGCGGAAGTGTTCTCAAACAAACATCCTGTACCCAGCGCTGGCGCAGATTCTGCTTTGGATATGAGTGCTCCTGCGAAATCCCCAGCTGCGGTCAAAGCTGCACCGCAGGTATTTGGTACGACGCCGGACTTGCCGACGGCAAGTACATTTACCGTCAGCAAAAGCAATATTGCGCCGGCGGTGAACCCGAATCTCACCGCCGCATATAAAGCCTGGCAGGCAGGGGATATTGCCTCGGCACAAAAGCAATACCGCATGGTCTTGCAGAGTGATGGCGGGAATGTGGATGCCTTGCTGGGCATGGCGGCCATCGCCCTGCAGCAAGGGCGGCAAGCCGATGCACGCGGCTGGTATAGCAAAGTGCTGGAGCTGGATCCCCGTAACCCGACAGCGCAATCGGCCCTGATAGGCATAGGGGAAGAGGCGGATCCTCTCGGTAGCGAAAGCGCACTTAAAAATTTGCTGGCGCAGCAGCCAGAGGCGGCCCACCTGCATGCCATGCTGGGCAATCTCTACGCCAGCCAGCAGCAGTGGGCTGCGGCACAGCAGGCGTATTTCCAAGCGCACCATTTTGCGCCAGATAACGTCGACTATCTGTTCAATCTGGCCGTCAGTCTGGACCAGATGGGCAAACCTGCACTGGCGCTGCCGTATTACCTGCAGACCCTGCAACGCCTGCCCGCTGCCGGGGCGTCGCAGGTGGATCGCGCGCAGCTGGAAGCCCGTATAGCCCAGTTACAGCCTTGAACCCATATCGCATTTTTAAAGAGCATACTCGAACGGCATGACAGAACCTCAGCGTAAACAGCGGCTTGGTGAATTAATGGTGCAGCAGGGACTGCTGAGCCAGGATCAGCTCCGCATTGCGTTGATTGAGCAATCGCAAAATGATATTCCGCTAGGCCGTCACCTGGTGCGCCTGGGGTTTGTGACCGAAGCCATGGTGCGCGATCTGGTGGCGGACACCATAGGCTATGAAAGCATAGACCTCGCGCCTGTGGTGGCTGATGCCGAGGCACTTGCCATGGTGCCGGAGGACTTTGCCCGCCGCTATCATCTGTTGCCGATTGCCTATGAAGAAGCGGCGCGCCAGCTGGTGATCGCCATGGCGGATATGTTCAACGTCGTGGCACTGGATCAGCTACGCGCCATGCTGGGGCCGCAGATTCAGATCAAGCCGGTGTTGGCCGCCGAAGCGCAGCTGGAAGAATATATCGACCAGTTTTACGGCTATGAGCTCTCGGTGGATGGCATTCTGCGTGAAATCGAAACCGGCGAAATCGATTACCAAAGCCTGCAGGCCGATGGCAATGAATATACCCAGCCGGTAGTGCGTCTGGTCGGTGCGCTGTTGATGGATGCGGTCAAACGCAACGCATCGGATATTCACTTTGAACCCGAGCTGGCTTTTTTACGCATACGTTACCGTATTGATGGTGTATTGCGGCAGGTGCGTAGCCTGCACAAGACATTCTGGCCTGCCATTGCCGTTCGCCTCAAAGTCATCAGCGGGATGGATATTGCAGAAACCCGCGCTCCGCAGGATGGCCGCCTGCAGATCAACCTGGTCGGTCGTCCGATTGATTTCCGCGTGGCAAGTCACCCCACTATCCACGGGGAAAACCTGGTACTGCGCGTGCTCGACCGCGAAAAATCCATCATGCCGCTGGAGCGCATGGGCATGCGGCCGAATACCCTAAATGAATTGAAGCGCATGATGACGCGCCCCGAGGGCATCGTGGTCGTCACCGGCCCGACCGGTAGCGGCAAGACCACTACGCTGTATTCCCTGCTCGCGCATCAGAATACCGAGGCGGTCAATATCATGACGCTGGAAGACCCGGTGGAATACCCGGTCACCATGATGCGCCAGACCTCGGTGGCCGAGGTCAATAAGCTTGATTTTGCCAATGGCATACGTTCCATCATGCGGCAGGATCCCGACATTATCCTGGTGGGCGAAATCCGCGATGAAGATACCGCCACCATGGCATTTCGCGCGGCCATGACCGGGCATCAGGTATTCACCACCCTGCATACCAATTCTGCGCTGGGGACTTTCCCCCGTTTGCTGGATATCGGCATTTCGCCGGACATCATGGCTGGCAATATCATCGGCGTGGTGGCCCAGCGGCTGGTGCGGGTACTCTGCCCGCAATGCAAGCAAGGCCATGCGCCTAACGAAGACGAGCGCACGCTGCTTGGTTTGGCCGCCGGGCAGGATGCCATTATCTACCGGCATGTGGGCTGCAAGCGCTGTGGCTATACCGGCTATCGCGGTCGCATGGCGATTATCGAGCTGCTGCGGATCGACAGCCAGATGGATGCCCTGATTGCCCGCCGTTCGCATCTGGATGAAATGCGCGCCCTGGCGATGGAGCAAGGCTTCGTGCCGCTGGCCGAAGATGGCGTGCGCCGCATTCTGGAAGGCTATACCAGCATCAGCGAAGTTATGCGGGTGATCGACCTGACCAACCGGATGCGTTGAGCATGCCGACCTTCAACTACAAGGCGGTGGATCAGATCGGGCGGCCAGCCCATGGCCAGATAGACGCGCTTAACGAGGTTGACCTGGAGGTGCGGCTGGAGCGCATGGGGCTCAGCATGATTACCTTTCGGCCTGCCCGCAAGTCGCCTGCCTTGTTCAAGCGCAGCCACGTCAGCCTGCAGGATCTGATGATGTTCTGCTTTCAACTGGAACAACTCACCAGCTCAGGCGTGCCTCTGCTGGAGGGTCTGGCGGATTTGCGCGACAGCACGACCAATCTGCATTTCCAAAAAATCATCGGGGCGGTGACGTCTGAGGTCGAGGGCGGCAAGCTATTGTCACAAGCCCTGGCCGAGCATCCCAAGGTGTTCAATCCATTGTTTGTCAGTCTGGTGCAGGCGGGCGAACAAACCGGGCGTTTGCCCGAAGTATTCGATAATCTCGCCAATACCTTCAAATGGCAGGATGAGCTGCTCTCCCAGACACGCCGCCTCCTGGCCTACCCGTTGTTTATCATGGTGATGGTGCTGAGCGCGGTGGTGTTCCTGATGATTTACCTGGTGCCCAAGATGGTGGGCTTTCTGCGCAATATGGGGCAAGAGCTGCCTTTGCAGACCAAGGTGCTGATTTTTCTTTCGAATGCTTTCGTCAATTACTGGTGGCTGATTCTGGGGCTGCCGGTGCTCATTATCAGCGCGCTGGCTTATCTCATTCATCACTCGCCAGCGGCGCGTTACCGTTTTGATTACCTGATGCTGCACTTGCCAGTCACCGGGCCCATATTGCAAAAAATCATACTGGCGCGTTTTGCCCGCTATTTTGCCTTGATGTATCAAACCGGCATCCCGATTCTGGATGCCATCAAGACCAGTGAAAACATCGTGGATAATCGCGCGGTGGCGGATGCCCTGACGCGTGCCCATCATCAGATCAATGCGGGGGAAAGCATGAGTGAAAGCTTTCGCAATGCCGGGCTTTTCCCTCCGCTGGTGGTGCGCATGATCAAGGTCGGCGAAAGCACCGGCGCGCTGGATGTCGCACTGCTCAAGATCAGCTATTTTTATGATCGCGATGTACGCGAATCCATCGAAAAGATGCTCAAGATGCTGGAGCCCGCGCTCACGGTCATCCTCGGCGCCATCATGGCCTTTATCATGTTCTCGGTGTTGGGCCCGGTTTACGATTCCTTCAGCACGCTAAAACTCTGATGGCCATCTTCAATAAAATCGTCCTCTGCGCTACCACTACCCAGCTGATTGCCGGGGTGTGGCGTCTGGGCAACTTGCAATCCAGCCACGAGTTCAGCAGTGATCCCAAAGGCTATGAGGCCTTTGTGCGCTTTCTGGCCCAGCACGACAATACCCGGCTCTACATGCTGGTGGATGCGGTGGAGGAGGATTACCAGCAGGATTATCTGCCGCATACCCGTGGCAGTGCCCGCCGTGAAATGCTGACGCGCAAACTGAATCATGGCTATCGCAATGCTACTTTCAAGGCCGCGCATTTCATTGAGCGCCAGAAGGATAAGCGCAAGGATGATCGCTTCATCTACGTGGCCCTGACCAAGTCGGACTTCCTGCAGCCCTGGATGCAAGCGATCGCGGCTCAACGCATGCCGCTTGCTGGCGTCTATCTGCTATCGATGATGAGCGAGCTGTTGCTGCAACGCATGAAGCTCAAGGCGCCGCATATCCTGCTGAGCGAACGGCTCAACTCGGGTCTGCGCCAGACGTACTTTCATCATGGACGTTTGCTGATCAGCCGGTCGGCGCCGGTATCGCCAGCCATGCAGGAGCGCATGGCCTATTTTTACCTGGCTGAAACCGAGAAAACCCGGCTCTACCTCATCAGCCAGCGCCTGGTGATGCGTGATACACCGATCAAAATGGTGCTGGCGGACATTGATGACACCAGCCGCCAGATTTGCCGCAATATCTCACAAGAACAAAACCTGGAATGCGTCAGCGAAGATTTGAAAGTCCTCGCCAAAAGCCTGGGCTTGAATCCGGAATTGCTGACGCGGCATCCCGAACTGATGCACATGCATCTGCTGGCGACTGGCGAGTTGCCGGTCAATCTGGCTCCAGCCAGCTATACCCGCCACTATCAGGTAGGCAATGTGGCACGCAGTATTCATCTCGCCAGTGTGCTGACTTTGCTGGGCGGGTTTGTGGCGGCAAGCTATATCGGACAGCAGGCGGCGCAGACCTTGCAGCAAACGCTTGAAGCCGGCCAGGAAACCCGCATGCAGGAGCAGAAGTACCACGAGGTCGCCAAAAATTTCCCCCAAACGCCTATCCCCAGCATAGACCTGCGTGCTGCGGTGGAAACCGCACGCAAGCTTGCGTCTTATGCGCAAACGCCACAAGCCGCCATGCAGGCGCTCAGTGAGGTTTTGCAGGCGCAGCCCGATATGCAGATTCATCGCATGCGCTGGGTGAATACGCCGGATATCACGATACGGGATGATAAGGCCGAAGGGGTTTCTGCGGGGCCAGCACAGGCTGCTCCGGCCGATGCTCAGCTAAGTGATACCAGCGTATTGCACCAGCTGGTGTTCGTGGATGGAGAGGTGGCGGGTTTTAATGGGGATTACCGTGCAGCTTTGGTACGTGTCAATCAGCTTGCTGAAAAGCTGCGCAGCTTGCCACAAGTGGCATGGGTAGAGGTGTTGCAGGAGCCGGTGAATGTCAGCTCCTATTCCCGCTTGCAAGGCAGTACTACCGATGCTGTGTCGGCGGTTTCCATGGCAGCCAATTTCAAGCTCAAGTTTATTCTCAGGCCAACGGAGGGCGCGCAATGAAGCTCACCCGCCAGGATTGGTCGCGTCTGGCCTACCCATTGGCCGGGTTGGCATTGGCACTGATTGCGGCGGCCTTGCTGATCAGCTTTGCCTACGATCGCGTGACGGAAGCTGAGCAGGCGCTCCAGGCGCAGCAGCAGCAACTGCAGCAAGCCCGCAGCCGGTATATGGCGTCAGGCCAGGAAAAAGACACCATCGTCAGTTTTCTTCCTCCCTATAAAGCGCTGGTGGAGGAAGGCTTTATCGGCGAGGAGCGGCGTATCCTCTGGCTGGATAGCATCCGCAATATTCATCAGCAGTACAAACTGTTCAAGATCACTTACGCCATTGGTGCACAGGAGCCTTATACCCCACCGTTTCCGGTCGACACTGGCAGTTTTAAGCTCAATCGCTCGGTGATGCAGCTGGAGCTGCCCATGCTGCATGAGGGCGATATCCTGACCTTTTTGCAGGCATTGCGTCAGCAGCAGCGCAGCCCCATCATTATTCGCGAATGTGAATTGACGCGTTTGCGCGCCATCATGGATGCGACGATGACGCCCAATCTTATCGCCAAGTGTGAGCTGGACTGGTACACCCTGCGTGAAGCGCAATCGGGAGTGGCGCCATGAAAATATGGCTGACTATACTGTTATGTCTCGCCTCTGGCATGGCGCTGGCGGACGACTTGGGTCGATTGTTCACCACACCATTGCAACGCGCACAGCTGGATGCGCAACGCCGCAATATGCGCGCCCTCCCGGAAAAAATGCCGGAACAGGACATGGGCGCCGTGATGGATAGCGCCCCCGCTGGACCAATTTCAGTACAAGGCTATGTGCGCAGAAGCGATGGCAAGCCAGGTACGGTATGGGTCAATCAGCAAGCCATGCAGGAAAACAGGACGCTAGGCACCATGATTGTGGAAGAAGGAAAAAACCGCCGTGTGGAGATCAAGCTACCGGGTACCGGGCAATCGGTGAGGTTAAAGGCGGGGCAGGTGTACAAACCTGATAGCAACCGTATTGAAGAGTACAAGGCGACGGCCAAGGAATCCGCCTCCGCGCCACAAGAGCGAGAAAATGCGCCTGCATTGCCCTGAGTACTCCTCGCCGACTACGGGGCAGCAAGGCATCATCATGATCGTGATGGCCCTGATCCTGCTGCTGGCTGGCAGCATGGCCTTTTTTGAGCGCATGGATGGCTATCAATACAAAGTGATGCGCGAACAGAAAACACTCGATGCGTTGGCAGAAGCCAAGGCTGCGCTCATAGGCTGGTCGGTGGCACATGCACAGTACCCTGGCATCCTGCCGTTTCCTGATCGAAATTCGGATGAAAACTACGATGGTCAGAGCGATTGTGTCAGTCAGGTGAGCACGCTCAATTACAGTCACTTGCTGGGCAAGCTGCCTTATCTTGCGCAAACAAATCCGTGCGTCGGCATTGGCGCAGGTAACTATGGCTTATCTGAAAACCTGATGGACGCCGAGGGCGAGCGCTTGTGGTACGCGGTGTCACGCAATCTGGTACGGCCTTCCACCAGCGCCGTGGTGATCAATCCCGATATTGCCGATGCCCCCACCTATCCCTGGCTGCAAGTGCGCGATAAAAGCGGACGCCTGCTTTCAGACCGGGTGGCGGCGATTGTCATATCAGCGGGGCCGGTACTTGGTTCGCAAAACCGGGCAGGCGGCATTGCGGGTCCAGCTGCCTATCTCGACAGCATTACCATCAATGGCGTTGCTTATTCGAACGCCAATTATCTGGTCGCGAATGAGGTGTTTATTAACGGCGAGGCCAGTGATCGTCTATCCAGCGAGAAACAGACCGAATTCAATGACACCCTGGTGTTCATTACCATTGATGAACTGCTGGCTGCCCTGCAGAACCGGGCGATGGGGGAGGCGGCCACCGCGTTGCGCAGTTATTATTCGGCGAGTGCGGCAGCGGCAAATGGGCGGTTTTTTCCTTATACCTCGCTTTTGCCCGATAGCACACGCGCCTGCCAGGAGGGCAGTTTGAGTGGCAGCCTGCCGCTCATTAACAATAATTGCAGCCACCCGAATCCGGCGTTAACCCTGCCAGCCTGGTTTACGGAAAGCCACTGGCAAAACTATGTGAAATATGAACTCACGGCGGATTGCAGCTATGCAACGCGTGGCTGCAGCAGTAGTGGGCTGGCGCAACTATCCAACCTTGATGGCACACGTATTTTGAAAGTAACACCATGACGTCGCATCGAATAAGCAGTCGAGGCTTCAGCTTGATCGAGCTATCGATAGTGCTGGTGATCGTGGGGCTGGTGATTGCCGGCATGCTGGTGCCGCTGTCTGCCCAGATTGATCAGAAAAATTACAACGAAACGCAAAGAGCCATGGCCGAACTGCGCGATGGCCTGATCGGATATGCCAGCAGTAATGGGTATCTGCCATGCCCGGATACTACGGGCGACGGGCGGGAAGACCGGGATGGCACAGGTGCCTGTGTGGTAGACCCAGCCGAGGGTAATTTGCCATGGGCTGACCTCGGCATGGGCAAGCAGGATGCCTGGGGGCAAAAGTATCGGTATCGTGTCACGAATGGATTTGCAAATAGCGTTACCAAATTTACCCTTTCGACCACACCCTCAATGACCATCACCGATACTAGTGGCGTGACATTGGCGTTGCGTGTCCCCGCTGTCATTGTCTCCAAAGGCAAGTCGGGCGCGGGCGCGGGAGTGAATGAGCAAGAAAATACAGATAACGATGATAATTTAGTCAGCGATGTGCCAAGTGCCGTGGCAGGCAACGAGTTCGACGATATTGTGGTGTGGGTACCATCGACCTTGCTATTGAACCGCATGCTGAGCGCCGGAAAACTGCCATAATTGCGGGTATGAACGACAACCAACTTTTACGCTATAGCCGCCATATCCTGCTGCCTAATATCGGTTACGAGGGCCAGGAGCAACTCGTCAACAGCCATGCCCTGATTGTGGGGGCGGGCGGATTGGGCGCGCCAGTGGCGATGTACATGGCGGCCGGTGGCACCGGCAAGCTCACCATCTGTGATTTTGATACGGTGGACATGACCAATCTGCAGCGGCAGATTATTCATACCACAGCCTCCGTGGGCATCAACAAGGCCGAGTCAGCGCAGCAAGCCTTGCAGGCATTGAACCCGGAAGTAGAGGTGATCACCATACGCGAGAAATCGACAGAGGCTACGATGTCCGCTTTGGTGCGTAACGCCGATGTGGTGATCGACTGCAGCGATAATTTTGCTACCCGCTATGCCTTGAACCGCATTTGCCTGGCGGAAAAAAAACCGTTGGTATCCGGGGCGGCCATTGGCTTTGAGGGCCAGATTACGGTGTTTGATTTCCGGCAGGAAAACAGCCCCTGCTACCATTGCCTGTACCCGGATACAGGCGCCGACGATGCATTGCGCTGTGCTGAAAATGGCGTATTTGCGCCGCTGGTGGGCATGATAGGCACGACACAGGCAGCCGAAGCCATGAAGCTGCTGATGGGAATCGGCCAGAGCCTGCAGGGCCTGCTGCTGCTGCTGGATGTGCTGAGCATGGAGTGGCGCAGCCTGCGCCTACAACGCGACCCCACTTGCAGCGTTTGTCAGCCTTCTTAGGGGCGGATGCGGATATTGGGATATTGCTCGGCGATGTAATGCAGCAGGGCATTGATGAACAGGATCAGGCCTAGCATCTCCAGCCCCTCCTCCAAGGTAGTCAGCAGGCTGTAGCCGAAGTTTTCCACTCCATGCAGAGCCGCGTAGCGCCCTCCCAGAATTTCCAGACCAATAATCGCCGTGCAGTAGATGCCGCCGGCTAGCAGAAAGCGTATGCGGTGAGTGCGGCTTAGGTGCTGCAGAAAGCGTATATACGATATGCCGATGAACGCGATCACCAGCAAGCCGGGAATCACCCAGGAGTACTTGAGCCAGATGCTGTTTTCCAGGTGCAATTGCCTGTGGGTGATGCTGGTGAAAATCTCATGAAAGCTCATGAACTCATCCGCCGCCATCAGCAGAAATCCGGCCGACAGGATTTGCCAGTGCAGGGTATAAGGCGCGCGCTGTGCGCGTTTAAGATAAGCAATCAAGCCCAGCAAGCCACTGCAGGTGAGGAGGAGCACCACCGAATAGAATGTGGGGACATTGACTTCAGCATTGAGGTTGAGGAGACGCGTTATCCCCATTAACGAACCATGCCCCGTAAAGAATTTGATGCCTTGTGTTGCCAGGCTGGCTAGCACCAGCGTAATCGCAATCAGCAGAAAAGCACGCGTTGCGACGAGTGTTGTTTTCATTCCCCTTACCCCTTTTTTAATTATTATTCAATGACAGCCCGCTATCCTGCGGGCTTGTCATGCAGTTTATATCAACTTTTGCCGCCCACAATAGCCCGAATGGCGCTGACGATATCGCCGGGCAGCGCTACGATCTTGCTGTTTTCTGATTCCCCCATGCGCTGCAGTGCCTGAATATAGCGATCGCCCAGCAGGAATGTCGCAGAGCTGTTGTTTTCTTTCACGGCTTCGGCAATCAGGCGTAGCGCCTCGGCGGAGGCCTGTGCGGCGACCATTTGCCCTTCGGCATCCTTGCGGGCGGCTTCCAGCCGGGCTTCGGCGTTCAGGATAATGGCCTGCTTTTCGCCTTCGGAGCGGGTTACCAGCGCAACCCGCTCACGCTCGGCGGAGGCCTGCATTTCCATGGCTTGCTGCATGTTGGGGGAGGGTTTGATGTCCTGGATCTCCACCGACTTGACGGTCAGGCCCCAGTCGAGCGCCTCGTCGGCAATTGCTTCTTTCAGCTCAGCCTTGATACGGTCACGCGAGGTCAGCGCCTGGTTCAGATCCATGCCGCCGATGATGGAGCGCAGGCTGGTTTGCACCATGTTGCGCATGGCTTCACGAAAATCCTCAATGCCATACACCGAACGCTCAATATTGCTGACCTTGATGAACGACACCGCATTCGCCAGGATGACGGCATTGTCCCGCGTGATCACTTCCTGCTGGGGCACATCCAGAATGATGTCTTTGGTGGTGACCTTGTAACGCACCTCGTAGATGAATGGGATAATGAGATTAAGCCCCGGCATCAGCACACGGTTAAACCGCCCCAGGCGTTCAACCACCCATTCTTCGCCCTGCGGCACAATGCGCAGACCTTTCCAGATGGCGATCACAACCAGGACGATGAGGGCCAGCATGAGTTCGGTCATTTCAGTTCCTTAAATATAGCGTTGCTTGATGTTTGCATGGTGCGGAAAGTTATCAACAATCTCAGGCGGTAACGCCAGAGCGTTTCACGCGCAAGGCATTGCCTTCAATACTGGTAATCTCGGCCTCTTCGCCTACGGCTAATGTCTGGCTGGAAATGGCCGTCCATTCCTTGCTGCCCATCACGCCCTGAGAGAAGCGGATACGCCCGCATTGTTCGGGGCTGACCGCGACAACTATCTGGCCTGTGCGGCCAATTTCTTCCCCTTGGGACTGTCCCAGTCGGGAGGCGGCCGGTTGACGGCGTTCAAATTTTTTCCATATGAGCAGGGTACTTAGGGACAGACCAGCGAAGAGCAAGAGTTGCACCCCGAGTGAAATGGCGGGAAACAGCCATAACAGCCCGCTGATGATCAAGGCCGCGAGGCCAAACCATAAAATATACAGTGTGCCCGTTGCCAGCTCGGCAGAGAGCAGTACCAATCCGAAAATTCCCCAGATCCAGACGGCGTCCAATGGCGACCTCATGTGTCAACAGGTAAAGCCGTATCCTAACCCAAAGTTCTGGCTTCGCGTCAATTCCGGCATACGCCATGGTCCGCATGAATCTCTGGGCAAGGGCGGGCCAGCCAGGCGGCCGCTGTGGTAAAATCCCCGACCTATGAATACTCAAACCACTGAAAACGCACACACTTTAGCCAAAGCTTTTGACCCCAAGGCGCTCGAAAGCAAATGGTATCAATTCTGGGAATCCCGCGGCTATTACGCGGCTGGCATGGATGCCTCCAAATCAGACAATTTCTGCATCCTGCTGCCCCCGCCCAATGTGACAGGCACCCTGCACATGGGCCATGGTTTCAACCAGACCATCATGGATGCCCTGACGCGCTATCACCGCATGCGCGGCGACAATACGCTGTGGCAACCGGGTACGGATCACGCGGGCATTGCCACGCAGATCGTGGTGGAACGCCAGCTGGATGCGCAAGGCGTCAGCCGCCACGACCTTGGCCGGGAAAAATTTCTGGAAAAAGTGTGGGAGTGGAAAGAATACTCCGGCGGCACCATTACCCAGCAGATGCGCCGTCTGGGCACATCGCCAGACTGGAGCCGCGAGCGCTTCACCATGGACGCCGGCCTCAACAAGGTAGTGACCGAGAGTTTTGTCCGCCTGTATAACGAAGGCCTGATTTACCGCGGCAAGCGCCTGGTGAACTGGGATGTGAAGCTGGGCACGGCGGTTTCTGACCTGGAAGTGGTGCAGGACGAAGAAGACGGCTCCATGTGGCACATCAATTATCCGCTGACGAATGGCTCCGGGCATCTCACGGTGGCGACCACCCGTCCGGAAACCATGCTGGGTGACGTAGCGGTGATGGTGCACCCCGAAGACGAGCGCTACGCGCATCTGATCGGCAAGACGGTGAAGCTGCCATTGTGTGATCGCGAGATACCGATCATCGCCGATGACTATGTGGATCGCGAGTTCGGTACCGGTGTGGTCAAGGTAACACCGGCGCATGACTTCAATGACTATGCGGTAGGTCAGCGTCATGGTTTGCCCATGATCGGCATCCTCGACCTCAAGGGCTTCGTCAACGAGAATGCGCCTGAAGGCTATCGCGGTCTGGAGCGCTTTGCTGCCCGCAAGCAGGTTGTGGCTGATCTGGAAGCCCAGGGCTTTCTGGTCAAGGTCGACAAGCACAAACTCAAGGTGCCACGTGGTGACCGCACCGGCGTGGTGATTGAGCCCATGCTGACCGATCAATGGTTTGTCGCCATGAGCAAGCCCGCTGCCGATGGCAAGAGCATCACACAAAAAGCGCTGGAGGTGGTGGCCGACGGTCAGATCAAGTTCTACCCGGAAAACTGGGTAAACACCTACAACCAGTGGCTGAACAATATTCAGGATTGGTGTATTTCGCGCCAGCTGTGGTGGGGGCATCAGATCCCGGCCTGGTATACGGACAGTGGCAAGGTGTACGTTGCGCATGATGCGGACGAAGCGCAAGCCCTGGCGGCAAAGGATGGCTATACCGGCAAACTGAAGCGCGATGATGACGTGCTGGATACCTGGTATTCCTCCGCTTTGTGGCCGTTCTCTACCCTGGATTGGACGGGGGATGAAGCCGTGGATGCGGCGAATCAGGCACTGCAGCAATATCTGCCATCCAGCGTGCTGGTCACCGGCTTTGACATCATTTTCTTCTGGGTAGCGCGCATGGTCATGATGACCACGCACCTCACCGGCAAGATTCCGTTCAAGCATGTGTATGTGCACGGCCTGATTCGTGATGCGGAAGGGCAGAAGATGTCCAAATCCAAGGGCAATGTGCTGGACCCGATCGACCTGATCGACGGCATTGATCTGGATGCGCTGATCAAGAAGCGCACGACTGGGCTCATGAACCCCAAGGACGCGGAAAAGATCGAGAAGCGTACCCGCAAGGAATTCCCCGAGGGCATCTCTGCGTATGGCACGGATGCGCTGCGCTTTACCTTTGCCAGCCTGGCTTCGCCAGGGCGCGATATCAAGTTTGACCTGCAGCGCTGCGAGGGCTACCGCAACTTCTGCAACAAGCTGTGGAATGCCACGCGCTTTGTGCTGATGAACACCGAGGGGCAGGATTGCGGTCTGGAAGATTGCAAAACCAAGCCTGAAGGCTATCTCAGCTTTTCCCAGGCGGATCGCTGGATTGTCAGCCTGTTGCAAAAAGTGGAGGCGGATATCGAGCGTGGTTTTGCCGATTACCGTTTTGACCTGATCGCGCAAAGCATCTACAAGTTTGTGTGGGATGAGTATTGCGACTGGTATCTGGAAATTGCCAAGACCCAGTTGCAGACCGGTACCGAGGCCGAGCAGCGCGCTACGCGCCGCACTTTGCTACGCGTTCTGGAGACCATCCTGCGTCTGGCGCACCCCATCATGCCTTTCATTACCGAAGAAATCTGGCAAACCGTGGGCCCCTTGTCTGGCCGTGACATGAATCAGCCTGGCCCCAGCATCATGCTGCAGGTGTATCCAAAATCACAGCCAGGCAAAATTGATGAACAGGCGGAAGCTTGGGTTGGTCTGCTGAAAGAAGCCGTTGATGCCTGCCGCAGTTTGCGCGGGGAAATGGGTATTTCGCCCGCGACGCGCGTACCCTTGATTGCGGCGGGAGATGCCTCCGCATTGCAAGCCTACGCTCCGCATCTCAAAGCCCTGGCCAAGCTTGCCGAGGTTGAGATTGTTGCCGAGTTGCCGCAAGCCGATGCCCCGGTGGCGCTGGCAGGTGACTTCCGCCTGATGCTGAAGATTGAAGTCGATGTTGCTGCAGAAAAGGAACGCCTGAGCAAGGAAATTACCCGCTTGCAAACCGAAGTCAGCAAAGCGGAAGCCAAACTGGGCAATGCGAGTTTTGTCGATCGTGCGCCTGCCGCCGTGGTGGCACAGGAGCGGGAACGTCTGGCGGGCTTCAAGGCAACGCTGGACAAGCTGCAATCTCAATTGGGGCGTTTAGTTTAGGGAAATGACGGCCGCATGATGCGGTTGTCATTGACTGACCAAAAATGTCAGTCCTTTAGAAACAAGCAGATAGTAAATTGACTTTGCTGGAGCGCGGCGCGTTAATAGATACATGAAAAGGCAAACCCGTTTGAAAGAACGGAGACGCAAAGCTACCGGTCTAAGGAGCAATCTATGACAGCGGGGCCGCCAATCCTCCAGTAAGCCAACCGGCTGGCTGCCTTTTCGGATAAATTCAATTTTTTGTTCTTAACACCGTTAAAGAACACTATGGATGCAAGACGAGAGGACGACATGATGAACCCCAGAAACGCAATATTGGTCGCGATCACTATCATGGCCAGCACCGCTGCGATGAGTGCTCAGGCTGCGGATTACATTAAGTGCACTGGCACATCGGGCAAGACGATTTATACCAACTTGCCTTTTATGTGCGCAGACGCTGCCAAGCAGGCGCAAGAAGCAACAAAAGCGGCACTCGCTGCGCAGGCGGCCAAAGAAGCTGCTGCCAAAGCGGCCGCAGAAAAAGCAGCGGCTGAAGCAAAGGCTGCTGCTGAGAAAGCAGCCGCGATAAAAGCTTCGGCAGCCGCAGTGAAAGCCAATGCACTGGTAACGGATTCTGTTTTCTCGCCAGATAGCTTCTGGTATACGCCTATCCCTAAAGACGTCGAGCTGCATCCTTACTCTGCACAATTTGCACAAGAGATTGTGCGGCAGAAAAAAGCTTACTACGGTAACGTCACGATCAATACATCCAAGTATTCCAGCCCGGTCTATGTGGCGGATGCCAATACTCCCACAGTCCGCGTAAATCAGTGGGATTGCCAGAAAAAGGGCTATAAGGACTCTGGTTTGCTGACACAATGGGCTGCCGTTCCGGTTCCAACATATGCTGTTCCTGCTGAAGGTAACGATATGGAAATGACGGTATATCAACCTTCAACGGATACTGTCTGGGAATTCTGGAAGGCCAAGAAAGAAAATGGGGTGTGGTATGCCTGCTGGGGTGGCCGTTTGGAAAACGCATCCAAGAGCAATGGCGTGTTCTATAAGTACTATGGCACCACAGCCACCAGCCTGCCTTTTATTGGCGGCCAGATTACGGCTGAAGAACTGGAGCGCGGTGAAATCAGACATGCGATTGGTATAGCCCTGGTCGATGCCGAGCACTGGAATATAATTTCGTGGCCAGCGAATCGCTCAGATGGCTGGAATGGCAACAAGCGTGCTTACCAGATTGCAGAAGGCCAACGTTTCCGCTTGGATCCCAATATTGATGTCAACACTTTGAAGTTGAGCAAAGCCGGCAAAATCATTGCGAAGGCAGCGCAGACATATGGCTTCGTCGTGTGGGACAAAGCCGGCTCGCTCTCGCTGCGTGCGCAGAATGCCTATTCTTACACCAAGCTGGGTAAGCCAAATCCTTATCCTGCCTTGTTCGAGAACAAAGCCAATTATGCGGTACTGGATGGATTCCCATGGGAAAGTTTGCAATTCTTACCCATGGATTATGGCAAATCTCAAACAACGGCTAAATAGTTAACTCAAATAACTCATGTCGTACGTTTGCGAATGTGGAATGTAAACACCTTGTCCTGCATGGCCTCATCCGGCTCCTGCAGGGCAAGCATTTCATGCCCCGTCTGTTTGCAGAACGCCTGAAAATCTTTTACCGACCCTGGGTCGGTTGCCAGCACTTTCAATACTTGGCCGGGCTCTAGCTCGGCCAAGCCTTTTTTACAGCGCAAAATCGGCAGCGGACATTTAAGACCGCGCGCATCCAGTTCTTTCGTAAATTCCATTTCTTATTCTCTTTCAAGATCACGCTTGAAGCGGGGCAAAAGGAAATCCAGCCCTTCCCCAAGCCAATACACCGCCTTGCAGGTTGTACACATTCTCACGGCCATGACTCGCAATAAACGATGCAGCTTGCCCTGACCGTATGCCGCTATGGCAATAAAAAACCAGGGTTTCGCTTCCTGCCGTCAAGTCATCAACGCTGGCCGGTATAAGGGAAAGTGGAATATGACGTGCGCCAGCGATAATCCCGCGAGCCACTTCATCGGCGTTACGCACATCGATGAGACGCAACGTCCCTTTCTCAATGAGGGCAAACAGCTCTGCTGCGTCTATGTCTTTATGGGTTGTCATGGTGGAGCCTAAATATTGAAGTGAGAGGGCAATCATTCACTGCAGTCTGAGAGAACACAAGGCGTCGATATTTCTAATCACGCGCCTGGCTAAATCTGGAGCAGTGCTTTTGTTTTAGCGAGTGATGATTCGTACATGCCGATGGCGATGTAAGTTCCAGCAATGAAGGGGTGATTTTATCGCTAATGTGACACGCCGTCTCTTGTTAACACCTTAAGTGCTGTCATCCAGAGTATTTTCAAGTCAAACATCAGCGATTGCCTGTGCAGATACTCTGCATCCAGCGCCACTTTTTGTGGAATGGGCAGTTCATCTCGTCCATTGACTTGGGCCCAGCCCGTTAATCCAGGCACCAGTGCATCCACTCCCTGCGCGGTACGCAATGCAATCAGATCATCCTGGTTGTACAGCGCCGGCCGAGGCCCGACAAAACTCATGTCGCCTTTGAGTATGCTCCAGAGCTGAGGTAGCTCATCCAGACTGGATTTGCGCAAAAATGCCCCGATCGGTGTCAGCCATTGCGAAGGATTTTCCAGCAAGTGCGTTGCAACGGCGGGAGTGTCAATGCGCATACTGCGGAATTTGGGCATTTTGAAAATCCGGTTGCGCCGTCCAACACGATTACTCCAGTAGACGATGGGCCCTGGGGATGTCAACCTAACAAGCATGGCCACAATCAGAATGGGCAGTATCAGCAACAGGGCAGCGATTAAAGCCAGTATCAAGTCAAACGCGCGTTTCATGCTTATCCTCGGACTGGGCAGCGCGCCGCAATCCTTCATCAATGGTGATCGGTGGGTTCCAACCCAATAACTGTCGCGTCTTAGCAATATCTACCTGTAAGGATCCACATAGCCGCTGGAAAATACTGCGCTTGTTCAGCAATATAGCCCCCAGCTTTAGGATCGGAATGGGTACAAAAAAGAGGCGGGCAGGTTTACCAAGCGCTTTTGCCATACGAGTCAAGAGCTCGGCAGATGACAAATCCTCCCCATCACTAACCAAAAATATTTGGTTGGCGGCGGCAGGATGGTCGATGCAGGTAATAATAAGATCTACCAGGTTATCCAAGGCTACCAAGCTGCGTCTATTGTTGGTAATCGCTCCTAACGGTAAAGGAACACCGCTGGCCAGCCAACGTATCATGTTGGCGAAGTTGGCCTTCACACCTGGGCCATATACCAAGGGCGGACGGATAATCACCACCTCCATGGCAGACTCGGCTGCCAGATTTAACAGTGCTTGCTCGGCCTCAAACTTTGAGACTCCATATGCATCTTCGGGCGCGGGATCGTCATCGGCAGAGTAAATGCCCCCGGGCTCTGTCGATTCGCCGTTGACCTTGACGGAACTGAGGAAGATAAACCGTTTTATGCCCATGTCAGCAGCTTGTCTTGCTAGATTAATAGTAGCCTCAACATTGGTGCGACGGAATTCACTTAGCGGATCTGCACTTTTGTCGGACATTACATGTACGCGGGCAGCAAGGTGAATGATAGTAGCTACATCCTTCAGTGAAATAGTCCAGTCTGTATTTGCCGTGATCTCGCCAGTGCTGGCAACATCCGTAATATCAATTCCCTGCTTAGGTGAACGTACTATTTTACGAACAGTTGAGCCCTGGACTTCCAGTCTGTTGCAAAGCGCAGAGCCCACGAATCCGTTCGCACCAGTAACTAAAATTGTCATTAAGTTTCATCGCCTTTTATCAAGCAATCAGATTTTCGTGGTTCATAAATTCTCGATATAAATTGATTGATGAGCAAACATGTCATTTGTGCAATTTGAGTTGGGATTTTACTGATGCGATTCTCTGTGTATACATAAAGCATAGACTTTATCGCTATTAGACGAGCTTAGAAAGTTTTGTGTTTTCTACGTAACAACCACAAGCTATGCTTGACTAAGTAGCGGACCATACTTAGTACGTGCCATTTTAGATACTTGATATTTTGGTGACTGGCCCGCTGAGCATGATGTATTGCAGATACAGAGGGATCTAATTTCACTTTCCACCCGGCCATTTGTAGGCGCGCACATAGGTCAACATCCTCGTAATACAAGAAAAACCCCTCATCGAAGCCGTTTAGCTGACGGAATACATCAGATTTAATCATCATGAACATTCCACCTACCCAGTCAGGTGCAAAGGGCGGGTTTCCTACTTGATATGGATAATGTCCATGATCCATATGTATAACCTTTTTTATTAGACTGAACGGCGTAGGGAAATGGCGCGCATTGTCTTCAGGTTGTCCAGAGGGGCCTAAAATTGCGGGAGCGATGAGAGCTGTTTCTCCGACTATCCCTAGTTGCAAATTCTCAAATGGATTGTGGGGGATTCTTATATCAGGATTTAGAATTGCAAAGTATGGAGTATTGCAGTAACGAAACGCATAGTTATGATTTGCACCAAACCCCTTTGGTGCGGGTGGGGAAATAAAACGTACCTGATTAAGTAATTTTTCCGGAATCTCGAAATTATCACCAGGTAAGTTGCTGGTGAGAATAATGGGACCTGTAAAATTAATATTACTTAAATCAATTAATAGAAAATTGACTAGCGTAGATTGATTATGACTAACAATAGATATTGTAACCAACGAGTCCAAGTTTAATTATTGCCTTTTAAGAGTGAGAGATGTATTTTTCATCAGAAAGTAAAATATCCGAACGCCATCGCCGTTAATTAGTCTTCCTATGAGCGAAACAATTGCACCCCAAGCGATAGCAATATATTTAGGCCAAAATAAAATAGGGTAAACTGATAAGTAATACCAAATATTTTTAGAATATCTTTCAGAAAAACGTTTTTTGACAGATGAAATATTATGGTTTTTTACCCTGTCTTTTAAAATATATTGAGGGAAATAACTTAGTAGTAGCTTTTTTTCATAACGTTTGATAGCTTCGGCCCCTAGGAACGGCCTATAAGAATCGAGGATTTTTCCGAGCTCATGGACAAAAACGTTTGAAAAATCATAATGCCCCCAATTATTTCTTTTGTAAGCAATGAAATATTTTTTGCTGTAAAGGTTTAGGCTGGCTTTTTTTGCGGCAAGGATAACTAAGTGAACTTGTACAAGGCTGCATCCGCAAAATTTATATGGATCTACATCAGTCAAGAGACTTTTATTTATTACGCAAGCAGAAATTAAGGCTGCAAGAGGACCAATTTTACTTAAAAATTTTGCCGTATCTTTAAAAGATACTGAATGTCCAAAACTGGGAGGGCATTCATTTATGAAGTCATTGTCATATCCAAATGGCCGAATGCAAATTACCCCATATGTGTTTCTTTTTACTTCATTAATAATCCATTTTACTGCACCATTTATTAGCAAATCATCATCGCCCAAAGCAACGACATATGTACCATTGGCGATGCTATAACATTGAGCAATATTTTTATCAGAACCAATATTTTCCGCATTTCTAATGTATCGATAATTTTGTAATTTACCGATAAATGATTTGGCAACCTCTTCTGTGTTGTCGCTACTTGCGTTATCAGATACTACTATTTCGACTAATGCAGGATCTATATCTTTTAGTTCTGATAGAAGTTGCTCGAGATTTAATTTTAAATAATTGGCTCGATTAAATGTAGGAATGGTAATGCTAAGGATACATTCAGACTTCATCATTTATGCCAATTTTCTCTATAAGTTGACCAAATTTTTAATGCAATAGGAATGCCAATAGCCCCGTGGACTACCAACAATACACATACAATCCCGCGAATGCCGAACGATGGCGTTACAGCAAGCACTCCAATTAATACTATCAATGCTCCTGCAACAGATAATCCGACATAGGGTTCTGCCTTATGAGCCCTTAGATAGACGGCTAAGAGGCCCACAATGTGACTGGATAGAAATGCCAGGCACAATATAAACATATCTGTAAATGAAATTATTCTGTGAGCATATATGGTGTTTTCCAAGCTATAGCACAAACTCAGCAGTAAAAAAGCGCCCAACCCATATAGTATCAATGATATTTTTGCTGCACTAAAAAACAAGTTATCCATTTCAGTCCAGTTTTTTTTGCTCGCAAGACGTGCCAGGCTTGGTGTTCTACTTGTGATTCCAATCATAGCCAACAGACTGAGCATCGAAATGATAGTCACGCTCAACCCCATTTGGCCCGCTTCTACCGGCCCTTTCAAGCGAAACAGCAGCGGTGTATGCATTTGTACTAATACATATCCTGATAGCCAGCTTAGACCAATCCGCCATTGAAATGGCCAGACATTTTCTTTCCAGTTGAAACTGCCTGTCTTTACCTTCCACATATTTATGAGTGTGAATCTATGCCTGAGACCGAGAGCAGTGGCGGAAATGATAAACGTCATTAAGGGTGTGGCACATACAGCAAGTAAACCATAGCCTTTCCATAGCAACCACCAGGTCGCTAAAGAGCCACTGACTGCTTGTAGCAATCGTATGCCATAAACTTCAGAGACAAGCCCTGACCCCTCTAAAATGCTCATGAAAGGAACCATTACTAGGCTCAGAGCTGTAGCTACTACTAAGAATACCCAATTCCATTGCCAATGTGGCGGTGCTAAAGACGCGTTGGAGGAGAGAAACATTATGCCGGCTGGAGCAGCAATTGATAGAAATATCAGGCTCGCAGTTAGGTACCAAAGAGCAGATTTACGGATTAGTGCATAAAAGATGGATTGGTCTTTTCCTTCTATTTTCCGATCAGAAGACCAATTCATTCTGGAGAATGCGTGTGCTGAAACTTGTATTAGTGCGGCCGACAATCCCGCATCGAGAAATACTTGCATGGCTGCAATACTTGCGTAGGTGTAATAGAAGCCTTGCTCAATAGGGGATAGTAGATGAAAGACCAGCACCAATGTGCATAGTCCAGCACCAGCTTGCCAAGCCCGGTAAAGGAAAACTAGTCGAGTAGAATTATCCCAGTGAAGCAACAACTCGCGCCATATGGATCGTTGCATAAATTACAGTCTGGATTCTGCGCGTTTAGGAATTTCAGTAGACTTTCCTGTATATCGCCTATATAGCCTTCTTAGAGCACGAGCCAATGAGAATGGAATTACGCAGTAAACTATCGCGGCGAAACTAATGGGGAGCCGGTAACCTTTACCATCTCCGAGCATGTTTAATAATAAAGATCCCTGAGGCATATTCATACCTTTTGCATTCAATGCAACTTGGGTTAACCACAGGGCAATGGCTAATTGGCTAATACCTTCTCCGCGCATAAGTACAAAAATCTCGCGTATGAAATTGAAGCGGTGTTGACGATTTTTGATCAATCGGCTCATGGCCAACCAGCATGCATACCACTCCAGATCCCCCACGAAATATCCTATTTCATTGCTTGGTGTATGCACCATGTAGTTTTTTGTGAGCGTATATACCTCGACTTTTGCGGGGTCCGCAGTTAATAAGCTGACTAACTGAGGATAGGCATATGCAATGTGATGGTAGGCAAGTGGCAGGGATAGCACTATTTGAGACCGACGGATGATCGTAGCGGAAATCATGCTTGAACTGGCAAAAACTAATGGCTCTGTATCAAGCAATTTACTAAGAGGTATATATTGACCTCTTGAGTGTTCTTGTACCAGCCATCCTAAGCGTACAACATCTGCTTTGCCGGCTTGTAAAACACGCTCTAGCTCATCTGCGCCAGCAAAAATCCACTCATCATCATCTCCAATTACCCAATGGTAGGGCGAATCCGCAATTTCCAATGAGCGGAGGATATTGGCATTTCCGCCAATATTGTATGGGTTTCTATGGTACTGAAGGCCTGGCCAAGAATCTTTAAATTGACTGACAACTTCTGCAGTATTGTCATCCGAGGCATTATCAAGAACATGAAATATCCTATTACTCCATCCTGCATTGAAAAATGCAGTGAGTGTTGCATGGAGTTTTTCTGACCGATTGAATGTAATGAGAACAGGCTCAACCGGCTGAATGTAGGATGTGGTACTCATAAACTGAAGGGTGCCGTGGATTAAAGATAGCGGCCAACTTCAGCCATCAACTCATCGGGTAAATCAGGGGTCATGAGATGAATTGGATTGGACTCCATTCCTGTTGGCGTAACTCGGCTAGTGATTTTGGGGAAATACGTCTGCTCTGGATCAATGGTAACAATGAATGCAGCCGGGCCAGGCTCTGCAAAGAGTCGCTGAAAGTCAGCATCTGCTTCATATCCAGGACGTAATCTCAGAGATGGAACTTCAAAAGCGGCGAAGAGTTTCTCCCAATTAGGAAGCCCTAATAAGGTATTTCGGTCGCAACCTACATAACGCCCTCCAAAATAGCTGCGCTGGGTCATTCGGATGGACGCATATCCCGAGTCATCAAAAATGAACATTTTAAGATTCAGTTGATTAATAGCTGCGGTACCTATTTCCTGAATATTTTGGGAGAATCCGCCATCACCCTCTACTAGTATAGTTCTTTTGTCGGGATTGGCGATGGCCGCTCCAATTGCGCCACTAAGTCCATAACCCATTGATGCCAAACCCTTGTTTGTCACCATACGTTGTCCGCTCTTTTGGGAAAATACCATCATCATTACGGTAAACGCACTGCCGCTACTACAAGGAATGATGACATCATCGTCCCCCGAAATCTTTGATAAATGCTCGACAAAACGATGTGGTGAAATATATTCAGGTCCAGTGACATTTTCTTCAATTAAAGGCAAGCGCTGTTTCACCGATTGACAATAAGCATGCCATGGAGACCAATCTGAGTGTAAAGCTTGGCTCAAGTCGTCGAGCATGACATTTGCATCAGCACAAATACCAAGGTGCAGATGTGGATGTCCTTTATCCAACTCCGCTTGGTCGCAGTCAATTTGTACGATTTTTGCATGTGGCCCGAATGCTTGCCAATTAAACCCCGTTTGCTGCAAACCAAGACGTGTGCCAAAAGCCAAAATCAGATCGGCTTGCTGTAGAAGAATATTGCTGTAACGTTGTCCCCATGTGTTTGGCCGTCCGAAATAGCAGGGGTGAGAGGCAGCAATGCGATCAGCACCATTCCATGTGGTAAAAATGGGCAAATGAGCTTGAGCCGCAGACTCCCCAAATGATTTGGCAGCCTCTCGACTTACGCCACCTCCCAGTAATATTGCTGGGCGAGATGCCGATGAGAGAAGACTCTCCCAGTCCACCTTTTCAGTTTTATGCGTGTCGAAGCTCGCATTATGCCTAGACAGAAAAGCATCCTCTCCGAAGTTGACATCACGAGCTTGCACATCCAAAGGAATTTCAATAAAAACAGGTCCTGGGCGTGGTCCTGCAGATTGATAGCTAATTAATTTAACAAATTCATTTTGAGGAACAACATTATCTAGAAGATGACTACGGACAGAAACCGGTTTTGCTAGGCTGACGCCGTCAATTTCCTGAATGCCGCGCTGGCGTAGCCGACCTCTACTTAAGTCTGCAGTTTTAACCTGCCCCCCTAAAACTAAAAGTTCACGACTTTCTAAAAAAGCACCTGCCATTCCAGTTAATATATTTGTTAAGCCAGGGCCTGCCGTAACTAACGCTAATGCTTTTGAACCATCAGGAGCAGTCTGGTTATAGTATTCAGCCGCGATACTGGCTGCAACCTCGTGTGCTACAGGTATGCATGTAAGTTGATGGCTCAAGCTTTCAAGCAAATGCATAATGTTGCCGCCAGCAACGAAAAAGCAGTGAGTGTAACCTTCCTCTTTTAAAGCAAGACTAATCAGGTCGCTATATTTCATAATATCAATTTCTATATGTGTTCCATATTTGCAGAGATTAAAAGCCTATCTGTTTATCTCATATACAGTTATTAAACCGCTTTTCTCAACAGCATGATAGTCTGTTGAAACGCTATCGAAGACCTTACTAAGGTTATAGATCAATGATGTACGTACTAATGAGCTTGCATGCAAATAATCAGAAGTGAAGGAGCTAGCCAAACGATCGCTACTGGATATTATTTCACCATCTAAAGGATCCGAAATGTCGGAATCTACAAAAATATATTTTGGTTTATTAGATTTAATAAAAGAAGCTAAGCTATCAATTTCTGAGTAGGTAACCAAGTTTGTTGTTAATTCATTATAGGGCATGCCTGAATATTTATTGGCAATAATAGGTAATATATTGTCATATTTTGAAATGATATATATTTTATTATCGATAGAATATTTATTAATAAGCTCAGCTGAGCTGTTAAATAATATAGGATCCATAGTCGTATTTATATTAACGCGATTAAATTTCCATTCATAAACATGATGGTCCTTAAAGTTGTTCATAAAATAAGAGAATTTTGAACTAAAAATAATAACAGAAAATATAGTAAATAATAATAAAGGAAGTGTGATGTATTTTGGATTACTGAGCTTAGTGGAAAAAATAAAATTAGGGGTATATTCTTTATAAAACGAAAGTGCTAAAAAAATGAATGGAACACATAAAGATAAAATATGGTGTGGTTGCGGATACCATAAAAAATAGATAGAGATTAATGCGCAATAAGAAGTAATAAAAATGGCGCTACTTTTATGAGAAGCGGATGAATGTGAAGTTAATGTAAGGTATAACAATAGAAAGAAAAAGGTTGAAACTAAATATGGTAAATAGCTTGGAGTTTTCGGGGTGGATATTCCAAGCAATGAGTAGATAAAAGATGGATTAGATCCTGAAAATGGATATAAATATAAAGCGACACCGACAGCAAAGTAGGTGAATAATCCAATTAGATATAGTGCTTTAATCTTGTCAAGAAACAATCTGTATGCGAATGCCGATACCATTGATAAAAAAAGAAAAAACCCGAATTCTTTTGACCATAAAATGGAAAAGAGGGATAGAAATAGAGGTAATACTAATTTTAGTCTTGTCGGATTTTTGAAGTATTTATATAATAAATAAAGAATTATTACATCGAAAAAATGGCGAGCTGGATTTAAACCTGGTGCCAAGTTAAGTACTGAATTCCCGATCAATGATAGGCTGATGATAATAGTAGATAGAGACCAAGAAATAAAATCGTTGTTTTTGTAAATACCATAAATAGTTAAGATGGAGATAAAATAATATAACCAATAATAGCTATTTAGAGCAAAGAAATAGTTCTGATAATTTACTCCACCAAGAAACTCAACATAATCTTTTGTAAAGGCAGTCAATAGCCATCCATATATCATCAATTGGCTTGATGAGGATGCACCTAAAGATAAGGCATTTATTGGGCCAAATAAATAATTGTGATGATGAAAAAACCAGCCAGCCTGAGCTTTAGAGTGTAGCTCGTATCGATTTTTCGAT
Organism: Methylovorus glucosotrophus; assembly: GCF_009858335.1. NCBI lineage: Bacteria > Pseudomonadati > Pseudomonadota > Betaproteobacteria > Nitrosomonadales > Methylophilaceae > Methylovorus > Methylovorus glucosotrophus. The sequence goes on from NZ_VMSE01000002.1 coordinate 42,204, forward strand.
ATAAAATCTAACTCATCAGCTGTATATCTCCTTATCAATATATCTGAATTTGATTTTTTTTGATTGTCTGCTTGTCCTTCGTTATTTCGGGAAATTCTTGGGTCTTGAATCATCAAGCCAAATATCATTTTCTGGTTAATATACTCAACTGTATCAACCGAAGAGCCATTTTTTAGAATTGTTTTCCCTGAGATAGAAAAGAAGTCATTGCTTATATAGTACTGACTAAAAGATGTAAGGCTTAGTATCGAGATTAATATTACAGCTAATAATGCATTTATAATGTGAGTTTTGTAACCAAGTTCTGATTTGTTATCGAAATAATCAACCAAGTTTATGTAAATTAAAAGGGGTAATAATATCATGAATACCAAAGGTGATGATTTAGATAATCCTATATAATATGCAAATACAAATAAGTTGATAAATAAAGAATAAGAACATAATCTAATAAGATTTATTTTTCTAATAAGATTCCTATTAACTAATCCTTTTTTTAACCTTATATGAGTCGATAATATAACTATAAATGTTAGCAATAAGCTAATAATATATTCCGCGATCGCTTTGAATTTGTATGGATCTCTATTTGAGGCCCAGTCAAGAAAATATAAGGTTGTTGTCTTGGTTAAAATAATATCATTTGCATAATGTCCAATCGCGGTTGAAAAAGCCAATATTCCAATCAAGGATATAATGAGATATGCCTTTATTAATACTAATGTCTTAATTTTTGAGAGATATTTAATCATTTTTATGAGTTAGTGGTTATACCCTTTAGAAATAGGGGATGAATTAAGAATTATTTTTCATTGAAGCTGAAATTTTTATGCGCGAAGTATCCAAATATGGCTGATAATATTACTGCAATAAATTGTGCCATTTCAACACGAATGTGTGCTAGTTCAACGAGGAAAATTGTAATTCCTAGATTGAGAATTAATTGGCTAGTTAATGATAGATTAAATTTTAAAAAGGATGAAATTAGCAAATTGTGATTTTTGAAAACAAAATGACGGTAAAGTATAAATGCTACGATAGCGCTTATTAGGTGGCTTAATAACACTATAAGTGTATAGTTGATATATTTAGATAGAACAATATAGTTGCTATAAAAAACTATATAGCCGAATGCTGTATTAAATCCACCAACTAGTATGTATCTTATTTTCTTATTGTTAATTAGGTGATTCATTAAGGCCAATTTTAGTTTTTACAATGAAATTAGGTCTCTGTTTTACTTCTTCATAAATTAACCCGATATATTCTGCAATCACTCCGAGTACCGTAAAGAGGACTCCGAACATCAGAAGTAGTACAGCAACAATGGTCCCAAATCCTGGAAATGGAGTGCCATAAATAATAGCTCTGAATACTAGTGCGATTAGGGATACAAAAGAAAGAGCAGACATGGTCAGCCCCATAACAAGAATCAACTTTAGAGGGACGTATGTGTGTGCAAAAATGCCTTTAAGTGCCAGGCTGATGACTTTGAATGTATGCGCGCCAGATACCCCCGCTACACGTGGGGCACGTTCATGGTGTATGCCTATTGATTTATATCCTACCCAAGCAAATAGTCCACGTACAAAGCGGTTACGCTCTTCTAAAGTATTGATGGTCTTGTATACTTTTCTATCAACCAGGCGGAAATCACTTACATTTTTGGGAATCATTCCATCGGTAATGAAGTTTGCAATAGAATAAAATAAATGAGAGTTTAATCGACGCAGCCAATTGGTACCAACTCGTTTAGTTACAATCCCATATACGTTTTCATATCCCTCCTCCCACTTATGGATAAAATCACTGATTAATTCTGGAGGATCTTGCAGATCGGCAGTCATAATTACTAAAGCATCGCCATTTGCATAATGCATGCCGGCGGTTAAGCCGCCATCCATCCGAAAGTTACGTGCTAGTTGCAGGATTTTAAAACGATTATCTTGTTCATGAACGGCTAGAAGTTTCTCGAAAGAATCATCTTGAGAGCCATTTTCGACTACGATTACTTCAAAATCGTAGTTCGCATTTTTAGCGAATACATTTTGCAGGCGTGCGGCAAGGGGCTGTATATTATCGCGTTCGTTATAGGCCGGAATGACAATAGAGATTAATTTTCTTGGAGTAGTATTTTGCATGATTTAGTTTGTTGTTATGCAATTGAATGCTTGATCGAATGCTTGAATAATGTCTTCCCGTGAGCGATTCGATTTTTCTATACTCAGCAATTCTAAGCGACCAGCATTTGCGGGAATGACTACCCGGTAATATTCTGCCTGATGCTTTTTATCACTTTCAAATTTGCCCATGACATCGAGTAAATCAAGGTCATTCAATATTTCTTGCAAGCCATGAATCTCACGCAGCAGTTTTTGGATGTGATAATTAAAACGTTCTATAGTTATCACTCCATTTGAATTCAGCAGTTGATGATTCTCTGCATATTTAATTGCTACGATCATCCCAACTCCAACGCCAATCCCATGAGAAATACGAAAATTGGAAGCACTTTCTAGTGCGTGGCCAAATGTATGCCCGAAGTTAAGAAGTAGACGTTCTTTTTGATCAAACTCGTCTATTTCAATAAACCATTTTTTTGATTTTAAGCTGCGTGATACGATTGATTCTGCGACTTTAGTATTTAATCTTGTAGTGTTAGCCATATCAGAAAGATAGGCTTCAAAAGTGCTGTCTGAGTAGGCATAGCAAATCTTTGCAGTTTCACAGAGGCCGGCTATGATCGCTTCTACGCTTAGGGTATTAAGGAAAGTCAGATCGATTGCAATTTCGTGAGGGGGGTAAAAATTACCAACCAAATTTTTATAACCGGTCACATTAATGGAGCTTTTCCCTCCAATGCAGGAGTCGACCATTCCAAGTAATGTTGTCGGTAGGTAAGTCCATTTCAGACCGCGCATGTAGATAGACGCCAAAAAAGTGGCTATATCCTGAATCACTCCGCCACCAATAACGATTAAATGCGTTTTACGGTGAACCTTTTTCTCACGCAAAGCAATTACATAGTTTGCGAAGACCTCGAGACTCTTGTTTTCTTCCGTGGCGTCAATGGCAAGAACGTCATTCCTATCTATGTCAAGAGTAGGCGCGAGCCTTGCATCGATGATATAAAAAACGTCCTTATATCTTTCTTTTAAATTCTGTAATGCATTTTCTCCTATCGTTATACGATAGTTTCCGCTAGAGGAGTTAATATCAAATGATTCGGGCATACGTAAAACCTCGATCTGCATGGATAAACTGGCCCGTAATCCCAGAGTTTTTATCTGAGCATAAAAAACTTACCAAATGAGAAACGTCCGATAGCTCGGGTAAGGATTGCAGAGGAGTCATCAATTCGAGCCGATTGATTTGGTCCTGATTAAGATTGCTTCGTGTCATTTTTGTATCTAATGCGCCAGGTAAAACCGCATTTATTAGATGTCCTTGTTTGCCTAAATCTAACATTAGAGACTGGACAACACCTTGCAGCGCTGATTTAGTAACCATATACGAAAGTTTGTTTTGCCGGGCTATGTTCTGCCATATTGAGCTAATAATGCACAAGCGGCTCGGCTTGGACAGGCAATCAAGTTTTATCAGGTGATTGAGAGTCAAAAGAATATAAGTGACGTTGGCGCGGTACATTTCCTCATGCTGGCCCAGCTCAAATGTCTCAATGGCATCGTTTAGATTCATTCCCTGTGCCCAGATAAGTGCATCAAATGGTTTACATCCCATTTTAAATGGTGGGGGATCCAAAAATGGATTCCAAGACAATATAGGATAAGGCCGTTCCGTTGATTGTCTTGCAATGCCAGTTACTTCGTATCCCTCAGCATGCAGTTGTTCACAGATCGCACTTCCAATAGCGCCTGTAGCACCAAATACTATAGCTCTGCGATCCATACCTGGATTACTGGCCATTTAAAACATGCCAGCGGGCCTCCAGCATCTGGATGCGTTTATCGTCTTCTTTTTCGATCAGGCCATAATATTCGCGCTTGTTTTGCAACCATAGCAACTCAAAATGAACTGCTTGCAGCAGCCCTTTCTCTATATTTTTCTGTTGAAGCGCATCGGCAGAGAAGATGATTTTTCGTGTTTCAAATCTGGTTAAATGTATTTCTGATATTTGCCGGAGTGCAGGGAGTGAGTCTATCGATACACCTCCTCCAACGATCAACTCAAGGTCGGCATTTTTCGCTTTATTGGCTACATCTAGGATTTTTTCAGTTACATCAGATGAATTAATATCATCTCTACTTAGTCCCCACGAAATCGAAAAGTCTACACGACCAAAAACAATTCCATCTGCCCCGTTATCTACTTTTGCTGCCTGTATCAATTTATCTGTTTTTTGATAGGACTCAATTGTTTCTAGATTGAAAAGAAAGTGGATATGTTGCTGCTCAAATTCCGAATAAACTTTGTTTTTGGCTTCAACATATTTTGATAGTGCGTAGTCTGACTCTATCATCGGTGCAATAATATACTCGACACCCAATTGTTTTGCTTCCATCATGTCTCGAATGGCTTCACATCCGCCAATTTTGAGTCCGATATTTACATTTGCTTTACGAGCTATTTCATTCAAACGCAGAAACTCATCCACCCGGGTACCTTCAGCCTCAAACTCGGCCTTGACCCCTACATACCCGAACTCTTCTCGCCCTTGGCGCAGAATATCGAGCATTTTCATTTCGCGTTTATTCATTTAGACTCCATCTATACCTTAAAATTATCATTTGTCGATGATTAGCAATTTGCTATCAACAAGATGAATATGTTCACGATACCATTCGATTAATTTCTTAATCGCTTCCCTAATCGGGCTAAATTCTATGTTGGGAACTTCTTCACGCAGGCGAGAGTTGTCTCCTGTATATGGCAGTCCTAAACCTGTTTCTCCCACTAGAATTGGAACTTCAGTACCCGTGAGTTCACGGATTAATTCTGCCACCATCAACAGAGATACACTCTCATCGGGCGTAACATTAAAAATGTTGTGTGAAGGGGATGCGCTCAAAAAGTGCCTTAAAATTGGTGCAAGATCATCTATGTACAGATAATCAAATAAGCGATCCTGACGAAGTGTGATCGGCATTCCTTTGAGCGCTTTGCAAATGGCGTTCGAGATGAAGCGGATAGCATAATCTTCATGGGGGCCAAAGACGCCAAAAAGCCTTAACTCAACAACGGATGTGTTTAATTCAGCGAATTTTCCGATCACATATTTTGAAAAGCCATGAGGATCAATCGGTACGGATGTATCAAAATATGATTCACTCATGCGATCCTGATAGGATCGCATGTCGTAAATCGCGCCGGAACTCAAATATAGAAACTTGCCATAAGCTTCTCGGCAACGCATCAGATTATGAAACATGCGCAGGTTACGTGCTACCAGATCGCTGACTGGTAAAGCGTTTCTATGGCCTGGGGTGGTTGCTGAATGAATTACAGCGTCTACCGGATGCTCATCCAAATACTTCTGAACTGCCAGTGTGTCAGTCAGGTCCAGTTCTTGGCTAGACGGGGTCAGTATCTCATAGTCGTTATTCAATAATGTGACGAGATTCCGACCTATAAAGCCACGACTACCAGTGAGCAGTACGCGTTGCATTTTTAAAAGTTTACGCCCAAGAAAGACTCTATTTTTTCGATAGAGAAATCAAGCATGTCGCGGCTTAATCCGGGATAAACTCCGATCCAGAAACTGTTATTCATTACATAGTCGGTATGCGTCAATTCACCACTTATGCGGAAGTTTCGCCCAATCATATAAGGTTGGCGCGCCAAGTTGCCAGCAAATAACAAACGTGTACCGATCTTATTCTGATCGAGATAATTCACCAGATCCACACGGCGAATACCTGCCTCTTCTCTAAGCGTCATTAAGAAACCGAACCAGGATGGATCGCTGTTGGGTGTCGCTTCTGGCAAAATCAAAAACTCTTCGCATGATGAGAGGCGGTCTCTTAGGTAGGCAAAGTTATCTTTACGTACTTGAATGAAATGCTCTGCTTTATCCATTTGTGCAAGAGCACAGGCAGCTTGCATATCCGTAATTTTCAGATTGTAGCCAAGGTGTGAGTATGTGTATTTGTGGTCGTAGCCTTCAGGAAGATTACCTAGCTTCCAGCAAAATCTTTTTCCGCAAGTGTTGTCTTTGCCGGGGGGGCAGTAACAGTCTCTTCCCCAGTCACGGAATGACTCGGCAATCAATTTTAACTCTGCATTATTGGTAAATACCGCACCACCTTCGCCCATCGTAATATGATGGGCTGGATAAAAACTCAAAGTTCCGATGTCGCCAAATGTGCCAACCAGTTCACCATCATAGCGAGCTCCAAGTGCATCGCAGCAATCTTCTACCAGCCATAAATTGTACTTTTCACACAACGCTTTAACTATTCCAAGATTAAAGGGGTTCCCCAGGGAATGGGCTAGCATGATTGCTTTTGTGCGGGGTGTAATTGCCTCTTCAATTTTAGTCGCGTCGATGTTATGAGTGGCTAAATCAATATCAACGAATACCGGTATTGCCCCATATTGCAGGATCGGATTAACCGTAGTGGGGAAACCAGCGGCTACTCCTATTACTTCATCACCCGGCTTGACAGCACGATCCCCGAGGCGGTGAGAGGTTAAAGCGCTAAATGCCAAAAGATTGGCGGAGGATCCTGAGTTTGTTGTAATTAAGTACTTTACACCTAAAAATTTGGCCAGTCTTTCTTCAAAGGCTGCATTGAAGCGACCGGTGGTTAACCACCCATCGAGAGATGCCTCCACCATCGCCTTTAATTCGGCGCCATCTAGTACTTTTCCCGAAGGCGGTATGACGGTCTGGCCTGGTACAAAAGGCTTTGGAGCATATTGCAAATCTGCATATTGATCTACAAGCGTAGCAATTTGCGCTCGTAAAAGTTGGCGTTGGTCGTTGATTTCCATAGAAATAGTCTCAGTTCAAATAAGGTGTTGGTACTGCATAATTTGTTGCTTTGTAACATCCTGCATGGACCGGCCATCCAAGTAGGCTTTGTGCCAGTCAATAATCCATTCCAAAGCTTGGTCAAGATTAATGCGAGGTTGCCATTGCAGTTTGGTTTTGGCTTTGGAGATGTCAAGCTTCAGATAGGTGGCTTCGTGTGGTTGCTCACTATTGTCAATTTGCCAACTCGCCCCATTGCCCCAGATGTTAACCATTCGATCGACAATCCAGCTGACAGGGCGGGCATCATTATCATTGGGGCCAAAGTTCCAAGCCTCTGAGTAAGTGGGGCCATCTGAAATCATTCGCTCAGCTAACTGCATATATCCACTTATGGGCTCTAATACATGTTGCCATGGACGAATGGCATTGGGATTGCGGATGGTAACAGGAGAGCCCTTCTCAATCGCCATCAAGATATCCGGGATCAAGCGATCACCAGCCCAGTCACCACCACCAATTACATTGCCTGCCCGCACAGTGGCTATTGCAACGCCATGATGCGAAAAGTTTTCCGGATTGAAAAATGAAGACCGGTACGCGGCGGTTGCAAGTTCGGCGCATCCTTTGCTGTTGCTGTAAGGGTCAAAGCCACCCATGGGTTCGTTTTCCCTGTAACCCCAGGCCCACTCGCGGTTTTCATAGCATTTATCTGTTGTGATAATAACGACAGCTTTGACAGAAGGGGTGTGACGTACAGCTTCAAGCAGATGAACTGTGCCCATTAAATTTGTGGCATAAGTTTCTACAGGGTTCTTGTAGGAGTAGCGGACCAAAGGCTGGGCCGCCATATGAAATACAATCTCTGGTTGAAACGTTTGTAAGCTGTGGGTCAGCCTGGCCAAGTCTCGAACATCACCAATATCTGAGGTCATGCCGTCGGATATTGAGGCGATCTCAAAAAGGCTGGGAGATGTTGGTGGTTCCAGGGAAAAGCCTTTGAGGTTAGCCCCCAGGCTTTGCATCCATAAAGACATCCACCCGCCTTTGAACCCTGTATGGCCAGTCAGAAAAACTTTACGACCTCTCCAGAATGAAGGGGTCATGACCAAACCTTCCAAGGTGCATTGCCACTAGCCCACAACTCTTCTAGATGTGTTTTATCTCTAAGAGTGTCCATTGGCTGCCAGAATCCTTCGTGCTGATAGGCAGCCAATTGACCCTCGTTGCACAATGCTTCCAGTGGTTCGCGTTCCCAGATGGTAGCGTCGTCTTCGATGTAATCAATTACTTTGGGAGACAGGACGAAAAATCCGCCATTGATCATACCGCCATCCCCCTTGGGCTTTTCTTGAAATCCCATTACTTTGGTACCGTTGAGTGCAAGAGCGCCAAAACGGCCTGGAGGAAGGGTTGCAGTGACTGTTGCCAGCACATTTTGCTGATTGTGAAATTGGATAACATCCTTGATTGGCACATTACTTACGCCATCACCGTAAGTGAGACAGAAAGCTTCTTCATCTCTCACGTAATCCGCTATTCTTCTGATACGACCACCGGTCATGGTCTCATCCCCTGTATCTACTAGCGTGACTCTCCATGGCTCAGCTTTGCGATGATGTACTTCCATCGTGTTATCTTGCATATTGAATGTGACATCAGACATATGCAAAAAATAATTGGCGAAGTATTCTTTAATTACATAGCCTTTATAACCGCAGCAGATTACAAAGTCTTGAATACCATGGTGTGAATATATTTTCAGGATGTGCCATAAAATAGGTTTTCCACCAATTTCTATCATGGGCTTGGGTTTAAGGTGAGTTTCCTCTGAGATGCGGGTCCCTAGCCCGCCTGCCAAAATGACTGCCTTCATGATTGCCCGCATATAATTTTAATTAAAAATTATATCATAGGGTCTCTGTCGCTTTATATTGGTACTCGTCAGATCGAGCTCCCGTATCTCGCAAACTGATTTGAGATGGAGAAGGAATTGCCCCGGGTCTTAAATCTCTTCCTGCACAATTTGAAATGGCTGTGACAATAGGTCTCTAATCGTCGAGAGTAGTGCAGGTGCTGGGATTATCGAGTATCACCTTGCCTGATGCCTGAATTTAAGCAATAGTTAATTGAGGCAGAGATGCAGCCGAGGCAATTTCCTACTCAATCAACCCCAATTCCTTAAGTCTCGCTCTCAGAATATTCCGGCTGATACCAAGCAATCTCGCTGTATGCACCTGATTATGATGGCAAAAATCATAGGCTTTGCTCACCAGCAGGTTGTTGACGATGTCGAACAGCTTGTCCGGTGATTCCTGAAATAGCTCATAAAACACCGTTTCCAGTGGGTAGGTGGAAACCTCGCTGCTCTGACCAGCGGAGGGCTTGGCAGGTTTTGCGGGATGATGCGGCCGGGTCGTGTGTTCCTCGCGTTGCAGCAGGGAGTGCGGCAGGTTGAGGTCGTGCGGTTGCAGCGTGTTGGTGTTCGAGACCAGCAATGCGCGGTGGATCACGTTTTCCAGCTCGCGGATATTGCCTGGCCAGGGGTATTCGAGCATCACGCGGATGGTTTCCGGGGCCAGTTGGGGCGCAGCAGTCTGGAGTCTTTCCTTGTATACATTCAGGAAGTGTTCCACCAGTGGCAGGATGTCGCCACGGCGCTCGCGCAATGGCGGCAGGTTGATGGGCACGACCTTGATGCGATAGTAAAGATCTTCGCGGAAGCGGCCGGCACGCACGGCTTCTTCCAAATCCACATTGGTGGCGGCAATCAGGCGTACATTAATCGGGATGGCCTTGCGCGCGCCTACCCGCACCACTTCACGCTCTTGCAATACGCGCAGCAGTTTCACCTGGGTGGATTGTGGCAAGTCGCCGATTTCATCCAGAAACAGCGTGCCGCCATTGGCGGATTCAAACCAGCCGATTTTGGACTGCGATGCACCAGTAAAGGCGCCGCGTTCGTAGCCGAATAATTCGCTTTCTACCAGCGTTTCAGAGAATGCGCCGCAATTAACAGCCTGAAAAGGCGCATGTTTGCGCTCGCTGAGCGCGTGCATCTGGCGCGCAATCAGTTCCTTGCCGGTGCCGGTTTCGCCAATAATCAATGCGGTGGCATCGCTCTTGGCTACGCGCTCTATCATTCTCAGCAGCTGTTGCGATTTGGGGTCGCTGAATACCAGGGCGCTGGCCCGGATGGACAAGCTGACAGAGGATGGATTTGGGTGCGTGATGACGTGCTCGGCCCCTTTTGGTGGCTGAGTTGGCTCGTCGTCTTCCAGGTCATAGTCCCATAATTGAGTTCGCATTGTGTGACGCTCTCTTTGGTAAATTGCAGTGCGCAATATAGCTAAATGTTATTAACATTTCCACTAATATCACATTATACCAATATAAGATATGGTTATATCTTATTCAGGCTCATGCAAATTAAGCCATGTAAAAAGTGGTGGTCAGGCAACAGTCTTGTGTTTGCAGATGTTTGCCTGCCAACACTTGCTTGATCATATCCACCTGGGTAAAGGCAGTGTGTGTTTCATAGGTCAGTGAATTTAAACAATTAAAATTAATCATGCTGTGCTGGTTCTTTTTGGCATAGCTCTTGCCCCTGCTTGTTTATGCATCATTGGATGCAATACATATACCAACGTAGAGGGCAAAAAAATGAGCGTGATCGCTGTTGAAGCAAAAAGAGAGCTGGACGATTTTGTACAAAGCGTGCTGGAAGAGTCGCAACTGGCATTTGATGTGTTCCGCGAGACCGGAACCATCACGGCCAATGGCACGGTAGGTTTTGTCGAGCGTGTGCCAGGCCAGGAACAACTGGTGATCGTCAATTACGGTGGGCCTTTCAACAAGGGCAAAAAGCTGGAAGCGCTGGTGGTGGATTTTGATGGCAATGTCGTCATCGGCAAAAGCGGCCTGGGCAATACCCGTTACAACAAGCTGTTCAAGCAGCATGCGGATGTCACCTCGATTTCCCACGTGCATTCCCCTTATCTGGGCGCATGGGCGCAGGCACACCGGCCTTTGCCTATCCGTTACGTGCCGGTGCAGCGCTTTAACCTGATTCGTGAAATCCCGATCTATATCGACCGTCGTCAGCAGGAAGTCGATTTCATTCTGGATCAGATTCGCCTGAATCCCCACAACACCGCGATTCTGGAAGCCAATGGCGGTTCAACCGTCTGGGGCAAGCAAGGCCTGCGCAAGCTGGCCGAATTCATTCTGCTGCTGGAAGAGGGCGCATTGATCCAAAGCCTGGCGGATTCACTCGGCGGCTCGCGTGATTATGGTCCTGGTGTACTGACCCAGCAGTGGAAGATGGCCAAGATTTATGACCAGGCCAAGGCGCTGGGATTGGTGCCTGCCAACGACAGTGCACCTGCCAGTCTCCAGGCAGCAGGCTAAGGGGATATCCGTGAGCTCAACCACTGCACAAGCCATAGACCGGCTCTGGTTCACCCGTTGCCCGGTGCCCACTGCCACCGGTCTCGCCCACAAGCTGGGCTGGCTGGAATCCGAGTTTGCCGCGGATGGCATTGCCCTTTTCACCTTGCAGGATCATCGTGAGCTGGCGCGTCATCATTACGATCACCAGCTGCCCACGCTGATTCGCGAGGGCGGCAATCTGTTGGCCATCGCAGCGCGGGCACAAGGGGCGCCTACACGCCTGATCGGCCTCACCTGGATTGATGAATGGCAAACCATTCTGGTACGGCCCGACTCTGGCATTACCGAGCCCGCTCATCTCAAGGGGCTGCGTCTGGCATTGCCCGCTTTCATAGAGCACCCTCTGCATGAACACATTCGCGGCAGCAGCATTGCGCGCGGCATGAGCCTGCATGGGTACAAGGGCGCCCTGAAAATCGCCGGACTGACGCTGGATGATGTGCAGCTGGTGGAAGTGGGCTCCGGACAAGGTGGCCGTGAGGATCTGGGCGGCTTGTGGGCCGGTATCGAGCAACTGGCGGCGGGCAAGGTGGATGCCGTGTATGTCAAAGGTGCCTCTGCAGTAGAGGCCGCACAGCGGCAGGGTGTGGTCGTTGGTATCAATCTGGATACCTACCCGGACCTGCAGTACCGCGTGAATAACGGCACGCCGCGCCCGATCACTGTCCATGAGCAACTGCTGCAGGAGCATCCAGAGCTGGTCGCGCGCTTTCTGTATCAATCCTTGCGCGCATCCGAGTGGGCAAAAACCAATCTGGAAGGGGTGCGCAAGGTGCTGGAAGGGGAGACGCGCTCTGGCGGTATCGGCGTTCAGCAAGCCTACGGGGATCAATTCCATCTGAGTCTGGCCCCCGATTTGTCCGAGCAGCGGGTGCATCTCTTCCAGCAGCAAAAGAACTTCATGTTGATCCATGGGCTACTGGATCGCGACTTTGATCTCGATGCCTGGATAGACCGAGGCCCGCTGGAGACCGCCATCGGCTGGCTGCAAACAGAGCGAAAAGCAGCCTGAGCGTAGTGGGCGCATTGTCCCAAATGAATGAATTAAGGAGCAGGTAATGAAAGTGAATGTGGTGTATCGCCTGGCGATACTGGCAGCAAGTGTGGCGGCATTCTGGGCGTTTGTCGCCCAGCAGGCCGTGGCAGAAGAAGCACCGAAGGTGGTGCGCATTGCCGTGGTGGCTTATAACCTGGCAGGCAAGACGTCCTACATGGGCGTGGATGCGGTCAACAATGAAGGCGGCCTTGAACAAAGCCTGGCCAAAAAAGGCATCAAACTGGAGTGGGTGCCAGCCTCGCACTCCGGGGTCGGTCCTATCATCAATGAAGCCTTTGCCAACGGCACCATTGATTTTGCCGCCTATGGCGATTTGCCACCGATTATCCTCAATGCGGCCAAGCCGGTTGTTCAACTGGTGGCGCCCTGGGGCAGCAATGGCAACTCCTATCTGGTGGTGCCTGCCAACTCCACGGCCAAGAGCATTCTTGATCTCAAGGGCAAACGCATTGCCTTGCATCGTGGCCGCCCATGGGAAGCCACCTTTGCCAGCCTTGCCGCTTCGCAAGGGCTGACCCTCAAGGATTTCAAGATTGTGAACGTCAATCCGCAAGTCGGCGCCGCTGCGCTTGCCAGCGGTACGGTAGATGGCTTTTTCAGCCTGAATGATGCCTACAACCTGCAGGATAAGGGCGTCGGTCGCATTATCTGGTCCACCAAGACCTCGCTCACGGATCAGAAGCTGCGTGGCGGTATCTGGGCGACCAACGATTTTGTGAACAAATACCCGGAAATTACCCAGCTGGTGGTGAATGCTTATGTCAAAACCAGCTATTGGGCATCGCAGGAAGCCAATCGCGATAAATACATCAAGGACTACCTGAGCCAGGTGCAGCCGGAGTCGGTGGTTCGCCGAGATTACGAAAGCGATGCCGTGCCATGGAAAGATCGCTGGTCGCCCGTGTATGACGGCGTTCTCACCGCCCATTATCAACGCCTGGCTGCCTACGCCAAAAGCTCGGGCTTGATCCGCAATGATGTCAGTGTCCAGCAACTGCTGAACCCGCGTTTTGTGAATCAGGCACTCAAGGATCTGGGGATAGAGCACTATTGGGTGGCGCGCTCTGCGCCGCCTCCGGTGAATGTGGCTCAAGCCAGGAACTAGCAAGAAGCCGTCGCAAGACGGCTTTTTTCATGGCTGTTGCAGGGGAAACAAAAGCCGCCGTATTTGCTGTTGCCTGAGCAACAGTTGATTTTTTTATGGGATGGGTGGTTTTTTTAAATAGCTGAAAATAAACAATAAAAAATACATACCCATGGCTGGCATATGCCTTGCATAGTCATATAGACATTCATGCTCATGCTGTTTTGGAATAAACAGTCATGGGTAAACAGACATTAGGTCGCAATACGATGCGGCATTGAAAAAGAGGTTGGCAGGCATGGCAGTGACAAGGGCAGTAATCGATTTCAGGCGGAGTGAAGAGCCAAAAGATGAGGCAGAGCAGCAGCCTGCGTCGTATGCGCTACAGCTGGATCATGTATCCAAAAGCTACCTCCTGCATGGCGAGCCGCTCAAGGTGCTGGATGATATCCAGCTGGATATCCGTTCTGGCGAGTTTGTCTCCATCGTCGGCGCCAGTGGTTGCGGCAAATCCACGCTGCTGCGCCTGATTACCGGCCTGGATGCGCAGTACCAGGGCAATATCGTGTATCAGGGCCAGCGTATCTCCGGTACGTCGCTCGATCGCAGCATTGTGTTTCAGGAGCATCGCCTGTTCCCCTGGCTGACCGTGGAAGAAAACATTCTGCTGGCGTTTTCGGCGACCAATGTTTCGCAGGAAGAGCGCCATGCCCGCGTCAAGGCGCAGATTGCCACCGTGGGGCTGACCGGCTTCGAGAAAGCCTATCCCCACCAGATTTCAGGCGGCATGTCACAACGTGTTGCCATCGCCCGCGCGTTGGTGTTGCGGCCCCAGCTCTTGTTGCTAGATGAGCCATTTGGCGCGCTGGACGTGCTGACCCGCATGAAGCTGCAACACGAACTGCAGCGCCTGTGGGAGCAAGAAGGATTAACTACGGTGCTGGTCACCCATGATGTGGAAGAAGCCGTGTTCCTGGGCGACCGCATTGTGGTGATGACATCACACCCTGGCCGTATAAAACGCATTGTCCCGGTGAAGCTGCCACGTCCGCGCATACGCTCGGCGAGCGAGTTTCAACGCATACGCGATGATGTATTGAGCGATTTTATTTGATGCGCAATCCACCCATTACTTATCGAAAGGAGAAAGGTCATGTCTAGTCTTTCGAATTCTCAGCCGAGTTACCCGTCAGGTTACACAAAGCTCGGCGCGTTGCCGGACATAGAAGAAAATTTATCGGTTCTTAAAGACGCTGTGGCGCGTGCCGTCTCGGATGGCGGCGAGCGTTTCGGGCTCTACCGCAATCGTGCCCTGGAGCAGCTGGAAAGCTCAAGCAAGTGGATGACACAACGCAACAGCGGCATCGTGGCGCTGGTGGTGATTGCGCACATTGTCGGTATTTCGGCCTATCTGGAATCACAACGCGTGCCGCCAAAGCCGCCTGCCCCCAAAGAGGTCGTGATCGAATTTATCAAGCCAGCGCCCAAGATTGAGCCTGAAAAGAAAATCGAGCCGCCACCTCCGCCACCGCCACCCAAGGTCGAGCGCAAACCGCAGCCCGCCAAGCCAGTTCAGGCATTGAAGACGGCGCCTGCTGAGCCGGATATCAAACCCAGCGACATGACCGTGCAGGAAAACACCACGGTGCAGCATACACCTGAGCCTGTGCAGGCCGTGCCTATGCCACCGCCTGCACCACCCGCGCCCAAGGAAGAGCCACTGACCGAGGCCGTGGGCTATGCCGGTTATCTGAACAATCCGCCACCTGAGTATCCCGCGTTTGCCCAGCGTCAAGGCTGGGAGGGCAAGGTCATTCTGCGTGTGCGCGTATTGGCAAGCGGCAAGCCGGGTGCTGTGGAGGTGAAGCAATCCAGCGGTCGCAAGACACTGGATGAAGCGGCCCTCGAAGTCGTCAAAAACTGGGTATTTGCCCCCGCCAAGCGCGGTAGCACCCCGGTGGATGGTTGGGCCACCGTGCCTATCGAATTCCGGCTGGCCAAGTAAGTTGGTCGCCAGGTTACGCATTTATTAAATATCGCTAAATTAAATATTGTTAAGTTAAGGAAATCATTATGGCAATCAGTTCATCAACCTCCCTCATCGTCGATAGTGTGCTTTGGACACTGGTCGCATTTTCTGTGGTCACTTGGACGCTGCTGGCGGTGAAAGGCGTACAGAATTTCCGCGCCGGCTATCAGAACAAACGTTACAAGAAGGCATTCTGGGCGGCGCCGGATTTACTCTCCGCGGCGGAAATCAACGACTTCAAAGGCCCAGCTGCCCGCGTGGCACAGGCAGGTTTCAATGCCCTGCGCGATGCCGATACCCCAAGGCAGCATGACCTGGAGCACAGCGGCGAGCGTCAGGACTTGCTGGAGCGGTCCTTGCGCCAGCAGATCCTGAAAGAGCGTCGCAGCCTGGAAAGCGGTCTGGCCATCCTCGCCAGCATTGGCAGCACCTCACCGTTCGTCGGCCTGTTTGGCACGGTGTGGGGCATCATGCACGCGCTGACCGATATCGGTCGTCTTGGCACCGCCAGCCTGGAAGTGGTGGCCGGCCCTATCGGTGAAGCACTGGTTGCTACGGGCCTGGGTATTGCGGTCGCCGTGCCTGCCGTGCTGGCCTATAACTTCTTTACCCGCCGCCTGAAGCTTGCAAGTGGCGATCTGGATGATTTCGCCGCTGACCTCATCAACCTGTCACGCAAGGTATCGTTCCGCAACAGCAACAAGCCCGACGTGGCATCGTCCGTGGTCAATATCAAGAAAGAGGCATTCGCATAATGGCATTCTCTACAAGTAACGACGCCGATGAGGTATTGAGCGAAATCAACATCACACCGCTGGTGGATGTGATGCTGGTGTTGCTGGTGGCTTTTATCGTCACCATTCCCGTGCTGAATAACGCGATTACGGTCAATCTGCCGAAAACCGCGCCGACCCAGCCTGCCGAGCAGAAAAAAGCCGTGAGCCTGAGTGTGGATGCCCAGGGCAAGGTGTTTATCGACAAGCGCGAGCTGGCGGTGGCTGATGTCGAGCGCGAGCTGAAAGCATTGCACGCTGCCGACCCAGACCTGAGCTTGCACCTGAGCTCGGACGAGTCGGTGAATTACGGCACGGTGGCCAAGGTCATGGCCGCGATTGAGCGGGCAGGCATTACCCGGCTTGCTGTATTAACCAACGCAGAATAGCGGGCGCAGGCAGATGAGTATCGGTATTCGGGCCGCCATTGGCCTTAATCGTGTGGCCGGGCGCGTGCATTATCGCAAGCTCAAGCTGGCAGCGTTTGTATCGCCCGTCCTGCTGGTGCTGCTATGGGGCTGGGTCAGTCACCTGCAGCTCATTTCCCCGCAGCTGCTGGCATCGCCACTGGAAGTCGCCAGTACCTTTCAGGAGCTGCTGGCATCCGGTGAGTTGCAGGAGCATCTCAGCAAAAGCCTGTCGCGGTTGGCTTTTGGTTACAGCCTGGGGGCATCGGCCGGGCTGCTGTTTGGCATCCTGATGGCCTTGTCCAAAAACGTGGGGGCGCTGTGCGCTCCGCTGTTTCATGGCATACGCCAGATTCCCACCATCGCGCTGATCCCGATTTTCATCCTGCTGCTAGGGGTGGATGAAAGCTTCAAGATTGCCATTGTCATCAAGGCCTCGTTCTTCACGGTGGCACTGGCTGCCTATGAAGCTACCCGTGGTGTCTCTGTTAACTACCTGGAAGTGGCGCGGGTATACAAGCTGCCCTGGACCACACTCTATGGCAAAGTCATTATCCCGGCGATTTTCCCGCCGGTGCTGACGGGGTTGCGCATTGCGTTTGCCCGCTCATGGACCGTGCTGGTGGCGGCCGAGCTGCTGGTGGCGGATAGTGGCCTTGGGCAGATGATGCAGATGGGGCGCGATATGTTCCGCCTGGATATTGTGCTGGTCGGCGTCGTGCTGACAGGCGTGATCGGTTTTTGCATAGATCGCAGTTTTAAATGGGGCGAAGCCCATCTGGTGCGCTGGCGCGTCGCCTGAGGAGTAGGTAGTCATGCGTTCAATTTCTTCTTTGTTTTCCCGGATAGGCCTGGGCCGTCGCGCGGTCGGCCTTATCCTGCCAATACTGCTGCTCCTGGGCTGGCAATATATGTCCACTCGCGGCGCCTCGTTTGCCTATGCTTTTTCGTCGCTGTCGCAAATGCAGGAAGCCCTGCGGGAGCTGATCGCCAGTGGTGACCTGCAGGTCAATCTGGCGGCGAGTTTGCAGCGGGCGCTGACCGGGCTCGCCATCGGTGGTTCGTTTGGCCTGGTGCTGGGGGTTTCCATGGCCAGTTCCCGCATCGTCGATACCTCGGTGGGGCCGCTTTACCATATCCTGCGTCAGGTGCCACTGATGGGGCTGGTGCCGGTATTCAGCCTGTGGCTGGGCAATGGCGATACCGCCAAGCTGTTTATCGTGTGCCTGTCGGCGTTTTTCCCGCTGGTGCTGGCCACTTATGAAAGCCTGCGCCAAGTGGATGGCAAATTTCTAGAAGTGGGTAATGTGCTCAGGTTGAGCCGAGTCCAGCAGTTCCGGCATATCCTGCTGCCCGCTGCTTTGCCCAATATTTTTACCGGCGTTTCGTTCGCGTTGGCCATGGCATGGCTGTCTACTATCGGCAGCGAGATTCTGTTCAATGCCGGGGCTGGACTGGGCAATCTGATGATGAATGCCGAAATGGCCTCGCGCATGGATATCTTGGTGGTCGTGACCATACTGATCGGCGTGGTCGGTTATCTGCTGACTTTTGTGCTGTATCGCATCACAGCCCATCTTTTCCGCTGGCGCAAAGTCGCTAACGAGTAACAAGCCCTTAACAACAGCACCATAACAACAATAATTCACCATGACACACACCACCGAGTTTACCTACACCCGCTCCCCTGTTCCGACGCCATTGGGGTTGGCGATACAACTGGGCCTGCTGGAGCGGGAATTTGCCGGGGATATTGCTCTTCGTTCCCTGATCGAGTCAGACAAACCCTCTGACCTGGTCTCGCACTTTGACCACCGGCTGCCCAATCTCTTTCGGCAGGGCGGCAATACCCCCGCCATCTGGGCCAAGGCCAATGGCAGCGACACCCGGGTGATCGGCATCAGCTGGACTGACGAATATCAGGCCATCATCACGCTGCCCGGTTCCGGCATACGCACGGCGCATGATCTCAAGGACCGCAAGGTTGGTATTCCCATCCACCAGATCGCCAGCGACTACAACCGCGCTGCCGCGCTGCGGGCTTTTTATGTGGCGCTGGAACAGGCGGGTCTCGGTCTGCGCGATATTGAAGTGGTTGAGCTGCCCGATTCGGCTTATATCACCGTGAATGATATTGATCGGCCCGGTGGCTGGGGCCATGCGCGACACGGCTATGTCAACGAGGTGTATGCCCTGGTGCGCGGCGAAGTGGATGCGATTTACGTCAAGGACGTGCGCGGCGCCGAAATCACCCATCTGCTGGGCGCGCATATTGTGTTCGACCTCGGCTTTCATCCTGACCCGTATATTCGCATCAGCAACTGTGCGCCGCGGCCCCTCACCGTCAATGCCGACACCATTGCCCAGCATCCGGATGTGGTGGAGCGTTTTTTACGGCAAGTCGTGACTGCCGGCCTGTGGGCAAAAAAGAACCGCGAAGAAAGCCTGCGCCTGATCGGCCATGAAACCGGCTGGTCGGAAGCCTGGCTTGATAAAGTACTGGGGCCTGACTTTCACCAGAATCTGGTGATCACGCTGAACCAGCAAGCCATCGACGGCCTCACCATCGCCAAGCAGTTCCTGCTGGAGCATCACTTCATCGAACAGGATATCGACATCGCTGTCTGGATTGACCCCCTGCCGCTGGAGCGGGCGCATGACAATGTACGAAGGATTGCCTGATGTGCAGAACCTTCGTAATAAAAAAGCCTGCAAATGCAGGCTTTTTTATTGGGTAATGGCTTGTATTACTTGTTGGGCTGTGGTGTCAGGCGCAGATAAGGTCTGACGGTTTTGAAACCTTTGGGGAACTTGGCTTTGAGGATATCCGGATCGGTGAGCGAAGGCACGATCACGACGTCTTCGCCGTCTTTCCAGTTAGCGGGGGTTGCCACGCTGTGGTATTCGGTCAGTTGCAGCGAATCGATCACGCGCAGGATTTCATCAAAGTTGCGGCCCGTGCTGGCGGGGTAGGTGATGGTGAGGCGGACCTTTTTGTGCGGGTCGATAACGAATACCGAGCGCACGGTGGTGGTGGCGCTGGCATTGGGGTGGATCAGGTCGTACAGGGTAGAGACCTTGCGATCGGCGTCGGCCAGGATAGGGAAGTTGACCGTGGTGCCCTGGGTTTCGTTGATGTCCTTGATCCAGCCATGGTGAGACGCTACCGGGTCAACGGAAAGCGCGAGCACTTTGACATTGCGCTTTTTGAATTCGTCGGCGAGCTTGGCGGTGGCACCGAGTTCGGTGGTGCACACTGGCGTGTAATCGGCCGGGTGCGAAAAGAGAATACCCCAGCTGTCGCCCAGCCATTCGTGGAATGAGATGGGGCCGATGCTGGAATCCTGGGTAAAGTCGGGGGCGGTGTCGCCCAATTTGAGAGAAGCCATGTATACCTCCTTGACGAGAATAGCCCACACCGGCCATCAGGCCAGCGCGGGCTAGTGAATGGAACGAATTAATGACAGTAATTCGATCTGGTACCGCGATCAAGCTGAGCCGTGATCATGCGGCTTTCTGCTTGCGGGTGCGCAACAGCTCATCCAGCGGACCAGGCGCGATCCAGTCTGCCACGTCAAAGTCAGCCTTGAGGTAGCCCCATTTGAACAGGAAATCCTTGTAGGCACTGAGGCCGGCAATGGAGAGATCGTCCAGCGAAGTACCTTGCTTGAGATGGATGTCGTTGCCATAGGCTTTGCGTACCCACTCGTCCGTGGAGTGCGATTCCTTGGCGATGTAGCTTACGGTGTCGGCTTCATGTGCGGCAGCCCAGTCGGCCACATCCAGAATCTTGCTCAGGAAACGCACTACCAGGTCGGGGCGCTCTTGCAACAGGGCGTTGTCGACGGTAATCGGACGTGGCGCGCTGTTGTTGGCACGGGCGATAGGATCAGGATGGTTGCGTACATCATAGAGCGTGGTGACGCCATGCTTGTGGGCTTCTTCTACGCCGCGCGCGCCTTTGACGTAAATGGCATCGACCTTGCCGGCTTTCAGGGCTTCAAACTCGGTGGCATAGGGCGTGTGGCTGGAGGTCCAGCCCACACCGGCGCCGCCCTGTGGCACGGGCAGGTCTACAAACTGGATATCGTCGGCGCTGAGGCCTGCAGCTTCAAGCGAGACGACAATGCCGCGCAGCGCGCTGGCGCGTTGGTGGTCGATGCTGATGTCGTTCAGTGGCAGTGCAATGCGCTTGCCTTTCAGCTCAGCCACGCTGGTGATGCCGGAGGTGGGCAGGGTAACCACCAGTTGCGCTTCATCCACCCAGTTAAGGCCGATGACGCGGGTGTCGGTGCCATTGGCACGTGCCCAGATGGCAGGCACGCTGCCGCCCTGGCGGAAGGAGTGCGGCAGGCGATGGTCGTAGTGAGACTCGCGCAAATCGGCGTCTGTCACTTCCTGCAGGGTTTTGATGGTGATGTGGTCGGGGGCGAATTCCTGGGCAAACCAGTTTTCACGCGCGGCCAAACCCAAAGGGGTAGGCACTGGGCAGCGTGTGTACCAGATGCTATCGATAGCGGTAACAGACATGAGAGCTCCTCGTGATAAAGATGCGTAGTTAAAAGATCAATTTAAATGCGTGACAGGTATTTGCAGTATCCATACCAGCACGTGACAGGCCTGCCGAAAAAATATTAGCCATTTAAATCAATAGCTTGGTTTGAATGGTCAGCGCATGCCGCTGTTGCAGTGACTCGCAGTCAACAGGCGGCATGGCAGTTCTGCTTCCTAGGCAACAGAGCGCAAGCTGTCAGGCTCGGGCACGGAGGCTTCTTCATACGCCTTGTACAGCTGGCTGTAGGCGCCACCCTTGGCGATGAGGGTGGTGTGGTTGCCGATCTCCTTCACTTCGCCATGCCAGATCACGGCAATGCGGTCGGCATCGCGAATCGTGGCGAGCCGGTGGGCAATGACGATGGCGGTGCGGCCTTCGCACAGGCGACGGAAAGCCACCTGCACGCGGCGTTCGGTATGAATATCCACTGCCGAGGTGGCTTCATCCAGCACCAATACCGATGGGTTGCCGAGATAAGCACGTACCAGGCACACCAGCTGACGCTGACCGTGGCTGAGGAAGGTCCCGAGCGGCCCGACTTCGGTCTGGTAACCCTGTGGCAGCCGTTCCAGTACCTCGTCGGCGCCGAGATCGCGTGCGGCGCGAATCAGCTCTTCATCGCTGAAATCAGGCGCCGCCAGCCGCAGGTTGTGCAACACGCTGCCGGAAAACAGCACGTTATCCTGCAGCACGACCCCGACTTTGCGGCGTAGCACTTGTTGCGGATACTCCCGCACATCCACATCATCCAGCAGCACGGCGCCGCCCTGCACTTCGTAAAAGCGCGTCAGCAACTGCACCAGCGTACTCTTGCCATGGCCGGTTGGGCCGACGATGGCCAGCACTTCGCCTGCCGCCACCTGCAGGTTGAGGTGACGAATCACCGGGCGGCTGCCGTCCTGCTGGTAGCCAAACACCACATCGCGAAATTCCACGCTGCCGCGTGGCAGCAAGGGGTTGCGGGGGGTCGCCGGATCATTGATTTCGGGCTCGGTGTCCAGCATGAGAAAAATCCGCTGGGCAGACGAGGCGCCCGAGGTGTAGCGTTCCAGGAGCTCATTCAGCTCCTGCAGCGGTCCCAGGAAAAGATGCACATAGAACAGACTCTGTGCGAGCTGGCCTACTGTCATTTCGTGCTGGGCAATGCCCAGGCCACCGGCGAGCAGCAGGGCCGCCTGCCCCACGGTGCTGAGCAGCTGGGTGGTCGGCAGGAACCAGCCCGTGCGGATATTGCCCTTGACCAGCGTCTGGTTGAAGTCATCCACCAGCGCGCTGTAGCGGGCTTCGTTGGCGTCTTCCTGTACGGTTTGCTTGATGATGCGCACGCCGGAAACAGTCTCTACCAGGTGCGCGGTAAACCGCGCGCGTGCTTCGGCCACTCGCGCCCAGTTGTGTTCCGAAATGCGCTTGAACAGCCAGGTGCCCAGGATCAGCAATGGCGTGATGCTGGCGAGGGCCAGCAGCAGCTTGGGCGAAATCCACCACAGGGCAAACGCCGCGCCCACCAGGCGCAGCACCGCAGACAACAGCTCCGGCGGCCCCTGGATCAGCAGGGGTTCCAGCGCATCTACATCGCGGTCGGCGCGCGAAATGATACGACCGGCCTTGGTGCTATCAAAATAGCGGATGCTGAGCGCCTGAATATGACGGAATACCCGCACGCGTAGGGCGTTGAGGATGTGAATGGCCGTCGAGCCCGCGAGGTATTGCGAGACTGCGGCGAAGGCAAAGCGCAGCGCCCAGGTGAGCCCCATGCCCAGCGCCATCCATACCAGCAGCGGTGTATTGAGTACTAGCCCTTTTGCGGTCTGGATAAAGCCGTGATCGATGACTTGGCCAACAAACCATGGCCGCAAAAAGATGATGCCGACCAGTATTACCTCAATGCCGATAATGGCGGCAATACGGCCTTTATACGGCGCCAGCAGCGGTAACAAACGCCAGAACATATTGCGGTCCAGGCTCTTTTTGGCGAGCTTTTGCTCCAGCTCAATGTCATTCAGGGCGCGCTCTTGGCGCAGGGACTCAGCCATGATGGACTCCTACCAGTTCGCGATATTCCGCATGATGTTCAAGCAAATGGGTGTGCTGGCCTTCGGCCACGATACGGCCTTTGTCCAGCACGGCGACACGGTCTGCCAGCAGAATGGTGGACAGCTTGCTGGCAATCAGCAGCACGGTCACCGCCTGGCCGCTGGCATCGCGCAGGCGGCGAATGTTATCCAGCACGCGGCGCTCGGTCAGCGCATCCAGTGCGCTGGTGGCATCGTCCAGAATGAGGATGCTGGGATGCGCCAGGAAGGCGCGGGCCAGGCTGATGCGCTGGCGCTGCCCGCCAGATAGGGTAATGCCGCGATCGCCGATGCGGGTCTGCAAGCCATCCGACAGCGAGTCCAGCACATCGCGTGCGGCCGCCAGCTCCAGCGCTTCCAGCAGCTCGGCTTCGCTGGCCTGCGGTCTTGCCAGGCGCAGATTGGCCTCCAGCGTATCGGAAAACAGAAAGCTTTCTTGCGGCACGACATGGATGCGTCGCCGCAACTCATCCAAGCGGAACTGGTGGACGTTTTGCCACCCAGACGATGCAGAACCAATATCCACACTGCCATGGCTCGCATCCAGCAGCCTTGGCAGCAGAGCGGCCAGGGTGCTTTTGCCCGAACCGGTAATGCCGACCAGCGCCAGGATTTCCCCCGGGGCTGCGCTTAAATGGCAATGCTGCAAAATGGCGTTGCCACCGGCGGCTTGTACGGTGACATCGTGCAAACGGAAACCGAGCGCTACTTTGGGGATGCTGTCATTACCGCCCACGATGGTCGGTGATTCGTCCAGCAGCTCCCAGATGCGGCCAGCGGAAGAGCGGGCATCGGCAAATACCTGCATCACGCGGCCGATAGGCTCAATGCGGAAAATCAGCGTATTGGCGACCAGCAGGGAGGCAATGAGCGCACCGACTTCCAGCTGGCCTTGCTGGATCAGCCAGGCACCAAAACCCAGAATCCAGACCTGGGAAAGCGCAACCAGCGTTTGCGGCAGTGGCGTATGAACCGCCGCGTAGGCCAGCGCTGTGTGGGCATGGCGCACAAAGGTCTGCACGAAGCCCTCAAAAGCGCCAATGCGCGAGGATTCCAGGGCAAACGCCTTGATCACGCGCACGCCGTTAATGCCTTCACTCAGTTCCTGATTCACCTGGTCATACGCCTGGCCCACGGCGCGATCCAGCGTGACCAGTTGATCGGTCTGGCGAATGAAAATGGCAATACCTGCCAGCACGAAAGCCAGCGTGCCCAGGCCCAGCCACACGTTGTAAAGGCAGAGCAGGCCGATGGAAACCAGTATCCACACACTGGCCTCAAACACCTGGCGCCAGAAGTTGATCAGCGCATCGCGCACCTTGTCGGCATCGCGCGTGGTGCGGGTGACCATTTCGCCTACCCCGTGCTGCAGGTGGTAGGCGAGGTCCAGGCGCTGCACCTGCACCAGAATGCGCTCGCGCAGCAGCGAAAGGAGATCCTGACCAATGATCAGCGACAGCACGCCGGCAAAGTATTGCAGGATGCCACGGCCGGTAGCGACAGCAAGAATAATGGCGATCCAGTACCAGGCCACGGCAAGATCATAGTGGCCATTGGGCAGGAGCTTGATGGCTGTCCCGTCATGCACGGCTTGCACGGCATGGCCGATCAGCCAGAGTTGCCAGGCCATGCCGGCGTTCACCAGTAAAAACAGAAGGGCCGTCAGGCTGAAGCGCCATGGCATGGTGCGATATAGCCACAGGCAGCGGAGTAGCGGATGGGTGGGGGAGATGGACATAGTGCCTCGCATAAAACGTAAAAAGCGGATACCCGGCACGTGGCCGGATATCCGCTACAGGGGCTCTGTTTAGAAACGCAGTGTCAGCGATACACCAGCAGTACGGG
Organism: Methylovorus glucosotrophus; assembly: GCF_009858335.1. Classification (NCBI taxonomy): domain Bacteria; kingdom Pseudomonadati; phylum Pseudomonadota; class Betaproteobacteria; order Nitrosomonadales; family Methylophilaceae; genus Methylovorus; species Methylovorus glucosotrophus. Next base: position 67,412 of record NZ_VMSE01000002.1, read on the forward strand.
GTGCGCCATAGATAGCGGTGGAACCGGTTGCAGGCGTGGCTGGCAACGCATGTGCCAGATACTCCTTGTCAAACAGGTTGTTCACGTACCCGGTAATGGCCAGACGATCACCTTTGGTGCTCCAGGTTACGCGTGCATTGACGATGGAGTAGCCTTCCTGGCTCAGCAGTTTGTAATAGGTGTTCTGCGCGGTGTTCTGTGCATTTACAAAGTAATATTGCTGACCGGTATAACGCCAATCCAGACTGGTCACGATCTTGTTGTCGTTCGCCAATGGAATGCGATAGTTGGCTGACAGCAAGGTATTCAGGTTGGGGGTACGTACCAGATCGTTGCCGTCGTAGTTGGTGGTGCTGTTCTGTACCTGCAGTTTGTCGAACTCCCCGGATTGCAAGCCGATATTACCGATCAGGCGCAGATTGCTGGTCGGCAGTGCCTCCACTTCAAACTCCGCGCCTTTTACCGTCGCGCTATCCGCATTCTGCAGATACGATACGGTGGTAGTGGCACCCGCAGGCAAGCCCACCACGTTCACCTGAACATCCTTGTAATCGTAGTAGAACAAGGTCGTGTTGAAATTCAGACGACCGTTCAGCCATTCGGATTTGTAGCCGATTTCATAGGCATTCAGCTTTTCCGGTTTTACTGTGTTCAGGGCAGCGGTCGCTGTCGCGGCCGTATTAAAGCCGCCAGACTTTTCGCCGTGCGCAAACTTGAAGAAGGTGCGGCTGGTGTCGCTGATCTTGTATTCCGGCGTGAAATCGTAGGTAAACGAATCCCAGCGTTTTTCCTGATGTGCATCGAAGTTGGTCACGAGGCCAGTCGGATTGTTGTAGCTGCCGATGTAGCTATTCCACCATTGACCCAGGTTGTCCCAACTGGCAGCGGTAATGCCAGCACCAGAGGCCGAGCGGCGGCTGATGTCGACTTCTTTCTTTTCGGTCGACCAGCGCGCGCCCACGGTGGTCTTGAAGGCGTCTGTCCAGTTATATGTAGTGCTGCCAAACAGCGCGAAGCTGGAAGCCTTGTGATCGTAATCGGTGTAGCTGAAGTTGTTCAGAGCGTTGGTGCTGGTGCCGATGTAGGCTGGCACGCTGCCATTAGGCAAGCGGGCGGCAGCGCTGTAGGAACTGATGTCTTCCTTGAAAAAATGTGCACCCGAGAGCCAGTTCCAGCGGTCTTCACGTGGTGACGCGAAGCGGAATTCCTGTGAATACTGCTTGCTGTCGGCCTTGGTATAGCCACGGGAGAGTTCCAGTGCGCTGTTGTCAGCATCATTCAGCACGGTCTGATCCCAATCTTCGTATGCTGAAATGGACGTGAGCGAGTACTTGCCCAGATCCCATTTCAAGGTCAGCGATGCGCCATTCTGGGTTGAGTCGCCGCTGTTTTCGGCATTCGAGCTAACATCCTTGCGGCTGGTGCTGGGGACATAACCAAAGCGGAAAGCACCGCCCGGGCCGGCACCAATCACGGTCTGAATGCTGCCATCGGTTGTGTAGTCGCGACGGTGCACATTGAGCAGGGCTTCCAGATTATCGGTCAGCTGGAACAGCAATTGACCGCGCACGGCGGTGTCCTTGATCGCGCCATCGCGTTGGCCAGTGAATTGGTTGCGGAAGAATCCATCGCTGCTTTGATCATAGAAAGACAAACGGCCAGCCACGCGCTCGCTGACGATTTCGCCGCCGACGGCCCCTTCAAAAATACGCGAGCCGTAGTTGCCGATATCGGCCTTCACATAATTTTCACCCGTATTGAACGAAGGCTTTTTGCTGATGATGTTGACCGCGCCGCCAGTGGTGTTCTTGCCCCACAGCGTGCCTTGGGGGCCGCGCAGGACTTCAACCCGGTCGAGGTCAAACAGCGGGAAGCCACTAGCAGTGGCATTGCTGATATAGACATCATCCAGGTAGATGCCTACCGGGCTGGCCATGTCGATCTGTTGCTGACCGGAACCCACACCACGAATCCACCAGCGTGGGCGACCATTGAACTGGGTGTTGGCGGAGGCATTGGGCACGTAGTTGAGTACCTCGCCTGCGGATTTGCCTATGCCTTTGTCCTGCAACTCCTTGCCGCTTAATACGGTGATGGCGGTTGGCACCTTCTGTGCGGTTTCTTCACGCTTGTTGGCGGTCACCACCACGCTGCCCAGGGAAGCTTCACTTTCGCCCTGGCTATTCACGGTGGCTGGCTGGGCTGCTGCGGTAGTGCCGGTGTCGCTTTTGCCATCTTCGGCGGATTTGGTCTGCGCCGTAGAGGCGTCATTGGCTGGCGTGGCATCAGCGGCATAGGCCTGGCTGATGACCAGGCTGCCAATGAAGACGCTGCTCAACGCACGCAATAGAGGTTTAACGATAAAGCGCGTTTGCGCCGGCTGATCTGATGGGCTGCTCGTTGTTATGGTCATGTTGTTTCCTGTTAAGTGCAAATAAATAAACGACGACATGGGCTAGCGCAGAATCTGTGCCAGCGGTGGATGGCTGTTTGGAATTAACGCTAACTGATTGTTGTAAAAAGATTTAAATGCACAGGCGTGTCGCACTTGTTCACTTGCTGCTGTTTTTGCAGCAACAATTTCTGGTGGGTCTGTTGCGTTTACTGTTGGCAGGGCAACAACGGACCTTCATGTGCCTGCAGGAATCTCCGGACACGAAAAAATCGCGACTGTTGCTCCAGCATCAGCAGTGGTGGAGAAAGTGTTGCGTGCTGCACAAACGCATGAAGAGGGCGCTAGTGAATACCGATGAAAATGGAGAAAAAAAGACCACGCGGAGAGGCTAGTCGATTGAAAAATAAGAGATAGACGTATGGCCCCAATATAAATGCCATGGGCTGGCACAAGCATTGCCAATGCATCGGAGGTCTGGCTATCACGCCATTAATAAAACCTCTTAATGTAAAGGAGACCCCATGTCTAACCCGCTGTCCGAGATTGACCTGATTTCATACGTGGAAGATGCCAAAGCCGATGCCATTCATGCCTTTGGTGTGCTGAGTCGCAACGGAACCCTGTCTGCCAGCCTGACTTACCATGTCACCCACCTGGTGCCAGGGCACGACAAATTGCTGCATATCCGCTTCCCAGGCGGCCTGGCGCGTGATCAGTCGCCCAGCATTGCCATTACCGAGTTCGCCCAGCATCCCGACCATATCCTGCGTGAATCGCGCCTGGACGCTGATACCGTCATCCATGCCCATACCAATTTCCTGTCGGCGTGGTCGCTGGCGCACAAGCCATTTCCGATTTTGTATGTGGCCGCGGCCCGCCATCTGGCCGCCCGCGAGATTCCCAATCATCTGGACCGCACGCGCAGTGTTTACGACGTTATCAAGGAGCGGCTCGATCAGCATCCTGAGCTCGCACCACCACCTGCATTGCTGGAGTCGAATGGCGGCGCCAATTTCTGGGGCAAGGGGATTATCAAAACCTCGGAGTTGATCCTGTTTATTGAAGAGGCTGCGCGCTATCAGGCGATTGCCGAACAGATCGGCGGCGCACAGCTGTATACCCCGGGGGCGCTGGAGTTGCAGTGGCAGCGTACTGGACTGCTGGATAAAGCCAAATCCTATACCGGGCGCTACCTGGCCGATATCACTGGCTAAGCACGTGGCCGGGGGTACGCGCTCCGGCCCGCCATCCACTTGATAAGCATGAAAGCAAACACATGAGTATTTCCCGTAGTTCGACCTATCCGATTGAACCGGTTTTTCTGCAGCGCTGGTCGCCGCGCGCATTCACCGGCGAGGCTATCTCCGAAGAGACATTGCTGGCCCTGCTTGAGGCGGCGCGCTGGGCACCCTCGGCCAATAATGCCCAGCCATGGCGTTTTATCTATCTGCTGCCGGATTCGCCAGATTGGCAGGGGCTGCTGAACACCCTGAATGAGAACAACCGGCGCTGGGCGCCGCAGGCTTCGGCATTTCTGGTCCTGCTTTCCAAGACGACACATATACGCCCTGGCGCCAGTGAGCCTGCTCCTCTGTATAGCCATTCACTGGATGCGGGTGCCGCCTGGGCTTATCTGGCTCTGCAGGCTGAGGCCAGCGGCTGGAGCACTCATCCTATCGGCGGCTACGATAGCGCTGCCCTGCAGGTATTGCTGGGGGTGCCGGAGGGCTATCGTCTGGAAACGCTGGTCGCGGTAGGGAAAAGGGGACCCGCCGAGGGGTTGCCAGACGATTTGCGCAGCCGGGAGCAACCCACGCCGCGTCGTCCACTGACGGAGATCGTGGCCAAAGATCGCTTCAGCTTTGCCACTACCTAGCGTGACGAAGCCTGCCCAACGCGACAGTTGGTCAGGCAACAGTCCGTTGCTGTAGCAGCAGCTGGCGTGTTGCCACAGCACCAGCTGCCCACACACTGCTGAATTTAAAACAGTACTAAGTTCATGGTTTTTATGTGTTTTTATTGGCGGGTGAGGGTGGGCACGCATCCTGCAATATCCAGTTGTCGACCACAGTGTCAACTTTCAACAAGGAAACCGACATGACTATCCAGTTTTACTGGCAGGTGCCTACGCGCGGAGATGGGCGTTTGGCGGATGCTGCTGTCAAGCTGCGCGGCGAGCGTAGCGATGACCAACCTTATTTCACGGCAGGCGTGACGGATCCGCGCGGCCGCCAATTCAATTATTACGACCATCTGCATCAGATTGGCAAAGCGGCCGAGCTAGCCGGCTTTGATGGCCTGCTGGTGCCCAACGATCCGCAAGGCGAAGAATCCTGGATCGTGGCTGGTTATCTGACGCGTAATACACGCCGCGTCAAGGTATTGGCGGCTTTTGATTCGGCCCGCGGTTCTGCCGTGTATGCCGCCAAGAATGCCGTGAGTTACCAACGCTACAGCAACAGCCGGTTTGCCTGGCAGATTGCGACGCCTGCGGATGCGGCCGAACGGCGTGCCAATGGCGACTTTATTGATGATGCGGATATTCCACAACGTACGGAAGAGTTCGTGACGGTGGCGCGGCATGTGATCACCGAGACCGGCTACAGCTTCAAGGGGCGTTTCTTTGAAGTGCTGGAAGGTGGCTTTAAAGGGCCTCTTTCCGGCCAGGCGGTACCACAGGTATTCCTGACTGGGCAAACCGAGGCGGATCTTGCGGTATCGGCCAAGCTGGCGGATGTGCATGTATTTGAAGCGCTGCCACTGGCGGAGTTGAAACCGCATCTGGAGCGCTTGCAAGAACTCTCTGCCAAAGCCGGTCGTCCGGTGCAGGCAGCGTTACGCATTGATTTGCTGGTACGTGAAACCGCTGCAGAAGCCGTGCACGATGCCGCCCGTCAGGCGCGGCAGCAAGGGCAAACGGCCCTGCCAGACCAAGCCGGTCTGTGGCCTTTGCAAACGCCAGGCGCCGGTGCGGCACGCGCCACCCTGGTGGGCGATGCCGATCAGGTCATTGCTACCCTGACGGACTATGCCGCTGCCGGTATTACCGTGTTCCAGCTGGGCGCGGTGCCCGCGCTGGAAGAAGCTTACCGCATAGGCGAACAGGTGCTGCCCACCCTGCGTGCACGCCTTGGTTTAACTCAACAACAGGCCGCCTAAGGAGACGATAATGGCGATTGATATTTTCTGGCGTATTCCTACGCATGGCGAGCCCAGCTCACTGCGCAACAAACTTCACCATCGCGGTGACTGGTCGCAGCAGGAGGGGGATCACATTGTGCATCGCGGCCTTGCCGGCGGCGGTAGCGATGGCTTCAACAGTCTGGACTATATTGCCGAGGTGGCGCGCGCTGCCGAAATTTCCGGCTTTCATGGTGGCTTGATTCCCTCATTCCCCATGACCGATGAGCCATGGGCGATTTCGTCTTTCCTGGCACGCGAAACCAGCACGTTCCGCTTCATGATCGCGTTTCAGCCGGGCTTCCTCAACCCGGTGACGGCGGCCCGCATGACGGCCAGCTTGCAACGTGCGAGTAATGGCCGCGCCCTGTTCAACATCATCACCGGCGGCGGCGGTCCCGCCCAACTGTGGTGGGGCGATGTCGCGCCGCATGATGACCGCTATGCGCGCACGACCGAGTTCCTGGATGTGCTGCGTGGCTTGTGGAAGGGAGGCAGCTACTCTCATCACGGCAAGTTCTATCAGCTGGAAAATGCGGCATTGCCGGAACAGCTGCTCGGGCAGGATTTCCCTGAGATTTACTTCTCCGGTTCCTCGGATGCGGCCTTGGTCTCGGCTTCCCAGCACGCTGACTTTTATCTTTCCTGGCTGGAGCCTTTTGACCAGCTCAAGGAGAAATTCGACAAGGTAAAAGAAAAAACCGACAAGCTTGGTCGCAAGGTGAAATGCGCCGTGCGGGTGGATATTGTGGCTCGGGCGACGGAAGAAGAAGCCTGGCGCGAAGTGCGGCGCGGCTTTGAAAACCTGAGCGAGGCTGATAAGGAGCGCTATGCCCGTTTTGCCCAGCAGACCGGCGATTCGGTTGGCGCCAACCGCCAACGCAACAACACGCCGAAGACGCTGGATAATTACCGTGATTTCATCCTGCATCCCAATATCTGGTCCGGCTTCAGCCTGCTGCGGGGTGGTCAGACCAACGGCATCGTGGGGAGCTACGAGCAAGTGGCAGAGCGTCTTGATGATCTGGTCAAACTGGGGGCGGATGCCTTTATCCTCGCTAGCACGCCACATCTGGAAGAGGCTTACCGCGTTGGCGAAGAAGTCCTGCCACTGGTGCAAGGCCATGGCGCCAGAAATTCGATACTGCGCGCGGTAGGGTAAACGTCTCAAGCAGGCAAGTTGCCCCAGCAAAAAGCCCAGTCATGACTGGGCTTTTTGCTGGGTGCGGCCGTTATAGAAAAGAGTGCTCGGGCCGCATTTGCAGAACTTTTACCTTGTGCAATATGAAATCTCGTCATCACCTGTGGTGTTCGCTGAGTGCTTGGGATATTTTTCTGTTTTATGCGTAACGAGATCAGTATTCCGGGGTCTGATCATAGTAAATAAGCGAAGGCAAAATCAGCAAAGGCAGATCAGCCCTCGCCATCCCCGGTGAGCATGTGGAGTGACACATCATGTTTTTTTGGTCGCTATCTGTGCATCCGTCTTTTTCTGGCGTTGTGCCACAACGCTTTATTAGTCTTTCTTAAGTCTGCTTTTAGTGCATGATGAAGTCTCTATGGAAATAAAATCCCACGATCTCCTGGCCAGCTTTATGGACCTCCTGATGGATGCCGTCCTGGCGGTGGATGTCGATGGCAAGATCGTCGTCGCAAGCGCGGCTTGCGAACGTGTGTTTGGTTACACCCCGCAGGAAATGGTGGGCAGGAATATCTTCGCCATGGTGGTCCCGGAAGACCTTGACCGTACCACAGAGACTGCGCGTGAGGTCATGTCCGGCAATCCCTTGTTGTATTTTGAAAATCGCTATATCCGCAAGGATGGGCAGATTGTCGACATTATGTGGACGGCGCGCTGGTCGCCTGAAGACCAGCTGCGCATCGGCGTCGCTCGCGACATTACCGAGCGCAAGCGCGCCGAGGCGTTGCAGGCTGCGCTCTATGCCATTTCAGAGGCGGCGTATGCGGCGGAAGACCTCATCTCGCTGTTTCAGCGCATTCATCATATTGTCGGCAGCTTGCTCCCTGCGGACTGCTTTTCGGTGACGCTCTACGACGAGGACAAGGATCAGTTAATGTTCCCCTACCTGGTGGATAATCTGCAATGGACCGAGCAGCCCTCCAAACCTGCCGCCGGTACCTTGTGCGCCGAGATTATACGGAGTGGCCAGCCTTTGCTGCTGACGGCAGAAGACATTGCTGCGGGGAGCGCTCTGGTGAAAAACGCGCTTGAGCCGCATGTGCTGAGTTGGCTTGGTGTCCCCCTCAAATCGCAAAAAGGCATGATAGGCGTGCTCACGATAAAGCGCTACCTGGGTGGCATCAGCTATCAGCTGAAAGATCAGGAGCTGCTGCAATTTATATCCACGCAGATTGCTACCGCCATTGAGCGCCAGAAGATGCAGGCCAGGTTGCAGCAGTTGGCCCAGTATGACGCCCTCACTACTTTACCCAATCGCGAGTTTCTCACCCATAAACTGGAAGCAGCACTGAGCTCTGCCGAGCGCGAGCAACGCCACTTGGCCCTGTTGTACCTGGATCTGGACAAGTTCAAGCAGGTCAATGACAGCCTGGGACATGACGCTGGCGATACGTTGCTGCAGGAAGTGGCGGCTCGTCTCAAGCTCAGCATGCGCGAAACTGACATGGTGGCGCGCCTGGGTGGGGATGAGTTTGTGGTGTTGCTGCAGGATATTTCTTCGCCGGATCAGGCGGCGATGGTGGTGGAAAAAATACGCGGAGTGCTGGCCCAGCCATTTGAGATTGATGGGCATCGCCTCGCCATTCGCCCCAGCATTGGCATCGCTCTTTATCCTGATCATGGGCAGGACAGGCATGCCTTGCTCAAGCACGCTGACAAAGCCATGTATCAGGAAAAGCATGGCGAGCGGAATGCAGCAGCCAAACCTCAAACGGCATGACGATGCTTAACCCCTGATGCGGGCTATCAGGCACTCGCCGGTGAACGAGGCGGTAGCCTCTCAAAAAAATACTTAAAAAATAAAAGCGGGTGGGAGCAGAAATGAAAACGCCCAACTAAAAGCTGGGCGCTTGATATTGGTGGCCGGGGGCAGAATCGAACTGCCGACACGCGGATTTTCAATCCGCTGCTCTACCAACTGAGCTACCCGGCCGGCGTTTTTGAGCACTCGGCTCGCAAACAAGACGCGCATTATAGCAAACTTATTTCAGCTGTGTCATTGCCAATCTGCGCTCACGCAAAGAATTTAAGATATTTTGCCGCCCTGCCATTAAAATGGTGCCAACTCATTGTTAGCCGTTCTCATGCAAATTCCTGATATTCAAACGCTGGACCGCGGCCTTTCTGCGGCCCTGCAGCACAAAATTGACCAGAAAACCAAACCATTGGGCGCCCTTGGCCGTCTGGAAGGGCTCGCCCTGCAGCTGGGGCTGATACAGCAGCGTCTGGATCCGGTGTTGCGTCAGCCGGTGATGATGGTATTTGCCGCGGATCATGGCATTGTCGCGGCGGGCGTCAGTCCTTATCCGCAGGCGGTGACCATGCAGATGGTGCTGAATTTTCTGCAGGGTGGGGCCGCAATCAATGTGTTTGCCCGCCAGGTGGGCATGGATATCCGTGTGGTGGATGCCGGTGTGAATCATGATTTTGCGCCGCACCCCATGCTGCTCTCGCACAAGGTGGCGATGGGCACGCAGAACATGCTGCAAGCACCTGCGATGTCGGAAGCCGAATGTGAAAAAGCCATCAATATTGGCAGACAACTGGCGCATGCCGAGATTGCGAAAGGCAGCAACGTGCTGGCGTTTGGCGAAATGGGCATAGGCAATACCACGGCGGCAGCGGCCCTGATGGCGGCGCTGTGCCAGCTGCCTGCCCAGGCATGTGTTGGCAGGGGCACAGGGCTGGACGATGCGGGCCTGCAGCGCAAAGTGGATGTGGTGGAACAGGTGCTGCAACATCATGCTCCGCACCTGCACAGTCCTTTATCCGCCTTGCAGCATGTGGGTGGGCTGGAGATCGCCATGATGGCAGGCGCCATGCTGGGCGCGGCAGAAAAGCAGGCCGTGATACTGGTGGATGGCTTTATCTGTACCGCCGCCATGCTGGTGGCAAGTCGTATCGCCCCGGCTGTGCTGGATTACGCGGTATTTACCCATTGCTCTGGCGAGCAAGGGCATCGGCGTCTGCTACAGGCCCTGCAGGCGGAACCTTTGCTCGACATCGGTTTGCGGCTAGGTGAAGGCACCGGCGCCGCGCTGGCATATCCACTGTTGCAGGCCGCGGCCAATTTCATGAATGAAATGGCCTCGTTCGAATCCGCCGGTGTGGATGGCAAGAGCGCTTAAATCGCCGTGAAGTTCATCCATCCATTTTTGCTGGCACTTGGGTTTTTCAGCCGCATTCCCGTCCCCTCCAAGCCGGATTTCAAGCCTGCTGACATGGCCGGGATTTCCGCGTTTTTCCCGTTGGTGGGCTGGATCATCGGTACTGGCATGGCCGCGGTGTATATCGTTGTGCATCAGCTGCTACCGCATGGGGTCAGCATAATTTGCATGCTGGCAGCCGGTATATGGCTCACAGGAGCTCTGCATGAAGATGGCTTGGCCGATACAGTGGACGGCCTGGGTGGCGGCTTGGATCGAGAGCGTGTGCTCACCATCATGCATGATTCGCGAGTGGGAAGTTACGGCGTGCTGGCTTTGGGCGTGATGCTTTTACTCAAATTCAGTACCTTGTCCGCCATGTCTTCAGGGGTGATGTTATGGGCCGTATTGGCAGGGCATAGCGTGAGCCGCCTGGCGGGCGTATGGCTGATGCAAACCTTGGAATACGTGCGTCCGCAGGGCAAAGGCGGGGGCATGACCCAGCCACTCTGCAAGCGAGCACTGGCATTTGCCATGCTGACAGGCTTGCTGCCTTTGCTGGGCGCCGCCTGGTGTATTCCACTTTGGGATTTGCCACTGGTGCTGCTGGCAGTGGCCCTGGTGTGGTGGTGGTTTCGCGCCGTGCTGCAGCGTCGCCTTGGCGGCTACACCGGAGATTGCGTAGGCGCCATGCAGCAGTTGACTGAAATCATGTTTTATCTGGGAGTGTTGGCATGTCTAAGCCAGTGATGGAATTGTATCTGGTGCGGCACACCACGCCGGATATCGCACCGGGGATCTGCTACGGGCAGTCGGATATCGGCGTCAAGCATACCTTTGAAGAAGAGGTGACGGCACTACGGCCTAAAATCGCCCATATTGAAGCCGCTTCCTTCCATAGCAGTCCATTGCAGCGTTGCCTCTTGCTGGCGCAAGCTGTGGCTGGGACCAAGCACGAAATTCAGCAGGATGCACGTCTCAAGGAACTCAACTTTGGCGATTGGGAACTGCAATCCTGGGACGACATTCCCCGTGGCCTGCTGGATGAGTGGGCGGACGAACATGTCAAACTGGCGCCGCCCAATGGCGAATCTTTCCATGATCTCTCGCAACGTGCGCAGGCCTTCGTCGAGCAGCTGGCGAACCAAGGCACGGGCGTGCATGTTGCCTTCACGCATGCCGGGGTCATACGCGCCCTCACCGGATTTGCGCTGGGTTTACCCCTCAGTAACGTGTTTAGACTGCACATCGACTATGCTAGTGTCACGAAACTGATGATTGATCTTGACCGTGACCGGCCGCTAATGCGCGTCGGCTTTGTTAACCGCTGAGCCCCGTAACCTGACCTTATGTCTACATCGTCCACCCCATCCAGTCAGAAAAAAAACGCCGGGGCGGGCGAACTGGCGACCCTGGCAAAACGCGCCGACCAGGCCCTGGCGCAGGGGAATTACAAACTTGCGCTGGAACAGTACAACCAGATGCTGGCGCAGCAGGCAGATAATCTGGCCGCGCTGGTGGGGTGTGGGCGGGCGCTAACTTCTCTCAAACAATACGAATTTGCCATCGCGCATCTGGATTATGCGCTGGCTGCCGCGCCGCAAGACGCCGCTATCCATCATTACCGTGGGCTCGCCCTGCAAAAGGCGCGTCGCTTTGATGAGGCTATCGCTGCCTTGCAGACGGCCATCGAGCTTGAGCCTGATCAGCCTGCGCTGTACCTCAATCTTGCCAATACCCTGGCAGACGCGGGAGATGCCGAGCTGGCTCTGGCGTTTTATGACCAGATCATTGCGCAATATCCCTCGGCGCTGGCATTTAATAATCGTGGCAACCTGCATCTGGATCAGGGGCGCTTTGCCCTGGCCATGCAGGATTTTAACGAGGCCATTGCCCGACAACCCGATCAGCCCCGGTTCTTCTGGAACAAAGCCCTGCTGCATTTGTTGCTGGGGGAGTACGAGGCGGGCTGGAAACTCTATGAATATGGATTTCACACCGAAGGCGAAGCACGTGGCCTGATGCGCAGGTTCGATCAGCCGCGCTGGCTCGGCGATACCCCGTTGGCGGGCAAGCGCTTGCTGCTGTGGGCAGAGCAGGGCTATGGCGATACCATCCAGTTTAGCCGCTATGCGCTGCTGGCCATGGAGCAGGGTGCGCAAGTGATTCTTGAAGTGCAGCCGCCCTTGCAGGCGCTTATTCAGACTATGCATCCGCAGCTGCAGGTTGTTGCCGCCGGGCAAGCCCTGCCGGCATTTGACCTGCATAGCCCCTTGCTCAGCATGCCCCTGGCATGGGCCAATGCCGGGCAAGCCGGTGTGCCTGCTTACCCCGCCTATTTGCATGCCGATGAAAGGCTGAAGGCGGGCTTTTCGCATGCCTCTGGTAATAAACCACGCGTAGGTCTGGTGTGGTCTGGTTCTACCACGCATAGCAATGACCACCGGCGTAGCCTGCTGTTGCAGAGCCTGCAATCCTGGCGCGATTTGCCGATAGCGCTGCATTGCTTGCAGCTGGACGTGCGTGAGGCAGACCTGACTGTCTTGGCCGAATGGCCCGGGATGCATCTCTATACCAGCCGCCTCAAGGATTTTAGCGATACAGCTGCCTTGATCAGCACGCTGGACGTGGTGATTTCGGTCGATACCGCCGTCGCGCATCTGGCAGGAGCCCTGGGCAAACCCTTATGGGTGCTCTTGCCATGGATACCGGATTTTCGCTGGCTGCTGGATAGTCCACATAGCCCTTGGTACCCCACGGCACGGCTTTACCGGCAACCGGTAGCCGGAGATTGGGCGAGTGTGGTGGAGCAGGTGAGGATGGATCTGCTAGCCTTGGGCAGTCCGTCATAAGCGTTCACATAAAAATGAAGAAGGATGCGGCCGAAAAACGGCTTGCTGAAAACAGGGAGTCAACTGCATGAAAAATAAACGGCCCGCTGCGCCCCCGCAAAAACAGCCGCCTGCCGGTGTTGAGCCGCTGGAGGTTGGCTTGCGCCGCGGCATGCAGCTGCAAACCGCGCATGACTGGCAGGCTGCCGAAGCGGTGTATCAGCAACTGCTCACCCGTTTTCCGGAAGACAGCCGTTTGCTTACCTTGTTGGCCAGCCTTTATTTGCAGACTCAGCGTCATGAACCATGCATTGAGTTCTGCATGCGTCTCTTGAGCGCCAACCCGGAGCAAGCCGATATCTGGGCCATGATAGGCGAGGCATGTTATGCGCTGGGACGCTATGAAGAAGCGCTCACTGCGCTGGAAAGCGTATTGCAACTGCGCGAGACCGATGCTGCCAGTGCTTTCCTGGCAGGCAATGCCTGCATGATGCTGGGCCATGCAGAATCCGCCCAGGCATATTACCAGCGTGCCCTCCAATACCGCCCGGACTACGCCGAGGCCTACCATAATCTGGGCATTATTCTGAACCAGCGGCGGCAATGGCAGGATGCACTCAGCTTTTTCAATAAAGCGATTGATCTGAAGCCAGACTACCTGGAAGCCTATACCAGCTGCGGCAACGCCTTGATTGAGCTCGGTAAGCACGATTTTGCCATCGCCCATTTTGATCATGTACTGCAAGTACAAGCGCAAAATCCGCTGGCCTTGAATGGGCGTGGCGTTGCCCTCAAGCACCTGCGTCAGCATGCGCTTGCACTGGCAAGTTTTGACGCTGCCCTGGCGGCGCGCCCCGGGTTTGCCGAAGCCACATTGAATCGCGCCAATGCATTGCTGGCTCTCGACAGGCATGAGGAGGCGCTGGAGGCCTACGGAGCTGCGCTTGCCTTGACTCCGCATAACCCGCAGGTCTATTCCAACCGCGGCAATGCCTATCTGGATCTGGGGCAATACGATGCCGCCCAGCAGGATTACAACCAGGCCCTGCAACTGGAGCCGGACAACGCCACCGTGCTGTGGAACAAGGCCCTGATCTGCCTCGTGCATGGCGATTTTGAACAGGGTTGGCATTTGTTTGAACACGGCTGGGAGGCGGAAGGCCCGCCGCGCGGCTACCGCCGTGTATGCTCACAACCGCTGTGGCTGGGTGATGCCCCCATCGCAGGTAAGCGCCTGCTACTGACTGCCGAGCAGGGCTTGGGCGATACCGTGCAGTTTGTGCGCTATGCCAGGTTGGCGGCAAACGCCGGAGCGCAGGTCATTCTTGAGGCACCGCCAGCCTTGGTCAATCTGCTCAAGACCATGGGGCCGGACTTTACCGTGGTAGAGCGCGGCACGGGCTTTGAGGCGTATGACCTTTATTGCCCCTACATGAGCTTGCCGCTGGCGTTTGAAACCACACTGGCTACCATTCCTGCCCATATCCCATATCTGGGCGTGCCAGAAACAGCGCATCGATTTGAATTCCCCGCCCTTGCAGGCCAACCGCAGCGCTTGAAGGTGGGTCTGGTCTGGTCCGGCTCCGCCACTCATATGCGCGATGCCAAGCGCAGCATCCCGCTGCAAAGCCTGGCGCCACTGATGACGCTACCGGTGGAATTCCATTGTCTGCAAAAAGAGCTGCGGCCAGCGGATGAAGCTGTCATGGCGAGCCTGCCCATACAAGACCACCGCGCTGCGCTGCAGCAGTTTGCCGATACAGCCGCCCTGATTGATGCAATGGATGTGGTGATTACTGTCGATACCTCCGTGGCGCACGTAGCGGGCGCCATGGGCAAACCGGTATGGGTGTTGCTACCCTTTGTGCCGGATTATCGCTGGTTGCTGACGCGGGAGGATAGCCCCTGGTACCCCACCGCCAGATTGTTCCGTCAGGCCCAGCGGGGAGATTGGTCGGCAGTCGTCGCTCGCGTGGGTCAGGGCTTACAGGCCTTGCGGACGCACGCTGAGTGAAATCCGGCAGGGGAAATTGCTCTTCAGTAGCGGTATCCCAGCGCATGCCATGGCCTAGCGTGGGTATGGAAGTAAGTCTGCGCTAAGCCCTGATATTACTTGCTTGCCCAATCGGTAAGTGCGCGTTGCAGCATATCCCAGCCTTCAGGGGGCGGTAGCCCAAGCCGGATGGCTGATGGTTGGGCAAATAGCCGCGTCCAGATACCATGCTGCGCCAGATGGGCATGCAGCTCGATAGCACGCGGGTCTTGCCAGTAGCTGAAGAGCGCAGTGCTGCCAGTGGGCGAAATCCTTGCGGCATTCAGTAGCCCATGCATTCTTTCTATGTCTAGCTGCAGGCGCTGGCGTTGCGCATGTTGCCAGTCATGGTCGGCCATGGCGGCTGTGGCGATCAGGCGCGCCGGGCCACTCAGCGTCCACGGCCCCAACCATTCCCGTAATTGATCCAGTAAGTCTGGCGCGGCGAGCACCATGCCCACGCGTGCCCCAGCCAGGCCAAAAAACTTCCCCAGAGAGCGCAGCACTATCAATCCAGGTTTTGCGGCTTGCGCGCTGATGCTGTTTTCCGGTGTTGCGTCCATGAAAGCTTCATCCACGATCAGCCAGCCGCCCGGCGCCAGTGCCTGTTGCCATGCATGTAGTTGCGCAGGCGGGCACAGGCGCGCAGTCGGGTTGTTGGGGTTGCACACCACCAGCACGTCCACGTTTTGCAGTTCGCTCATTTCGGGCAAGTGATCACGCTCGGTGACGGTATGGCCATGTTGGCGCCAAGCGTGGGCATGCTCGGCATAAGCAGGAGTGAGTACCCATACACGGCTGCGTGGGCGCAAATGCGGCAGCGCCTGAATGGCGGCTTGCGAGCCTGCCACCGCCAGTACATGCTCTTGCTGGTAATAGCGGCGTGCGGTGTCCAGAAGTGCATCGTTTTCTATTGGCAATCGTTGCCAGAGCGCAGGGCTGATAGGGGGAATCGGGAAGGCGTGTGGGCTGATGCCGGTGGAGAGGTCCAGCCAGGCTTCCATCGGGCGATCGTAGTCTATGCAGGCTTGCTGCAGGTTGCCGCCATGCTCAAGCATGCAGCAGTTTCCAGATCAGCCAGATCACTAAAACGCCCGCGCACCACAGCATCATGCTGCGCTTGATCAAGGCTAGCGCAGCCGGAATATGCGCTGGCTCGGCCGTTGCTCCCAGCCCCAACGTTGGGCGATCTTTCCACACGCCATGGTAGGGCGCGCGGCCACCCAGTTTGACTTGCAGCGCGCCAGCGCCAGCCGCCATCACGGGCCCGGCATTGGGGCTGTACCAGGTGCGTGCCTGGGTGAACCAGCATTTGAGTGCCGACCAGGTATGGCCGCAAAGCGCATAAGCCAGCGCCGTCAGCCGGGCTGGAATCAGGTTGAAGACATCATCAAGGCGGGCGGCAGCCCAGCCAAAATAGCGATAGCGTGGCGTGCGGTAACCCCACATGGCATCCAGGGTATTGGCCAGCCGGTAAGCCACCACGCCTGGCCCGCCCAGCAGCGCAAACCAGAAAATGGCGGCAAAAATGGCGTCATTGCCATTTTCCAGCACCGACTCCACAGTGGCCGAGGCAATCTGCCCACGGCTCAGTTTTTTGCTATCGCGGCTGACCATCATGCCAACGGCTTCACGTGCGCGTACCAGGTCGCGTGCCTGCAGCGCCTCAAAAACCTGCATGGCGTGCAGGTGCAGGCTACGGGCGCCAATGGCGAGGTAAAGCAGGATAACGTCGATGACCCAGCCCAGCGGATGCCAAGTGATGAAGATGGCGACCAGCACCGCAGGCACCAGCAGTATCAGCCAGGCCAGCAAGCCCGCAATGCGACCGGTAAACGCACCTTGCAGATGATTCATGGCGCGCTCAAGCCGCGCTGCCAACGTGCCAAAGCCCACCAGGGGATGCCAGCGGGTGGGCTCGCCCAGCCGCCAGTCCAGCAGGCAGGCGGCGATAATCAATAGGGCTGGGGTTGGCAGCCAACTCATGGAATAATGGACCAATGGCATCCGTTCAAACATTCATGGTTCAGGGTACGACTTCCGATGCGGGCAAAAGCACGCTGGTCGCGGGGTTGTGCCGGGTATTGTATCGCAGGGGCGTGCGTGTCGCGCCGTTCAAGCCGCAAAACATGGCGCTCAATTCGGCGGTGACGGTGGATGGCGGCGAGATAGGCCGGGCGCAAGCCGTGCAGGCCCAGGCCTGTGGCCTGCCGCCGCATACCGATATGAACCCCGTGCTGCTCAAGCCCAATAGTGATACGGGCTGCCAGGTGATCATTCATGGCCGTGTGGTCGGCAATCAGGAAGCCACGCGCTATCACGATTACAAACCCACGGCCATGAAAGCTGTGATGGCCTCATGGCAACGCCTGTGCCAGCAATATGAACGTGTGGTGGTGGAAGGCGCGGGCAGCCCGGCCGAGATCAATCTGCGCCAGAACGATATTGCCAACATGGGCTTTGCAGAGGCGGCGGATTGTCCGGTACTGCTGGTGGCCGATATTGATCGCGGTGGCGTATTTGCGCACATTGTCGGCACACTGGCCTTGCTCAGCGAATCCGAACGCCAGCGTGTTATTGGCTTTGTCATCAACCGCTTTCGTGGCGATATTGCCTTGCTGCAACCCGGCCTGGATTGGCTGGAGCAGGAGACTGGCAAGCCGGTGCTGGGCGTGCTGCCCTATCTGCACCAGCTGCATATCGAAGCAGAAGACGCCGTGCCGCGCGACGTCGCGCTCAAGGACGACATCCGCCTGCGTGTGATCGCGCCCGTGCTGCCGCATGTGAGTAACCACACGGATATGGATGCCCTGCGCCTGCACCCGCATGTGCATTTCGAATTCATCAGCATGGGCGAGCCGGTGCCGCCGGCTGACCTGATTATTCTCCCCGGCAGTAAAAACGTGCGTGGCGATCTGCAGACGTTGAAAGCCCATGGCTGGGAGACTGCCCTGGCGCGCCATTTGCGCTACGGCGGCAAAGTGCTGGGCATTTGCGGCGGCTTCCAGATGCTGGGGCAACACATTCACGACCCGCACGGGCTGGAAGGCGATGCCGGCTCAGACCCCGGTTTTGGCTGGTTTGACATGCAAACCACGCTGCATACGCATAAAAAACTGGCGCAGGTGGCCGGTCGCTTCAGCTTCGGTAATCAGGCGGAAGTGACGGGCTATGAAATTCATATGGGCGTCAGCGAAGGCCCCGCCATGCAACAGCCCATGTTGTATATCGGCGACGCGCCGGAAGGCGCCATGTCAGTGGATGACCAGATAGCAGGCACTTACCTGCATGGCCTGTTTGACCAGGCCTCGGCGACCAGCGCCCTGTTGCAATGGGCAGGGCTACCTGATCTGGAAGCGCAGAAAATCGTGCTGGAATATGACTACATGCAACTGCGGGAAGATGGCCTGAATCGCCTGGCCGATGCGCTGGAACAACATCTGGATTGGGCGCGGCTCTCGCCCTATTTGTAGCACCCGCTCAGCCTGCGCGGCGGGTAACTCCATCAAGCCGGGTCTGCCGCCAGCACCTGTATGGTCTGCTCCATGCACTCCACCACTTGCCCCGCGCGTATCTTGGCGGTCTTGCGACTTTCCGGCTTGCCATCCACCGTTACCAGACCATCGGCCACCATGGCTTTGCCCTGGCCGCCAGAGTCGGCAATGCCGGTCAGTTTCAGCAGGTTGCAAAGCTCAATGAACTCGCCTTTGAGTGTAAATTCCATGATTATCCTTTTAATGTAAGTGGCAGCCCGGCGGCGACAAAAGTCACCCGCGGTGCAATGGCGGCAATCGCCTGGTTCAGCCTGCCTTGTTCATCCTGAAACTGGCGGTTGATCTCGCCCAGCGGCACGATACCCATGCCCACTTCATTGCTTACCAGCAAGATTTCGCCGGGCAATGTCGGCAGGGTTTCCAGCAATTCTCGTTTCTCCTGCTGCCAGTCTACGCCTTCCGGCGGCGCACAGTCCGGGCATATGCATTGCGCCAGCCACAAGGTCAGGCAATCCACCATCAGGCAGCGGTCGGCCGCCGCATGTTCGCGCAAGGTAGCCGCCAAGCCAAACGGCTTTTCCACCGTTGGCCAGTGCGCCGGGCGCTGTTTGCGATGATGCGCGACGCGCTCGCCAAATTCGCTGTCATATACCTGCGCGGTAGCGATATAAATCACCGTCTTGCCGCTTTGCTCCGCCAGCTTTTCGGCGTAGAGGCTTTTGCCAGAGCGGGCACCACCGAGGATCAGATGGGTAGACATGCTTAACTCCAATGCTTTTGATGGGCCTGCCGCGCGCCCCATTGCTGAATGATCTCCTGCAACTGCCGCAAGCCATGTTGAATCAGGCTAGGGCCGGGCTGCAGAATATCCGCTGATTTTATCTCACGCAGCCAGCCCTGCTGCACGGCGGGGATAGTATCCCACCCCGGCCGCGCCATCACTTGTTCCGGCTGAAATTTTTTACCGCACCACGAGCCGATGATGATATCCGGCTGCCGCTCCACCACCTGCTGCGGGTCCGCAATAATCCGGTCCTTGGCGGAGGGAAACTGCGCCAGCTCGGCAAAGGCATCCTCGCCCCCCGCCAATGCAATCAGCTCGCCCACCCAGCGTATGCCGCTCATCATGGGCGCATCCCATTCCTCAAAATACACCCGCGGCTTGCGCGGCAGATAATCCGCCGTCTCACGCACCGCATCCATCTCCTGCTGCAAGCGCGCCACCAGCGCCTGTGCCTCGGCGGCCTTATCCACCAACACACCCAGGCTCAAGATCATCTGCAACACCTGCGCCAGCGAGCGCTGGTTATACACATGTACCTCCACCCCCGCCCGTATCAGCGCCGCCGCAATATCCGCCTGCAGGTTGGAAAAGCCAATCACCAGATCCGGCTCCAGCGCCAATATCTTGTCCAGCTTGGCACTGGTAAACGCTGAAACCTTGGGTTTCTCGCGCCGCGCCGCCGCTGGCCGTGTGGTAAAGCCGGAAATCCCGACAATACGATCCTGCGCGCCCAGAAGATAAAGCGTTTCAACGGTTTCGGTAGTGAGGCAGACGATGCGGTGGTACATAAAAAGCCTGTGCGTGAAGATTGTAGTTTGTCGGGGATGCTGCGTGGTTAAGGTCTCCAGATACCGGAGGGTATGCCACACAGTGCGGTCCCGGGGGCTACTTAATCCCCTCTTTCGTGACTCACCGCACCGCGCCGGCAGATGGCCTGGAACATAATCCCTGCGGGATATTGGCGGTAGCTGCCAGTGTTTCATGCCTTTGCTGGACCATTTTAAAACGTATTCAGGGCCGGCCTTCAATTAATTTTACTCAGGGAGCGTAAATGTTTTGTTCTAAATGTGGAGAGAAAAACCAGGAATTTGCCAGCTTTTGTTCTGCGTGTGGTACCCAGCTGAATTCGACGTTTCAGGATCCTCAATCCCAGAGTTATGGAGGATTTTGGTACCGGACTATTGCGTTTTTGATCGACAATATTGTGATCGGTTTAGGAAGTGTTGTTCTGCTGGTCGGCATGTTCTATGGTTTATTCATCGGTAGTTCAGCCTCCGAGGAGGAAAACGTATTTTTATACGAAGTCATGGCCTATCTTCTGAATATTCTGGTGACCTGGCTTTACTTCACCGTCTTTGAAGCATCAGCATGGCAGGCAACACCGGGCAAACGGATGTTGGGGCTAAGAGTGACGGATGCCAGCGGCAAACGCCTCGGAATGGGCCGTGCTAATGCCCGCTATTGGGCCAAATTGCTTTCCTGCCTGTTGCTTGGTATTGGATTTCTCATGGTTGCCTTCACCAGCAAAAAACAGGGCTTGCATGACCTGATCGCACGTACTTATGTGTTGAAGACGGAGAGTGCCTGAGGCCTCCCGTTCGCGCCATTATGCTTTTTCATCCCATTGGTTTTGCATCAGCATCTCACTCAAGGGCTTCGCCTCTGCCCATCCCTCCTCAATCAGCATGGGCTGCGCGTAAAACATGGGCACATGGCCCAGGCATAGCACGGCGACCGGCTTCGCGCCTTCTGGCATGTTGAGCAGTCTGGCGAGTTGCTCGGGGTCGAAGATAGAGACCCAGCCCATGCCGAGGCCTTCGGCGCGGGCGGCGAGCCAGATGTTCTGGATGGCGCAGGAGACGGAGGCTAAGTCCATCTCGGGCAGGGTGCGGCGGCCGAAGACGTAGCGTTCGCGGCCATCGCACAGCGCGGCGACGATGACTTCGCCGCATTGCAGTATGCCTTCTACTTTCAGGCGTAAAAATTCGGCTTCGCGTTCGCCCAGGGCATGCGCGGTTTGCTGGCGCTCTTGCTCCACCAGGGCGTGTATCTGCTGGCGTAAGGCGGACTGAGTAATGCGGATGAAGCGCCAGGGTTGCATGAGACCGACGCTGGGGGCGTGGTGCGCGGCGTTGAGCAGGCGTTGCAGGGTGGCGGGGTCTACCGGGTCTGGCAAAAAATGGCGCATGTCGCGCCGCTCGGCGATGGCGCGGTAGATGGCGGCGCGTTCTTCATCGCTGTAACGAAAGTCGCTCATTTTGCGGTTCCTTGCGGTGAGGCTGAGGGTTGAGTGGTGGCGGATGGGTTGGCTTGCTCAATCAGCAGCAGTTTGCCGGTTTTTTCATCGCGGTAGACCTGGCCGACGGATTGATAACCGCTGCCGGGGTTGCCGGAAACACTGGGTGGCGCGGCGATTTCGCGGCCGCGCTCCAGTTCCTTGGCGGGTTTGATCATGGCCTGGCCACCGGCGCTGAGCGCGGCGAGCAGGCCGCAGGCGAATACCAGCATGACATCGACCAGATTGACCAGGCTGGCGCGTGGGTCTTCATCGTCATGGTCAAAGCGGCTGTGCAGGCGGCGTTTGGCCGGGCGGGATGCAGCGGCGGGTTCCGTATTTATAGTAGGGCTTGTTTTCATGATAGGCCTTCAGCTTTCCAGCGATTCCAGCACATCTTCATACCAGCGGCGGCGCAGCTTGCCGATGACGAGGCCGGCAATACCGGCAATTAAGCCAAGTACGGTGGCATCAAACGCGGTGGTGACGGCTTGCGCCAGTTGCGCCGGGTTGCCTTGACCCAGCGCGGCGAGGCCGGGCCCGAGGGGGATAATGGTGGCCATCAGCCCCAGCATGGGCGGAATGCGCGCCAGCAGATCGGCGCGTTCCAGCCGGTGGCGGGCGGTTTTGATCACGGCATCGCTGGCCGACTGGCGCATCTGGCGCAGGCCAAACAGCCGCTCGCCGATGGCAATGCCGGATTCCAGCACAGCGAAGGCGACCGAGGCGATCAGAATGGCGATCACCGGCGTGAGCAGGCTGGTAATGGCCGCGTGCAGATTGTTCATGTCAAACAGCATAAATCGTCCTTTTTACAATGTGATGCCGGGATGGCTGCCATGGTGATGACGCATCCTGCAATGCGGGGTAGTCATCGTCAGCGTTGTATATCCCACCGATCAAGCCTGCGGTTGCTTGCGCATGCCCAGCCAGATACCCAGACCCAGCGCAGGCAGCAGCGCCAGCAACCACCACCCGAGATGCAATTGCACGGATTTCACCGCGACTTCATACATGGTGGGTGCGGCTTGCACCGGCGCCGGAGGTGTTTTGGCAGCGGGCGCCGGTTTTTGCGCGGCCTTGCTGGCCGGCTTGTTGGCGTTCACTGGCTCGGGTTCTGGTGTCGCATCCGGCAGACGCGGAGCGTTGGCCTCAGCCTGTGCAGTGGGGCCATAGGTATTCAGGCCGTCCCCGCGCGCTTTGGATAATACCTGCTGCAAGGCTTGGTTATCCTGGCTGCTGAGGTGGCCGGCGAGCCACGACCACATGGGGTGATTGGGCGCGGTGTGACCGCTGCCGGGCAGGCCGTTTTTGCTGACTAGTTGTGTGAGCTGGCTGCCGAGCTGGCGCACGGTGGCGTCATCGGCATGCCAGTAGCCTTTTTGCGCGGCAACCAGCATGATCGCCAGCATCTGCGCCTTTACATGGGCGTTGTGCTTGTCTTCCAGGAATTTATCCAGCCCCAGCCCGAGGCCATCGTCCACATACACGCGCTTCACTTCGTCCCAGGCCCAGTCCTTGATGATATCGGGCCGGGTGACTTGCCAGCCCCACAGGTTTTCCATGAACTCGGTGCCCATGGTGCGCGCGCCGGCATAGCCATGATCCATCAGCGGGCGTATCCAGTTCGGGTTCAGGTAGCGGCCGCGCATTTCCATCAGCAGGGCGGTTTCCAGCGGATCGTCGCTGACGTTATTGGGATCGCTGTGATTGAGAATGCGCGCCGCCGGACGCTGGCCGGTGACCTGCTCAGTAGCCAGCGAGAGGCCGCCCAGATAATCAAACGCATCGTTGTTATCCATCAGGCCATACAGGTTGGATGCGCGTCCATGGTAGGTGTTGGCAATGCTGCCCAGCGCGGTGGAAAACACAGCGTGCGCGGGCTGGCCTTGGGCATCCAGCCCATAGGCATGGCCCATGCGGGTGAGGTAAGCGTTGCCCAGTTCGCTGCGGTCTTTCCAGCTGCCGGAGCGCTCGGTGAGGCGGTTGATGCCGGTGCCATAGGCGCCGGGGGCATCGCCAAAGATACGCCAGGCGGCTTCACGTCCGGCTTGCGCCAGCGGCATACCCTGGGTTGCCAGTGCCTGGGTGCGGCGCAGCCAATGCAGTGCCACGCCATTGCTCTCCAGCGATTCACCGGCTTCCTGCCGGGCTTCGCCCAGCGGAGTCAGCGCGGCATCCAGCGCATCATTGAGTTCAGGGTGCTGCTGGCGTATGCGCGTTGCCGAGGCCGCGAGCGCCATGCGGCCAGCGGTGTCTATCCACTGCATCAGGTTGGGGTAAAGGTCACGAAACAGCCCCGAGGTGGTGACGATGACATCGTGCCGCGCCACGCCGGGGGTGAGCTGCATTTTTTGCACAATGCCGCGCGCATTCCACTCCGGCTCGGTGCCCATCAGCCGCAGAATAAAGCTCACGATCACGCCTTCATCGCGCACCGCATCGGAGGCCCAGAGAATCACGCCTTCACTATCCTGGATGCTGTCGCGCTGCTTGACCTTGTCGGCCATGGCGGCGCCCATCTGAAAGCCCAGGCGCGTGGGCAAGACATCGCCATCCAGCGCATGAAAATTGCGGCCAGTGGGCAATGATTCTGGCGAACGCAGCGGGTCGTTGCCTTTGCCCGGCGCAATAAACCCGCCATCCAGCGCATGCAAAAAGGCATGCATTTCCAGCCCCGGCGAGGCGGCAAGTGCATCGCGCGTGGCCTCACTCACCTTGTGCTCCTGCCCGCGGCCCATGGAGTTCAGCATCAGTTGCAAGGACGACTCCGACCAGGGGCGGCCGAAGATATGCAGGCCATGCGGCATGAACTTCTCCTGCAGCTTGGTCAGGTAATGGCCGACTTCATGTGCCAGCAAATCATCGTCCGTCTGTTCAAAGCCGATGCCGCGCACCTGCAGCACATCGGCCATGCTGGCTTCCAGCTCCGAGCGCAGTTGCAGGGCTTCTACCAGCCGCCGCATTTCACGGGCGGCTTCGATTTTCATGGTGTCCGAGCTGGAGGATTCGTAGGTTTCCACTACCTGCCGCAGTTCCAGCAAGCGGTCATACAGCGGCGTGGCGGTGAGCGGTGGCGTCAGGTGATCTATCATCACCGCCAGCCCGCGCCGCTTGGATTGCGTGCCTTCGCCCACGCCATCGACGATATACGGATAAATGCCGGGCAGATCGCCCGCGATCAGGCGCGAGTAGTCATTGGCCGAGAGGCCCACGGCCTTGCCGGGCAGGAATTCATAGGTGGAATGGCGGCCAATGTGCACCAGCGCATCAGCACCGAAATCGGCTTGCAGCCAGTGGTAAAAACCCAGGTACTGATGCGGTGGCGGAATGGTGGTGTTGGCATGCAGCAATTCTTCATCCACCTCCCAGCCGCGTGGCGGTTGCGGGCCGATAAAAATATTGCCGAAGCGGATGCCGGGAATCAGCATGTTGCCGTTATGCACCATGACCTTGCCCGGTGGCTGACCCCAGCCGCGCAGGCCTTCAATACCCAGCGCGGCGAGGCGGGATTTGTCCTCAGTGAGCTTGTTGCAGTCGGTGTGTTGATCCAGGCATTGCTCGTAGCCGGTTTGCAGGGCGGCAAGCTGGCGCAAGGCTTCATTGCGCTTGGGATGGTCCGCGCCTTCCAGCAGGTGGCACAGCTCATGCATGGCTTTATCGAGGCGCGTGCGGCCAATGGCGATTTCTCCGGCTTGTTGCGCGGCGACGATATCTGCGTGCAATCTTCCGAGCGGGCCTTCCGTCATCTCGCCACGCACGGCGGCGGGCAGGGTGGCAAACCAGCGCTGGTAACTTGCCGCATCCATATTGGTGACGTGCTGCTGCATCTCGGCCAGGGCGCCGTTGTCTTCCGGCAGGTTAACGCCGCGTTGCTGCATGATATCGAGCAGCGCCTCGGGCGAGGCTGGCAATTCGCCGGTGGTGTAGCCCGCCTGTTGCAGCGCATGCAGCATGTCAAACAGGCTGGCGGGCACATCAAGATTATCGGCCCCGATATTCTGGCGGCCTGGCGGGTGGTTGTAGTAAATCAGCGCGACTTTCTTGTCGGCATTCGGTTTGTCGCGCAAGGCTTGCCAACGTATAGCCCGCGTCACCAGCGAGCCGATTTCGGCGGGTAGCATCTGTGGCAGCTTGAGTTCCACACCGGTTTGTTTGTCCAGCGTGGCGGGGCCAGCGGACGCGACCACGATAGGTTGCGAGCTGCCCTGAATCTCCGGCATGGCCACGCGGTATTGCACCGAGTTGATCGGCAGGCCATCCTCCGAAAGCTGCCAGGCCGAGGCGGTGCGGTCGGTGAGCCGTATGGCCTTGTAGACCGGCACATCGAGCTGCGACAGCAGGCTGGTGACGGCCTCACGCCCTTCGGCGGCGCCGACCACAAAATCCTGCAGCACTACCAGCCCGGCAGGCTTGGCTGGGGCTACCAGGGTTTTCAGCTGGGCGATGGCATCGCGCGAGCTTTCGCCCCAGCGCGCCATCAGCACCAGGCATTGCAGTTTGCGGCGTGCGCTGTCCTGGCAGATGGCATCAGCGGGTTGCGGGTCGCTGGTATTGAGGTCGAGCACCACCAGTACCGGTGCGGCATTCAGACGCAGGGCCGTTGGCGCGATTTCCTTGCCCTGCAAGCGGTAAACCATGGCAGGCTGCGGCTTGGGTAATGGCGCTGTGCCACGCGGGTGTAGCCAGTAGCGGATGAAGGCGGCCTGGTTTTCACTGCCACCGGCTTGCCACAGATCATGCATGGCCAGCCATTGTGCCGCCGCCGGATGGTTGCGCGCGGCGCTGGCAATCTCCGGGGCGAGATTGTTCTGGGTGAGAGTCAGCGCTGCCGCATCCTTGAAGCGGCTGACGGGTTCGCCAGCAAAGCGGCTGCGCATGGAAAGCCCGCTTTCGCCATTGAGTGCGATGAAGTTGCGGATATCGCTACTGCCAGCGCGATCCAGCCGGACTTGCAGCCGTTGCGCGGCTTCGCCATAGACGGCGATGGCCATCACGGCATCGGCATTTTTCAGCCAGCGATCCAGCGTTTTGTCGTCCGCCGCCAGCACTTGCGATTGCGTGCGCAGCAGGATTTTATCCTTGCCGTTATTGGCAAGTACCACGTGCGCCGCATTGGCTACTGCCGGTGCGGTGCGATCAGAGACGATGCCGAACAGCGTGGCAGCGGAAGCAGGCGGGCTGGAAAGGGTGAATGCCGCAAGCAGCAGGCCGCCAAGAGTGTAAGCAGGCAGCCGGGCCATCATGCGGTGAAGAGGGCGGCGGCCGCTTGTGGGTTGGAGGGGAAGTAAAAGTGCAAATAGCTCGCGGTGAGGCTGCCATGGCGGTAGATGGCTTCGCCGGGTTTTCCGCGCTGGGTGATGGCGCTTTGCATAGGTGGCAAGGTGGTTTCCATGCGGGAGTAATGAAAGGTGTGGGCGTTGAGGCGCCCATCGGCAAAGTCGGCAAACTGCACGCCCAGCCCCTGAAAGCGCGGCTGCATGCTGGTGCTGCCAGGCAGCAGGCCAAACATCGGCGTGGTATCAATCGCGTCACTGAGTGCCATCATGCCGCCGCATTCGGCCAGCATGGGCATGCCCGCTTGCCAGGCTAGTTGCAATGCCTCGCGCATGGCGGCATTGGCGCTGAGTGTGGCGGCATGTATCTCGGGGTAGCCGCCAGGAAACCACAGGGCATCGGCGGCGGGCAGCGCCTGATCATGTAGCGGTGAGAAAAATTCGAGGCGGGCGCCCAACTCGCGCAGGCAATCCAGATTGGCAGGATAAATAAAACAGAAGGCCGCATCGCGCGCGATGGCGATGGTTTTGCCCGCCAGCGGACGGAAGCTATCGGCTGGGGTGTGGGCTGGCGCAGCGAAGTCGGTAGCCGGGGGTAGCGGCAAGATGCCATCGGGCTGCGAGGCCAGCAGGGCCTGGGCTGCAGCGCTGATGCGTTGCTCCAGATCCTCAATCTCGTCGGCGCGATGCAGGCCGAGGTGGCGTTCTGGCAATGAAAAGTTGTCGGATTTTGGCAAGGCGCCTAGCCATGGAATATCGGCTGGCAGGCTCTGACGCAATAAATCCGCATGGTGGCTGCTACCGGTGCGGTTGCCGATGACACCTGCCGGAATCAGCGCCGGGCGATAGCGATAAAGCCCGGCTGCCAGTGGGCCAAAAGTCTGCGCCATGCCAGCAGCATCTACCGTCAGGGCGACGGGGATACGAAAGCGCTCGGCGATATCGGCGCTGGATGGCGCACCATCGTATAGCCCCATTACGCCTTCAATGATGATCACATCGGCATCGAGCGCGGCCTGATGCAGCCTGGCCTGGATATCGGCCTCGCCATTCATGGCCAGGTCGAGGTTGTAAACGGGATGACCGGTGGCGGTCGCCAGGATCATGGGGTCAAGAAAGTCGGGGCCGCATTTGAAACCACGCACCCGCAAGCCACTATCGCGCCAGGCGCGGGCCAGGGCGGCGGTAACCAGTGTTTTGCCCTGATTGGATGCCGGGGCGGAAACCAGCAGGGCCGGGCAGGCCGCCGCTACCACTCCACCCCCGGCATGGCTTGCACGCCATTTTTAAAGGCATGCTTCACCATATTCATTTCGGTGACGGTATCGGCCTGCTCTATCAGCTCTGGCGGTGCCGCCCGGCCGGTGACGACCACGTGCTGCATGGCGGGCCGCGCGGCAATGTCCGCCAGCACATCGGCCAGCTCCAGGTAATGGTATTTGAGCACGATATTGAGCTCGTCCAGAATCACCACGCCGACACTGCTATCTTGCATGGCTTGCTGCGCCTGGGCCCAGCCTTGTTTGGCAGCGGCAATATCGCGATCGCGATTTTGCGTTTCCCAGGTAAAGCCTTCGCCCATGACATGCCAGGTAACATTTGGCTGGTTGCGGTAAAAGGCCTCTTCGCCGGTGTCGGAACGGCCTTTGACAAACTGCACCACCACCGCGCGCTGCCCATGCCCCAGCGCGCGTGCTAGCAGACCAAACGCTGCGGTGGATTTGCCTTTGCCATTGCCGGTATTCACCAGCAACAGGCCGCGCTCTACCCGGGCGGCCTCAATCTTGGCATCGACCACTGCTTTTTTGCGCGCCATGCGATCGGCATGGCGCTGGTTCAGCCCCAGGTCTTGCTCACTCATGCGGCTTGCTTGGCATCAGCGCGCACCAGCTTGATCACGATGTGGATGATGGCGGCGGTGGCGATGTAAAACGCCAGGGTTTGCAGGGAAGATGGATAGTACTTGGTCAGGCGTGGCAGGAACTCCATCAGTGATGGATCGGCATAGCGACCAGAGAAGAAGTAGAAACCACCGCTGGAGAACAGGTGGCAGATAAAGCTACTGACCAGCACAGCGCCGCTCAATGTGAACAGGGATTTGATGGCAAAGCTGTAGTGCTTGGCGAACCAGCGACCGCCCAGCCACAGGGTGCCGTAAGCCGGTACCAGGAAGCCATAAGCCGGGCTGGTGCAGAAATCACTGCCGCCACTGGCGCTGACTGAGGCGAAATCGAGACCGGCGGCGAGGCCCATGAAAACCGGAAATACCCACATTGGGCGCAGATAAACGCCCAGCATGAAAAAGACGGCCCAGGATGCGCTGGGCAGATGGTTGACGCTGGCAAAGTGATTGCCACGCGTCATGATCATGAGTGCTGCGAGCAGTAAGCCGACGATAAGCTGTTGCTGTTTGGTGAGGTTAAGCATGAGAGATTGCCTTCTGGTTAAAGTATTTAAGAAACGGAACATTTCAATATTTTAAATGAAATGTTCCCTTAACATTGCCTCTTGCATGGCCTATCGTTTTGCCGCTGCTCTTTGCTCGCCTTAAAGCGCAGGCGAATAACGCAGGGTGACAAACAGATTAGTACCAAAGGTTCCGTAGTTCTGTGCCAACTCATACTCGCGATCAAACAGATTGTTGACGCGCGCATTCACTGACCAGTCCTGGTTGATGCGGTAATTGGTAAACACATTTACCAGGGTGTAACCGCTCAAGCGATTGGTGTTGGCAGCATCATCAAAACGATGGCCGGAGCTTTCGATTTCACTGCCAAATTGCCAGTCGCCCCACGTTTGGGTTAAGCCCAGCGCGCCATGCTCACGGGCGCGGCGTGGCAGCCAGTTGCCGGTATTGGCATCTTCCGCGCGCTGGAAGTCAGCATTGCCATACACTTGTGTGCGGTCCCAGTTGCCGTTATAGCTCAGCGTCAATCCTTTGAGCTCGGCTTCGTTAACATTGAGCGGGGTTAATACTGTCCCGACGCGAGTGTTGACGATCAGGTCATCGACATTGTTTTTGTAGTAAATGGCACCCAGACGATGATGGCCTTGCGTATATTGCAGACCCACTTCGCGGTTCTCGGCTTCTTCGGGCTTGAGGTTGGCATTGCCAACAAATCCAGATTGCAGAGGGCTATATAGCTGATTGAATGTAGGCGCACTGAACGCGGTGCCATAGGAGGCGTGTGCACGCCATTCCGCGTTGATCTGGTAACCATAGGCCAGACTGCCGGTGGTTTTATCCCCAAATTGCGAATTCTGATCCAGGCGAGCGTTGGCCTGAAATTGATGACTGCCGAGTTTGTACTGCCAGCCCGTCAGATATGACTGAATATTGCGTTCATCCTTGGCAAATGTGGTGGTTCCTTCCACTTTTTGCTCGCGACGCTCGGCACCCAGGGTAAATAAGCCTATATCCGTGGTGATGTCGTTTTGCCATGCATATTGCGTCTGCGTGGTCTTGAATAGCGAACGGACTTTCAGGGTATTGGCTGTGTTGGGGCTGAATGACTCCAGATTGTCCTCACTCTGGCCGACGCTGAAATTGCTCAGCCAGTTTTCGGTGAACTGATTTTTGCTGTAAATCGAGACCAGGTTTTGACGGCGGTTTCCATAAAAATCAAAGCGGTTTCTAGGGTTGGCGAGGGGGGTAATGTTGCCGCCATCGTAGTGATTGGTGCCTTCGTTCAACCAACCTTGTATGCCGAGTTCGTGGTTTTCGCTGAAGTGCTGGGCCAGCTTGAGTGAGACATTGCGGTTGCTGTAACCATCGTCGTCCGGGTTATACGTGATCAGGGTTTTATTCGCAATTGCAGAGACGCCATTGGTGGAACTGGCGCCGGCCTGCACGCTGAAACTGGTGTTTTCTACGCGTCCAGCAATTCCTGCCGTGGCGCTGCTGCTGCCATAGGTGCCCAGGCCCACGCTCGCATTCAGGCGCGGTTTGCCTTTGCCGGATTTGGTAAAAATCTGGATGACGCCGCCGATGGCGTCTGCGCCATACAAGCCGCTGGCCGGGCCGCGCAGGATTTCGACACGCTCAATCTGGTCGAGTGGAATGTTTTCAAGTGCTGTAGTGCCTGTCGTGGCAGAGTTCACACGCAGACCATCAATCAGCACCACAGTATGTGTGGCGTTGGCACCACGAATAAAGACATCAGCAGATTTGCCGGTGCCGCCATTCTGTACGATCTGCACGCCGGGCTGCATGGCGAGCAGTTGCACCAGGGTCGTCTGACCGGCTTTCTGAATCTGATCCTGGGTAATCACGGAAATATCGCCCAGCGCATCGCTGACTTTTTGTTCGGTGCGGGCGGCGGTGACGACGATGTCTGACAGCGTGGTATCGGCCGCCAGTGAATTGAATGAATGCGCAAACAAAGGCGCAAACGCGATGGCGAGTGCAGAACGGTGAAGCATGGAATTTTCCTTATGCTGTTCCCGGCAACGCTTGCGCCTGTGGCGTGGTAATCAAGACAGAGTGGAGAACAGCTGAAGCGAGTCTGGTGACGCTGCAACCCCGCAGCAATCCCTTGAATCATCAGGCCGGTCTCCGGGCTCATACGTTTTGTTAATCCGCCTTCCCATGGCTATGCACAGTGGCGTGTAGGATCAACCACACGTAATTACCGTTGCGGGGGCAGCACAGGGTTTGTTTGTGAAAACGCACCTGTTTCCCAGTTTCACCTCATCGCAGAATAGCGACTTCGGCACCTGAACAACTGCGTGAATTATATGCGATGTCGCCGAAAATAAACAGGCGGGGAAATGCGGTTGAGGAAAAGCGAGGAACGAATGTTAGGCGTTTGGAGATACACTTTTTGCCAGCTTGTATGCATGCAGCCCAGCAGATTGCCGGGCTGAGAATGTTGATGGACTGACGTGGGGCGCTACACGCTACCCGACAAAGATTAAAGCGATATGCGGCTGGGAGCGGCGATACGCAATTTGAATAAACGGGCTGCCAGCCAACCAATCGCCACATACATCAACGCGTAGCCTACATAGGGCATGTAATACTTGGCTACGCGGACGCTAAATTCGGTAATGGTCAGGCTATCCACTTTGTCTGAAAACGCAAACCAGAATGCATTGGATACCACAAAAGCAATGCTGGTGGAGCCCCAGGCAAACAATGCAAATGGCAAGATGGAAAATGGCTTGTCACTATCCGCCAGTAACCGTCCCGCGCCCCATACCAGGCCATAGGTGGGAATCAGGCCCCAGTAACCAGGCGACATGCAGTAATCCGACACGCCTTGCCAGCCCATGGCATACCCATCCATGCCAAATGCCGCAATCAGCGCCAGCCCCAGCCAACCGGTGTTCGTAATCAGCAAGCCGCCCATGAACAGCACCGCCAGCGTGGCGTCAGGCAGGTAAACATCATTGCCGAAATGCTGGGTGCGAGTGGCGATGATCAAAAGAATCAGGAT
Source organism: Methylovorus glucosotrophus (assembly GCF_009858335.1). NCBI lineage: Bacteria > Pseudomonadati > Pseudomonadota > Betaproteobacteria > Nitrosomonadales > Methylophilaceae > Methylovorus > Methylovorus glucosotrophus. Next base: position 99,464 of record NZ_VMSE01000002.1, read on the forward strand.
AGCGCCCACCCAGAAAGACTGCTTGTTGTGCTGCGGCATTTCGTCAAAACTCCGTTGTGCTTGCTTAGTGCCTTGGATTGTAACCTCAAACTGGTAGATTTAAAAAAAGACCCTCCATAAATGAAGGGCCTGAACTTTATTTTGAAGGCGAGTAACGTACACTGATGAAGAGATTGGTCCCAGGGGTACCGTACGGTGGTGCAGTAGGGGTGAAGGTCGTAGCGGTTGTTACCAAGGTGTAGTCTTTATCCAGCAAATTATTCAGTCTTGCATTCAATGACCAGTCTTCATTGATTTTGTATTTTCCAGTGAGATTAACCAGGGTGTAACCAGCCATAACGATTTGGTTCTCAGGATCATTGAAGCGCTTGCCACTGGCGATTACTTCTGTCCCGATCTCAAACTTTCCCCATACCTGCCCCAGCCAGAGAGAGCCATATTGACGTGCCCGACGGGCAATCACTTTTCCGGTATCTTCATTCCGTGGATCTTGTACATCTGCGCTTGCTCGCAGGTGATAATTTTCTATCCAGCCCTCATAGCTTAATGTGGCGCCTTTAATTTTGGCGGAGCCTACATTGCTGGGAAAATCTGTCAGGGTGCCATTTGTACCCACCAGCAGGTTGTCAATTTCGTTATGGTAGGCCGTCAAGCTGATACGGTGATGTCCTTGATCGTAGACAACGGCCGCTTCGGTATTGCGTGATGTTTCAGGTTTAAGGTTGGGGTTGCCTTGATAGGTATAGCCAAATCCATAATCCTGAAATGGAAGATATAAATCATTAAAGGTCGGTGCCCGGAAGGCTGTACCAAAGCTTCCATTCACGCGCCAGTAATCATTAAGGCGATACCCATATCCTATGTTCCCGGTGGTATGTTCCCCAAATTGGGAGTTATTGTCTCGGCGTAAGCCAAACTTGAATGCATGGGCATTTTTCTCAAGCAGATAGCTTGCAAGGTAGCCATTATTAAACCGTTTGTCGACGGTGTAGCTGCCATTCCCATCGACCTTGTCTTCTAGTCTGTCATAGGCAAGAGTTAATGTGCCCAATGGCAAGCGCAAGTCATTCTGCCAATAGTGTTGGCGCTGCTTGGTGCGCAACGAGCTGACGCCGAAACTGCCGACGCTGTAAAGATCGTCCTGGCTTTCGCCTATGCGGAACTGGCTCTGCCAGTATTCGGTGATTTTGTTTTTGCTGGTAAGGGCAAAGCTTTGTTGACGCAAATCCTGATTGGCAGGAAAGTCATTACCGTCAAAGTCATAGTGACCATTTGATGTGTATACCTGAGCACCAATTTCATGACCTTCTGCCAGAGTGTGGCTGATGTTGCCATTAAAGCTCAGATTGCGAAAACCATCGTGATCTTGATCTCGTCCGGATTGGGTCCTGAATGACGAAATACCATCTGTGGTGAGCGACGCGACGCTCGCAGCATAGCGAGTATCGCCCACGGAGCCACTCAAGGCCGCAGATGCCTGTTGTGTGTTGTTGCTGCCATAACCTGCAGATGCTGACAGACGGGGTTCGCCTTTGCCCTGTCGGGTAAAAATCTGTATTACACCGCCGATGGCATCTGCTCCATACAGGCTTGATGCCGGGCCACGCAGGATTTCAATGCGTTCAATTTGCTCAGGCAGAATTTGGCTCAGCGTGGTGGTTCCTGTTGTCGCTGAGCTGACTCGCATGCCATCAATCATTACGACTACCGCTTGTGAACCTGTGCCGCGCAGGTGGATATTGGTGGTGGCGCCCAGGCCGCCATTGGATTCTATTTGAATCCCGGGTTGGGTGCTTAGCAGTTCTGCCAAAGTGGATTGACCGGCGCGCTCAATTTCTTCGCGGGTAATGACGCTGACGTCTGCCAATACATTCTCGCGGGATTCTGCGATGCGACTAGCAGTGACCACGACTTCATCGGTGTAAATGGAGGTGGCCTCCGCGTATGCGCCCGTCGTAAACAGCAAGCCTATCGTACTTGCCAGTATGGTTTTGTTCATGAATACCCCTTTGTGTGCATGCGACCCCGCATGCGAGAAATAAAAAGGGAATACCGTGAGGGAAGCTGTTGAATCTATCCGGAACGAAGGCGCAATATGAAATTAAGTTATCTGCGATTCGCTGCGAAAACCGTCACCCCGCGGTATTGCCTGCTTGTGAGCTATCGGGCCGGTCTCCGGGCTTATACGTTTTGTTCATTCGCCTTCCCATGCATGTGCACAGTGGCTTGTTGAATGAACCGCACGTAATTACCGTTGCGGGGGCAGCACAGGAATAGTTGCTCGATTAATCGTCAACGCACCTGTTTCCCAGTTTCACCCGGTTTGCAGAGCAGCAAATCGGGCACCAGATAACGTGCATAGGATTATACGGGATGCAAAAAATTTCACCAAAGCGAGATTAAAACTTAACGTGTTGTAATACTTTCAAAAATGCTCGTTAGCAGTTGACCATGCAAGCTTTTTACAATTATAGTGCCGATATGGAATCCGATCTGAAAGCCCTCGAAGACAAGGTAGGTGAGCTGGTGCAGCTTTACCATGCCGTGCGTTCGGAGAATCTGCAATTGCGTCAGGAGCTTGCCCAAAGCCGTGATGAATCGCGCCTTTTGAAAGAGCAAATGTCCAAGGCTGGTAGCCGGATCGAGGCTCTGTTAAGCCAATTGCCAGAAGGTAGCCTATGAGCGAAGTGCGTGCAGTTGATGTCAACATCATGGGGCGGGAGTTCAAGGTTTCCTGTACGGATGATGAGCGTGAAGGATTGATTTCAGCCGTCACGTATCTTGATCGCAAGATGCGTGAAATTCGCGATACCGGCAAGGTGATTGGCATTGAGCGTATTGCGGTGATGGCCGCCCTCAACATGGCGCATGAGCTTTTAACTACCCGTAGCGGCGGCTTTGACATCGGGGATTTGAAGCGTAGAATGATGTCCATGCAGGAACAGATTGACGAGGCGATTGCCGAGCAAAACAAGTTGTTCTGATCAAAAATTTTCTTTTGCCATGTCTGTCATGGCGCCAGTTTGTTCCCTGCGGTATTGTTTAGGTCATAAATTCCTTGAACTAGTCTTTGGCATCGGTTTCGGTGTGTTGATTCACTGTTGAGCGCGCTCCTAATGTGGGTGTACCTGATGTGTTCCACGCTGTTACCACTTGAACCTTTTGGTTCAGGATGCTGGCCTGGGTGATGCTTGCGGGGAACTCCCACATTGCAAAAAGCACGTGATTCCAATGGAACCCCGTGCTTTTTTTATGGCGATATCCTGCTGGTTTGGGTTATCGCAGTTCGTGGTATTTCAAATCCCCCAGACTCACAATCTCCAGCGCACGCTCGTGCGTGGCTTCCAGGATCACCGGCGGCGCAAACCCTGCCTCTGCAGCTTCATGCCAGCGGGCGGCGCACAAACACCAGCGATCACCAGGTTTCAAGCCTTCAAATCCATATTCAGGTCGTGGCGTGCTAAGGTCATTTCCCCGGGATTGGGAAAATGCCAGAAACTCTTCAGTGACTTGCGCGCAGACAGTGTGACTGCCTGTGTCTTCGGGGCCGGTTTCGCAGCAGCCGTTACGGGTGAAGCCGGTCAATGGTTGAGTGCTGCAGGATTGCAGCGGGGTACCTAACACGTTTTTTGCCATGGTGCAGTTCCTGTATCAGTGCTTGGTGTGGGTATACTCCTCGATCTTGAAATGCAGAACCGAGAAGCTGGTTGGGCTTTGACGTTACGCCATTGAGTTGGATTATCATACGTAAAACTGAACGTCATAGAGAAGAAAAATGCGATATTGGTTAATGAAGTCTGAGCCCGGCGATGTGTCGATTGATGATCTTGCCGGTTTTCCCAATCAAACGGTGGACTGGTATGGCGTCCGTAATTATCAGGCACGCAATTTCATGCGTGACCAGATGAAGGTCGGCGATGGCGTGCTGTTTTACCATTCCAACTGTGCCGAGCCAGGCATTGTCGGTATCGCCGAAGTGAGCCGGCTTGCCTATCCTGACCGGTTGCAGTTTGTTGAGGGGCATAAATATTATGACCCCAAGGCAACGCCAGAAAATCCCCGCTGGTTCAATGTGGACGTCAAGCTGGTGCGTAAAACCCGTCTCTTGAGCTTGAAGGAAATGCGCGAAACACCGGAGCTGGAAAGTCTGCGCATTCTGCAGCGTGGTAATCGTCTTTCCATCACCCCGGTAGATCCGCGCGAATGGAATTTCATCATGAAGCTGCTGGAAGCCTAGCATGAGCAAGCAGTTTGATGCGCTTGGCCAGGAGCACATGGAGTTCATCTGGCAGCAACCCATGTTCTTTGTGGCTACTGCCGCGCCGGAAGGCCGGGTCAATCTCTCGCCCAAAGGTTTGGATTCATTGCGCGTGCTGGATGCCAACACCGTGGCCTGGCTGAATGTGACGGGCAGCGGCAATGAAACGGCTGCGCATCTGCTCGAAAACCCGCGCATGACACTGATGTTTTGTGCGTTTGAAGGCAAGCCGCTGATTTTGCGTCTGTATGGGCAAGCGCAAGTGGTGCATCCGCATGACCGTGCCTGGAATGACTGGGCCGCCCGCTTTGAGCAGCTGCCGGGAACACGCCAGATTTTTATATTGAAAGTTGATCTGGTGCAGACTTCGTGCGGCATGGCCGTGCCCTTGTTCAGTTACCAGGGCCAGCGCACCCAGTTGACGCAATGGGCAGAAAAACAGGGCGAAGCAGGCATGCGACGTTACTGGCAGGACAAAAACCAGCGCAGTCTGGATGGCAAACCAACCGGGATTTTTGGCCCGGATCTGTTTGATCCCATTTAACCGCTTTTTCACACCTCGCGTGCAAGCGTGAAAAAGAAAAAAGCCCGCAATTGCGGGCTTTTTTGTACTGATCGAAACTGCCAGTCAGTGATTTAAGGCTGATCCAGGCTACCCATGGATTTAGGGTAAGTGACCAGGCCCCAAGGCATATCCTTGTCGGTCACGCGTTTTACGACATCCAGCGTCGTCGCATCAAATACCACCACTTCGTTGGATTTGCCGCATGCCAGCAGAATCTGCTTGTCATCTGGGGTGAAGCTGAAGTGCCAGCAACGATCACCGGTGGTAACAGACTTCACCTTGCTGTAGGTCTTGGCATCGTAGACTTCCAGGGCTTTTTCCTTGGAGGTGGCGACATAGATGTGCTTGCCATCGCGGTCATAGGCGATGCCGTAAGGACCCTTGCCGGTATCTACAGTCTTTAATACCTTGAACTTGTCATCCAGCACGACAAACTTGTTGCCGAACTCCAGGGTGGCGACATAGGTTTTGCCATCAGGGGAAACCTTGATGCCGCGTGGGCGTTCGCCGTATTCCTTGGTCTTGACGGTTTTCAGCAACTTGCCTGTGGCAATGTTGTGGACGGTGATGGTGTTGTCAGCCTCATTGGTGATAATCAGCTTTTTGCCATCCTTGGAGAATTCAATGCCTTCGGTTTCCGGGCCGCCGACAATCTCACGGATTTTCTTGCCTTTTTTCAGATCCACAATGGCGATGCGGGCTGGCTCGTCATCATCATCGTCATCTTCCTTGGCTGCGGGTTCACCTGGTTTTGGTGGTGGGCCGCCTTTGGAGCTGGGCTCAAAGGATACAAAGGCGAGGTCGCCCTTGATGCGGACAAATTCGGGGTTTTTGCCGATGTCGATATGCTGCACCAGCTTGCCAGTGGCGGTATCGATCACGGAGATATTGCCATTTTCCTTGTTGGCGGTGATGAGCAACTTGCCATCCGCCGTGACGCCCAGGCCACGTGGTGCCTTGCCCTGAATGTCGATGGTTCTGCTGGTTTCCAGCGTATCCAGATTAATGACGCTGACACCGGCATCCTGATTGGTCACATACGCGATACCTTTGTCGGCCATTGCCGCATGGCTTGCCAATAGTCCGCTGGCTGCCAGGATCAAGGTGGCGCTAAACCTCATGACGAGGGGGGTAGATTTCATGCTGACTCTCTCCTTCTTACGTGGTGGTTGACGTGCTTTTTATGATCTGTTGTAGGCAACGTCAAAATGCATAGGTTCATTGCCGTGCAGCATGCCTGGGGGCATTGCACGGGGCCGCTGACATCCATGCAAAAATCGTGCTGGAAAATTAATTCGAATTATTTCAGCAACTTGAAGAAATCCCCCAAAGAAACTGGCTGTAAGCAACCACCACTTTGGTTGCTTACAGCCAAAAGCCTAGCCTAAAAATAATTCATAGGCGGGGTTGTGGCTTTCATTCCAGTAGGGGTAACCCAGGTTCTGCAGGAAGTCGGCAAATGCCTGCTGGTCTTCAGGCGGAACCTGCATGCCGACCAGCACGCGGCCGAAGTCTGCGCCGTGGTTGCGATAATGAAACAGGCTGATGTTCCAGTTATGCCCCATGGTGTCGAGGAAATTCATCAACGCGCCGGGTTTTTCGGGGAATTCGAAACGGTATACGCATTCATGCTTGGCTTGCGGGGCATGACCGCCGACCAGATGGCGCAGATGCAGCTTGGCCACTTCATTGTCGGTCAGGTCCAGCGTGGCCAGGCCATGCGCCTGCAGCATCTCGACCAGTGCCCGCGACTCCGCCGGATCCTGAATGGCAATGCCGACATAGATGTGGGCGGCCTGTGGATCGGAGTAGCGATAATTGAATTCGGTAATGCTGCGGCCACCCAGCAGGCGGCAGAAGGTTTTGAACGAGCCTGGTTTTTCCGGAATCGTCACTGCCAGCACGGCCTCGCGCTTTTCGCCGATTTCGGCGCGCTCAGCGACAAAGCGCAGGCGATCAAAATTGATATTGGCGCCAGAGGCAATGCCAATCAGCGTTTTGCCTTGCAACTGGTGACGCTTGGCGTATTCCTTAAGTCCGGCGGTGGCAAGCGCACCAGCAGGCTCCAGAATCGAACGCGTGTCTTCAAACACATCCTTGATGGCGGCGCATATGGCGTCGTTATCGACCAGTATCATTTCATCCACATACTCACGTGCCAGGCGGAAGGTTTCTTCACCGACCTGCTTGACGGCGGCGCCATCGGCAAACAGTCCGACCTGATCCAGCATCACGCGCTGGCCTTGATCCAGCGAAAGCTGCATGGCATTGGCGTCGCTTGCCTCTACGCCGATGATCTTGATCTCAGGGCGCACCTGTTTGACATAAGCGGCAATGCCGGCAATCAGGCCGCCGCCACCTACGCAGCAGAAGATGGCTTCGATGGGCTCTGGATGCGCATCCAGGATTTCCATGGCAATGGTACCCTGGCCTGCAATTACATAAGGGTCATCAAAGGGGTGTACAAAGGTCAGGCCTTGTTCCTGCTCCAGCTTGAGCGCATAGGCATAGGCGTCTGAGTAGGAGTCGCCTTGCAGCACGACTTCAGCGCCGCGATTTTTGACTGCATTGATCTTGATCATGGGCGTGGTGGTCGGCATCACGATCACGGCACGGCAATTGAGCTTTTGCGCGGCGAGGGCGACACCTTGGGCATGGTTGCCGGCTGAGGCAGTGATCACGCCACGTTGCAATGCATCGGCGCTGAGATGCGCCATTTTGTTGTAGGCGCCGCGCAGCTTGAAGGAAAAAACCGGCTGCATGTCTTCGCGCTTGAGCAAAACCCGGTTGCCAATTCTGGCAGAGAGATTGGGCTGAAACTCCAGTGCGGTTTTGCTGGCGACGTCGTAGACGCGCGCAGAGCGAATTTTTTCCAGGTAGTCGTTTTTCATTAGGGGGCCGGGCGTGTATGATTCAAGTTTGGACGTGATTATAAAGAAAACAGGTAGGTAAAAGTAAAATGGCAACACAAGACGAATTGAAACAACAAGTAGCGAAGGCCGCGGTTGAATACGTTAAGGGCGGCATTATTGGGGTAGGCACTGGCTCTACTGCCAACTTTTTTATCGATGAACTGGCCAAGGTCAAAAGCAAGATTGATGGCGCGGTAGCAAGCTCGGAAGCCACTGCACAGCGGTTGCGCGCCCACGGCATTGAAGTATTTGACCTGAATAGCGTGGATGGCATGGAAATTTATGTCGATGGCGCCGATGAAATCACTGAGCACATGCACATGCTGAAAGGCGGCGGCGGTGCTTTGACCCGCGAAAAAATCGTCGCAGCCTGTGCCAAGACATTTATCTGTATCTGTGATGCCAGCAAGTACGTGCCTGTGCTGGGCAAATTCCCGCTGCCAGTGGAAGTATTGCCCATGGCCCGCAGCCACGTGGCACGTGAACTGACCAAGCTGGGCGGTCAACCCAAGCTGCGCGACTTTACCACCGATAACGGCAACATCATTCTGGACGTGCATGGCCTGGAAATCCTCAACCCGGTTGAGATGGAAGCCAAGATCAACCAGATCGTGGGTGTTGTCACCAATGGTCTGTTCGCCGCGCGTCCTGCAGATGTTCTGCTGTTGGCCACGCCGGAAGGTGTGAAGACATACAAGCGCTAATGACGCGCCGCTGCTGAGAGGGTCTGGTGCCTGCGCCAGGCCACTCAGTCCGATAATTCGGGAAGATGAAGCGGTTGGGGGTTGTGCGGGCAGACATCAAACTGTCACATTCGCTGATTACACTACAGCGCTCACTTGATGACTGACCTGCGCTCTACATACTGAATAAAGGATCTGCGCTATGCAATTTGAACATACTTTCAAGCAATACGATGCCGAACTGGAAGCCGTCCGCGCCAAAGTGCTCCAGATGGGTGGCCTGGTGGAGCAGCAGATCGTCAATGCGCTGGATGCATTGGTGAATGCCAACGCCAGTCTGGCCGAAAGCGTCATTGCCAACGATCACCGCGTGAATGGTCTCGAAGTGCAGGTGGATGAAGACTGCAGTCATATCATTGCCCGTCGCCAGCCCGCTGCCGGCGATTTGCGCATGATCATGATGATGGTCAAGACCATTACCGATCTCGAGCGTATTGGTGACGAGGCGACCAAGATTGCCCGCGTTGCCCAGAAAATCTACGAATCCGACCGCATGTACACCCCACGGTTTGCTGAAATCAAAACCATGGTGGGCCTGGTGCGCGAAATGCTGCGTACTTCGCTGGATGCGTTTGCCCGCCTGGACGTCAGCAAGACTGTGGATGTTGCCCGTCAGGATGAGCAAGTCGATGAGCAATTCCGTGCCGCCATGCGTCAACTGATCACCTTCATGCTGGAAGATCCCCGTACCATCTCCATGTCACTGGAAGTGCTGTTTGTGGCCAAGGCGGTGGAGCGTATCGGTGATCATGCCAAAAACATCGCCGAATACGTGGTGTACATGGTAAAGGGCAAGGATGTGCGCCACACCAGCATGGAAGAAATGGAACGCGAAACGCTGCAGTCCTGATTCCGGGAGCCTGCATCGCAAACCCCGTCTCTCCAGATCACCGGAAGACGGGGTTTTTGTCTTGAGGTGCGCCAATCGGGCATTTCAGGATTTATACTAAGAATTCATCACCTCATATCTCCAAAGGTTGTTTTGGCTACACAAATACCGGCACCTACTGAAATTGCCGCAGTAGATCTAGGCTCCAACAGTTTCCGTCTGCAATTGGCCAAAGTGGTCGATGGTCATCTTATTTTTCATGACTCCCTGCGCGAAGCGGTGCGGTTGGGTGCTGGCCTGGGCAAAGACAAACGCCTGGATGAAGACGCGCAGCGTCGCGCCATCGAGTGCCTGAAGCGTTTTGGCGAACGCCTGCGCGGTTTGCCGCCGCATGCCGTCCGAGCAGTGGCAACCAATACCTTTCGAGTTGCCAAAAATGCACCACAGTTACTGAAAGAGGCCGAAGCGGCCTTGGGCTTTCCGATCGAAATCATCGCCGGGCGTGAAGAGGCCCGCATGATTTTTGTGGGCGTCAGTCATTGCCTGCCACTATGCGAACACAAGCGGCTGGTGATTGATATTGGCGGCGGCTCTACTGAATTCATTGTTGGCGAGGGTGTTGAGCCTATCCAGATGGAAAGCCTCTATATGGGCTGTGTCAGTTACAGCCTGCGGTTTTTCCCGGAAGGCCGCCTGACGGAAGACAACTTTGAGCAGGCTCGCATTGCAGCCGCGACTGAAATTCAGGCAATCCGCAAAAATTTCTCGTCATCCAACTGGCAGGAGGCGGTGGGCTCCTCCGGCACGGCACGTTCGCTGGGTGAAATCATTCGCCTGAATGGCCTGAGCGACGGCAGCATTACCTATGAAGGATTGCGTTTTATCCGGCAGCAATTGATCAAGGCGCGTGATATCAAGAAAATCGAGCTGGCCGGTGTCAGCGCAGATCGCGCGGCGGTATTACCGGGCGGCCTTTCCATCATGCTGGCGGCATTTGAGGCGCTCAACATCGACAAGATGACAACTGCCGACACCGCGCTGCGTGAAGGCGTGCTGTATGAGCTGCTGGGCCGCATTCATCATCATGACACCCGCGAAGCGACGGTGAGCAGCTTCATGCGGCGCTACCATGTGGATGCCGCCCAAGCCAAGCGCGTACACAGGCTGGCGCTGGATTTGCTGGCGCAGGTTAGTGACCAGTTGCGTATGGACGTGAGCAAGGCAGAAAACTACCTGACCTGGGCTGCCAAGCTGCACGAGATTGGCATATCCATTGCGCATAGTGGCTATCACAAGCATTCGGCCTATGTGATTGAGAATGCGGATATGCCCGGCTTTTCAAAAATGGATCAGGAGACCCTGGGCTTTCTGGTGCGGGCGCAACGCCGCTCACTTGCCAAGCTGGCGGTGCCCATGTTGTCGGACGATCATTGCCTGCTGGTGCTGATTTTGCGTCTGGCGGTGCTGTTCCATCGCAGTCGCCTGAGCGACCGGCAGCCCAAACTGGGTCTGAAAGGGCACGGTCAGCGCTTTGAGTTATCAGTGGAGCCAGGCTGGCTGAGTGAAAATCCGCTCACCGATGCCGAATTGCGTAATGAAGTGGATTACTGGCGCGAGATTGGTATTAGCCTGACTCTGGTGTGATGAGCAGTCGACTGGTTTGACTTGGCATTTAAGCTTGCAAGATTGGGCTGCTTTGAGCGCCACGCCTTCATCTTAACCTGAGGAAATTCAATATGCCCGGCAAGGTAATTCCTTGCCGGGCATATTGCTCTAAATCTCCGGTGGCAGGTCCTGCCCCAGCTCCTGAATCAGGAAGTTCTGAGCGCTGAAGGCGGTGCCGCGACGTGCCGGACGTAATTTGTACGTCCCGTCTGGCAGCATTTCCCAGGCGTTCATATTGTCTTTCAGATAAGGCTCCAAGCCTTCACGAATCACGCGCTTTTTCACCTTGGCATCCAGTATCGGCAGGCATACTTCAATCCGGCGGAAGAAGTTGCGGTACATCCAGTCGGCGCTGGCGAGGTACACATCCTCAGCCCGGTTATTGTAGAAGTAGAAAATGCGGGTGTGTTCCAGAAAGCGTCCAACAATCGAGCGCACGCGGATATTGTCCGATACACCGGGGATGCCGGGTTTAAGTGCACAAACGCCCCGTACGATGAGGTCGATTTCCACGCCAGCTGCCGAGGCGTCATACAACGCGCGGATGATGTCCGAATCCAGCAAGGCATTCATCTTGGCGATAATGCGCGCTTTCTTGCCGGATTTGGCTATCTCCATTTCGTTCTGGATGGCCTTGATCAGCCGTTGGTGCAGAGTGAATGGCGATTGCCACAGGTGGCGCAGCTTGCTGGCCTTGCCTAATCCTGTCAGTTGGGCAAACACATCATTCACGTCTTCGCAGATTTCTTCCTGGCAGGTCAGCAAGCCAAAATCGGTATACAGACGGGCGGTACGCTGGTGGTAATTGCCAGTCGACAAGTGCACATAGCGACGCAGTTTGTCATCTTCACGTCTAACCACCATGGCCATCTTGGCGTGCGTCTTGTGGCCCACTACGCCATAAATCACATGAGCACCGGCATTTTCCAGTTTGGCGGCCCAGTTGATGTTGGCTTCTTCATCGAAACGCGCCAGCAGTTCCACTACGACCGTGACTTCCTTGCCGCGGCGCGCCGCCTCAATCAGCGATTGCATCAGGGTGGAATCAGCGCTGGTGCGATAAAAGGTCTGCTTGATCGCCAGCACCGTAGGGTCTTCCGACGCCTGCTTGATGAACTCGATGACCGGGTTGAACGATTGGTAAGGATGATGCAAGAGCACATCGCCCTTGCGGATTACCTTGAATATGTCGGCTTCCTTGGCGAATTCCTTGGGTGCGCTGGGGGTGTAGCGCGCAAACTTCAGCTCTGGGCGGTCCACCCAGTCTGGTACTTGCATCAGCCGCACCAGATTGACGATGCCATTTACCTGATAGAGGTCTTCTGGCCCCAGGCCAAACTGGCCCAGCAGGAAGGATGACATGGCTGGTGGGCAACTGTCGGCGACTTCGAGCCGCACAGCGTCCCCATACTGACGGTGCGAAAGTTCGCCCTGCAGCGCGATGCGCAAGTCTTTGGTTTCTTCATCGTCCAGATTGAGGTCGCTGTCGCGTGTCACGCGGAACTGGTAGCAGCCTTTGACCTGCATGCCGGAGAACAGCTCATCCACATGCGCATGCAGGATGGAGGACAGGAAGACAAAGCCATATTCGCAACCTGCGATATCGCTGGGCAAGCGAATCACACGGGGCAACGCGCGCGGCGCTTGTACCACGGCAACGCCGGAATTACGGCCAAAGGCATCCTTGCCTTCGAGCTCCACCGCAAAGTTAAGACTCTTGTTCAGTACGCGCGGAAACGGATGCGATGGATCCAGCCCGATAGGCGTGAGGATGGGCATCAGCTCGCGGAAGAAATAATTGCGTATCCATTCACGCTGGGTATCGTTCCAGTGTCCACGACGCAGGAAGCGGATATCGAGCTGCGCCAGTTGCGGCAGCACGATGTTATTGAGGATGTTGTACTGGTGATCAACCAGCTCGTGGGATTCGCTGCTGATTTTTTCAAATGCCTGCTTGGGCATCAGGCCATCCGGGCCTACATGCAGCGAGTTGTATTTGATTTGCTCTTTGAGTCCGGCTACGCGAACTTCAAAGAATTCGTCCATATTGCTGCTGAAAATACAGAGGAATTTGAGGCGCTCAAGCAGTGGGACACGTTCGTCTTCGGCTTGGGCCAGCACGCGGCGGTTGAAGGCAAGAATGCCGAGTTCGCGATTTACAAAGTATTCTGGGCTCAATTTGAGTGGGAACAAAATTAAAACCTCACTCTACTGATGCAATATGACAAAACGATGACTCATGTGAAGGTTTTGTAAACACATGGGTCATCGCTCATGATGGCGTTTTTTAATTAATCTTTAGGTGGAACATAGCCAGAAGCGGTATCTGCCCCGCTGCCAAAAAAGTAGGCTTCGGTTTGCTGGGAGAGATATTTGCGTGCTTGCGGGTCCGCCAGGCTCAGCCGGTTTTCATTCACCAGCATGGTTTGTTGCTTGAGCCAGCCAGCCCAGGCTTCTTTGGAAACGTTTTCATAAATACGTTTACCGAGCTCCCCAGGGTAAGGGGGGAAATCCAGGCCTTCCGCGTCATGTCCCAATTTAACGCAATGTACAGTCCGTGCCATAAGTGTTCTATCTCGCAAATGCCAAAACGACATGATAACGCATGGGGTATGCCGGGGGTAGCTCTGCTTGGGCCTGGTAAGGCGCGGGAGGGATGGAAAGAGAGGGCGTGAGGCAGATGCTGCCCCACGCCCGATACGACTAGAATGCGCCGCGCAAGCCGACCATGATGGAACGGCCACCCATGGGGGCAATGTCCTTCAGGTAGGAAGTGTGATCACGAATCTCTTCGTTCAACAGATTGTAGGCCTTGGCAAAAGCCTCCAGATAAAACTTTGAGGGAATGCGATAGGTGGCTGTCAGGTTGACCTGGGTGTAACCATTGGTGGCCAGTTCTGCATCTGCCGTCCGGTCTTGCTTGAAGGCATGCAACACATCCAGCTTGGAGCCGAAGCGATCCAGCTGGTACAAAAAGCCGAAGCCCAGCTTGAGTGGCGCAATGCGTGGCAGTGGTTCGCCGGTATCACGGTTGGTGGCGCGCACATAATCGCCGCGCAGGGTCAGGTCGAGGTCGCCTGTGCCTTCGTATACGCGGAATTTGCCTTCGCCTTCCAGGCCTTTGAAAATGGCAGGTACCTGCAGAATTTGTGCCTCGGTGAGATCACCCCCCACCACGCCATCTTCATCCACTTGCCGCCCGGTATTGTTGAGCGTGATGAAATTGTTGAAGCGGGTGTAGAAGGCGCCCACGCTGAAACTGTTTTTGCCCTCTTTCCAGCGCAGTTGGGTATCCACGCCATTCGAGCGCTCCACATCCAGATTGCTGTTACCAATTTCGTATTGGGCGGTGGCGACGTGAGCGCCATTGGCATACAGCTCGTTGTAGCTGGGGGCGCGTTCGTTATGCGAGAGATTGCCTACCAGCGACCATGTGGGTGTCAGTGTATACAAGGCGCCAAATGCAGCGCTACGCGGTGCAAAATCACGCGAAACTGCCGGGCCAAATTTTCCGCCGCCATTCGAATCCACATCTACTTGCTCAGCACGGCCCCCAAGGCTTAATTTCAATGCATCCAGCGGCAGCTCTTCGTATACATACAGGGCTTTGCTGTCGGTGCTGTTTTTGGGAATGAAGGCTTCTTCGCCCAAGGCCTGGAAGCGGGAGTTTTGCAGTTGCAGCCCCACCACGCCAGACAGCGGCCCGATGTTGCCGTGGCGCGCCTCAATGGAAGTTTCCAGGCCGCGGTTACGGAATGTCGTGCCTACCGCGCCATCTTCGATTTCCTGATGCTGGTAATCGGTATGCGCCATCTTGACCTTGACTGCCTGCACGATATTGCCGAGATCGCGGAATTCGGAGGCGAAGTCCCAGCGTTGGCTGTCCATGTCGATACGGACATCTTTTTCTGCCACCGTGCCGTAATTGCTGTTGTAGTCAGAGAACGAAAGCCCGGCATAGCCATTACCGAAATTCACCGACGCGCCCAATGCGCCGCCATCGGAGCGTGCAGCACTATTAACCAGGCGGCCGCTGTCTTCACGCGCTGTGCCATCTGCTTCACTTTTACGACGAGAAACCGCATAGCCGGGTATATCCAGGTCGTCGGTTTTGCGTTCGTAGGCATCCGCGTGCAATGTCAGAACCCCATTGCCAGCATCAATGACGGCAGCGCCGCTCTTCTGGTTATCGGCGCCACCCAGGCGGACTTCGCCACGACCTGTCACGCCATCAATCGCTTCTTTGGGAATACGATGATCAATCGCGTTGACCACGCCACCAACGGCGCTACCGCCATACAGCAATGCGGCCGGGCCGCGTACTACATCAATCTGCTCAATGACTAAGGGATCCAATGCCACGGCATGGTCCGGGCTTAATGCAGAGGCATCCAGAATGCCGACCCCGTTTTGCATGATGCGAACGCGGTCATTATCCAGCCCGCGTATTACGGGGCGTGAAGCATTCGGCCCAAAATAACTGGAACTGACGCCGGGGATGGATTTCAGGGTTTCGCCCAGTGTGCTTTCCCGTTGCAGGGACAATTCGCGGCCGCTTAGTACTGAGACTGGTGTTACCAGCGCATCGGAATCTACACCCAACGGGTTGGCAGTCACGGCCACGGGCGCTAATTGCAGCGTGGTGGAAGGTTTTGTGGTGTCATCTGCAGCATAAGCGTGGCTTGCAGACAGGGCTGGACTGAACGCCAAAGCGATAGCCATGAATAATTTTTTGCGTGCGCCAGGGCGCGCGGCAGGGGAGATCGGCAGCATGGGAAAACCTCAATTGCATAAACATGAGTGGAGTGTCGGCGACTAACCGGCACAGCGAACAATGGTTATGCAGCGGAGGGAGGAGCGCGCGCTGAGAAGTGGCTGGAAAATGCAGGATGGTACGGGGTGCTCTGGTCGTGCCAGGCCAACTCCG
Organism: Methylovorus glucosotrophus; assembly: GCF_009858335.1. NCBI lineage: Bacteria > Pseudomonadati > Pseudomonadota > Betaproteobacteria > Nitrosomonadales > Methylophilaceae > Methylovorus > Methylovorus glucosotrophus. The sequence goes on from NZ_VMSE01000002.1 coordinate 115,363, forward strand.
AAAACGGTACTACGGGGATAGCGTGGATAGCTGGCTGCAGGCCTGCTGCCAACTCGCCAAAGCTAAGGCATTTGTCACAGAAACCACCATGAGGCGAAGCATCCTGCTTTTGCGAAAGAATATCCGTGTAGTGCGATATTTCATGCACGGCGGCGCTCTGTTGGCCAAAGGCAAACAGGAACACGAGCGATACAGTGAGAAATATGCGACGCAACATAGTTGCAAGTTTAGCAGAAATTTACACAAGACGGACAGGGACCAAGCATCGCATACATTTGTGACACTAAAAATAACAAAAGGCCGCTATCGCGGCCTTTGTGTCTGCTAGCTTAATTGCTTAAGCGGCGAAGTTTGCCGAAGCAAAATCCCAGTTGGCCAGAGAAGCCAGGAAAGTCTCAACGAACTTGGGACGTGCATTGCGGTAGTCGATGTAGTAAGCGTGCTCCCATACGTCGATGGTCAGCAGCGCCTTGTCACCGGTGGTCAGAGGGGTGCCAGCAGCGCCCATGTTGACGATATCCACAGTACCGTCAGCCTTCTTGACCAGCCAGGTCCAGCCGGAACCGAAGTTGCCAACAGCAGAAGCCTGGAATGCCTTTTTGAACTCATCGAAAGAGCCCCATTTTGCATTGATGGCATCGGCCAGTGGGCCAGTAGGAGCGCCGCCACCATTTGGCTTCATGCTGCTCCAGAAGAAAGTGTGATTCCAGATTTGCGCGGAATTGTTATAAATGCCGGCTTTGGAATTCTTGATGATGTCTTCCAGGCTGCTGTTTTCGAATTCAGTACCTTTGATCAGGTTGTTCAGATTGGTGACATAGGCTTGGTGATGCTTGCCGTAGTGAAACTCAAGTGTTTCTTCAGAAATATATGGAGCAAGCGCGTTTTTGGCATAAGGTAAAGCAGGTAATTGATGTTCCATTGAGATTTCCTTTGAATAAATGAGGGGTGTGTGACGAAGCTTAGAGTTTTATTCTGCCATAAGAATTCGAGAATTCTCGTGCTGAGAATGATTCTCAAAAATAGAGAAACCGCCAAGCGCGAGCTGAGCAATGATGTGTAATCCGGGTTTGTCATTCTGAAAAACAGCTTGTCGAAACCTGTTTGGGAGATTCATGTAAGCAAGGCTGACGTGATGTCGTAGCCAAAATCCAGAGCCTTACTTTTTGCGTGCACGTGGATGAGCTGAATCGTAAACTTTGGCGAGATGGTGACAACAGGCAGGTTACTGCCTGTTGCGGTGGAGACTCATGCCAGCAAGGCTGGCGTGATGTCGTAGCCAAAATCCAGAGCCTTACTTTTTGCGGGCGCGTGGATGAGCCGAATCATAAACTTTGGCGAGATGGTGACAACAGGCAGGCTACTGCCTGTTGCGGTGGAGACTCATGTAAGCAAGGCTGGCGTGATGTCGTAGCCAAAATCCAGAGCCTTACTTTTTGCGGGCGCGTGGATGAGCCGAATCATAAACTTTGGCGAGATGGTGAAAATCCAGATGCGTATACACCTGCGTAGTACTGATGTTGGCATGCCCCAGCATCTCTTGCACGGCACGCAGATCGCCACTGGATTGCAGCACATGGCTGGCAAAGCTGTGTCTGAGCATGTGAGGATGCACGCGGATATTGATGCCTTGCCGGATCGCCCATTGCTGCAAGCGATATTGCACGGCGCGGCGACTCAGGCGTTTGCCGAGGCGCGACAGGAAAAGCGCCGAGGTATCCTGAATCGGCAAGCCGGATCGTATGGCTAGCCAGGCTTGCAAGGCATTCATGGCGTGTTGCCCTACGGGAACGATGCGCGTCTTGTTGCCTTTGCCGGTGACGGTAATAGTGCCTTCGCCCAGATTCAGGGCATCCAGATTTAGGTTAACCAGTTCGGCCAGGCGCAGACCGGAGGAGTAAAACAGCTCCAGCATGGCATGGTCGCGCTGGGCCAGGGTGTCTTCATCGTCTATGGAAACCAGTTGTACGGCCTGATCTGGTGACAAGGCGTGCGGTAATGATTTTGGCGATTTTGGCGCGCGTATACCTTGGCATGGATTGGCTGAAAAACCATGGCGCTGAATAAGGAACTCGAAAAATCCGCGCCATGCGGAAAGCATGCGGGCGATGGATCTGCCACCCAGATTGCGGCCATGCAGGGTGGCCACGTGGCGACGAATATGGGTGCCTGTCATATTCTGCAGCGGCACCTCACCATTCAACTCCAGCAGCACCTTCAGGTCGCGCTGGTAATTCTCGCGGGTCAGCGGACTTAAGCGCCGCTCATGGCTCAGATGGTCGAGATATTGGACAAGGTAATCGACCATCTGGCTTTAACTGTGCAAGCTAGCTGAGCGTGACATGGCGTAACAGAGCGGCGCTGACCAGCTCGCCAATACGCTTCAGGAAGAGGGTGCCCATTTCCGGATAAAAGCGATTGGCATCGTCGGAGGCTAATGCCAGCAGACCAAAGGCATGCTCGCTACGCAGGGCGATGAGGGCATAAGACTGCGGTGTCGCATCGGTGCCAAACCATTTGGCAAGCTCGAGTCCGGGCTGCTTGCCGCAATACGGTGTGAGCAGATTTTGGGTCCATTGGCTGAGCTCGGCATCCACTTGCTGATAGGCGTCATGTGCTGCGTGGGTGAGTTCCTGAGGCGTTGCCCACAGGCGAACCGCCACGTGCGGCACCTGAAAATCTTCACGCAGGCTGTGAATTAGCAGTTGCAGCAGAATATCAAACTCCTGCGCGGCGAGCAGGCCCAGGCTCAGGCGATGCACTTTCTCACTGATGGTGTCGTTTTCCTTGCCGTAGCTGAGAAGCTCCGCCATGCGTGACTCAAGCACGCGGATCTTGTCGCGTTGGGCAAGTTGCTGCCGCTCGGCCAGGGATACGGTCCCGATGCCATGCGGGCTGGGCAGATACATATCGGCCAGCAACATGGGGTGGCGTTCAAAAAACTGCGGGTTTTTTTGCAGATATTCAGCGACCTGATCGTCTGAAACTTGCAGTGTGACTTCCATGTAAATTCCTTGTGCTTGATGGAGAGGGCAGATGATATCCGCCCCGGATTTATAGATGAATGGCGCCGGTAAATACGGTGGCAGCAGGCCCCGTCATCCAGACCGTGCTATCGCCACCTGTCCAGGCAATGTTTAATTCCCCGCCGCGGGTGCTGACCCGGACCGGGGATACAAGATGACCTAACCGTATACCGGATACGACAGCCGCGCAAGCCCCGGTCCCGCAGGCCAGGGTTTCACCGCTGCCACGCTCAAATACGCGCAAGCGGATGTGATGCGGGTCGACAATCTGCATGAAGCCTGCATTTACCCGCTTTGGGAAACGTGGGTGTGATTCAATTTGTGGGCCTTGTTCGGCAACGGGGGCCGTGTCGACATTATCGACAAGCTGAACGGCATGCGGATTCCCCATGGACGCGATGGCTACTTCAACGGTTTCATGAGCCAGTTGCAGGGGATATAGCGATTGGATCGTTTCGGCTTCAAAGGGCAGGTCGGCGGGCAGGAAGCTGGGCGGCCCCATGTTGACCGTTACTTCCCCATTGTCTTCCAGGCGAGGATAAATCAGACCACGTGCTGTTTCGACGCAAATCTCGCGTTGCTTTGTCAGGCCCTGGTCATGCACGAATTTGACGAAACAGCGTGCACCATTGCCACATTGCTCGACTTCGCCGCCATCGGCATTGAATATCCGGTAGCGAAAGGCGGCTTCTGGCGTGGTGGCATGCTCAACAATCAATAGCTGGTCGCAGCCTACGCCAAAGTGGCGGTCGGAGATCGCGCGGATTTGATCCGGCGTCAGGGAGACGGGCTGGGAGTAAGCGTCAATGACGACAAAGTCGTTGCCGATGCCCTGCATCTTGGTAAATTCAAGTTTCATCATGGGTTGCCGTTGCTAAGTCTAAGCAGAGGAATACTCTGCATTATAAGTAGAGTCGCTGTTTGCCCCTAATTATGCAGCCGGTGTTGCGCTGGCCGGCTCTGCTTTACGGGACTGCGGTTGCTTGAAACGCCGATAGCTCCATAAATATTGTGCAGGATACTGCCGAACAAGTTGTTCAATTGCATCGTTAATATTTTGGGGTGATGCCTCGCCTTGCAAGGGCGTAATATGAATGGCAAATCCACGGCCCCATGACAAGCGCTCGCCAAAGGCCATGAGTACCACGGCGCCCGTGGCCTCCTGCAGCTTGCTGACGAGCGTCATGGTGTAGGCCGGATGATTAAAAAACTGTGCCCAGACGCCTTCACCATGCTCGGGCACCTGGTCGGGAAGTATGCCAACGGCTTCGCCTTTTTTAAGGGCTTTCAGCAGGCTGCGAACCCCGCTCAGGGTGGTGGGCGCCAGCTTCATCTGGTCATGCAGGCGACCTTGCTCCAGAACGCCGGATAGCCAGGACTTGCGGGCTGGGCGAAACAGGATGGTAATGGGATGCAAGGTGGCGTAAAAGCGGGCGGTGATCTCATAACAGCCCAGATGCGGCGTGAGAAAAATGATGCCTTTGCCGCTGGCAAGCGCCTGGTCGACGTGTTCCCAGCCGTGCCGGCGTTTGACCCAGCGCAGCATGGCGGGCCGTGAACGACCCCAGAGTGAGAGGGTCTCAAGGATTGACTTACCGGTCTCGGCCACATTGCGGCGTAACAGGCGACGAAAATGATAAGTGGTGTTGGTTAACCCGACCATGTTGAGATTTTTGCGGGTGCGACGAGAGAATTTCTTGTCCGTCCAGAAGGTGATCCAGCCTGCCACAACACCGACAAGATGCAGCAGTGGCAAGGGCCATGCAGCGAGGAAACGGAGTAGTACGTTGAGCATGTATTTCTTTTTGAACCAAGGGGATTTTGCTATTCTAGCAATCTTTTGCCGTCCGGCCCGTGACGACTTTAATCTTTAAAAATATCCACTACATAAAACCGAGAAGCGATGAGCGAATATCTTTTTACCTCCGAATCCGTATCTGAAGGTCACCCAGACAAGGTGGCTGACCAGATTTCAGACAGCATTCTGGATGCTATTCTCGAGCAAGACCCTACGGCACGTGTCGCGGCAGAAACGCTCACCAACACTGGCCTGGTGGTATTGGCCGGTGAAATCACCACATCTGCCAATGTGGATTACATCAAGGTAGCGCGTGAAACCATCAAGCGCATTGGTTACGACAATACTGACTATGGCATCGACTACAAAGGTTGTGCCGTGCTGGTGGCTTACGACAAGCAGTCTCCTGATATTGCCCAAGGTGTCGACAATGCCAATGATGATCCGCTGGATCAGGGTGCTGGCGACCAGGGGTTGATGTTCGGCTATGCCTGCGACGAAACCCCGCAATTGATGCCTTTGCCTATCTGGCTGTCTCACCGTCTCATGGAGCGCCAGTCGCAACTGCGCAAGGATGGCCGCCTGCCCTGGTTGCGTCCTGATGCCAAGAGCCAGGTCACGGTGCAATATGTGGATGGCAAGCCGCACAAGATTGATACCGTGCTGATCTCGACGCAGCACGCGCCAGAAAAGTCGCTGGACGAAATTCGTGAAGCCGTGATTGAAGAAATCATCAAGCCGACCTTGCCTGCGGAACTGATCAAAGGCGAAATCAAGTTTCTGGTAAATCCGACCGGTCGCTTTGTGATTGGCGGACCTCAGGGCGATTGCGGTCTGACTGGGCGCAAGATCATCGTGGATACCTATGGTGGCGCTGCGCCGCATGGTGGCGGTGCTTTCTCCGGCAAGGATCCTTCCAAGGTAGACCGTTCAGCAGCCTATGCCGGGCGCTATGTGGCCAAGAATATCGTAGCGGCGGGGCTTGCCTCGCGCTGTCTGGTGCAGGTTTCGTACGCAATTGGCGTGGCACGTCCGACCAGTGTCATGGTGGAAACCTACGGCACAGGCAAGGTGCCGAATGAAGTGCTGACACAACTGGTGCTGGATCATTTTGATCTGCGCCCCAAGGGCATTGTGAAGATGCTGGATCTGTTGCGGCCAATTTATGCCAAAACGGCTGCCTACGGTCATTTTGGTCGCGATGAACCAGAGTTCAGCTGGGAATCCGTAGACAAGGCTGCTGCCCTGCGAGCTGCTGTGTAATGTCCTTAACCGTATAAGAATAAACCGCGCTCAACATCTAGCCATCTAGTCGAAAGCCATTATGTTAAAGCGTATTGCTGTTACCCAGGTGCGCCTGGGTATGTACATCCAGGAGCTGGGAGGCTCCTGGATAGACCATCCATTCTGGCGCAAGTCTTTCAAACTGGAAGACCCCGCCATGCTGAAGGCCTTGCAGACAAGTCCGATCAAGGACCTTGTGATTGATGTCAGCAAGGGCCTGGATGTGTTGAATGAGTCGGGAAATGCCGAGGCCCATGAGGCGGAAGAGGCAGCGCCGCTTGCGCCATCAGCAGAAGCTGAAAGCCCACTCCCCGGTGCAGACGCTTCACCTGCGATCAAGCGCATCAGCGCGGAGCAGGAAAGGGCAAGGGCGAAAAAGCTCCTGAAGGCCTCCAAGCAGGCCATTACCTCCATGTTTAATGAAGTGCGCATGGGGCAAGCCGTTAATGCGGCCGATGCCATGCCGCTGGTCGAGGAGATCACCGCGTCTGTCTCGCGAAATGAAGGGGCGCTCATCAGTCTGGTGCGGCTCAAGCATAAAGACGATTACACCTACATGCACTCGGTGGCCGTCTGTGCACTGATGGTGGCCTTGTCCAGGCAACTTGGCATGGATGACAAGCAAACCAAGCAGGCGGGCCTTGCCGGCTTGCTGCATGACATCGGCAAGTCTGCCATCCCGCTGGACATACTCAACAAGCCAGGCAAACTGACCGATGAAGAGTTTGATATTGTGCGCGGTCATCCCAAGGCGGGTCATGAGATTCTGCTGGCCTCCAATGGGGTAGATGAGGTCGCGCTGGATGTCTGCCTGCATCACCATGAAAAAGTCGATGGCACGGGATATCCCCACAAGCTGCCAAACGATGAAATCAGCATCTTTGCCAAAATGGGTGCCGTATGTGATGTCTACGATGCCGTCACTTCCAATCGCCCCTATAAAGAGGGCTGGGAGCCGGGTGTGTCGCTGCAACGCATGGCGCAGTGGAGCAAAACGCATTTTGATGATCGGGTATTCAAGGCCTTTGTGAAAAGCGTGGGCATTTACCCCATCGGCTCCATGGTGATGTTGCAATCCGGGCGCCTGGGCGTGGTGGTGGATCAGAATCCGGTCTCACTGCTCAAGCCACTGGTGAAGGTGTTTTTTTCCACCAAATCTCGCACCCGCATTCCTGTAGAAGTATTGGACTTATCCAAACCAGCGGTGCAAGACAAGATCATGGGGCACGAAGACCCGATACTGTGGGGCATCGAGGATATCCACGAGCTATGGAGCCAGTAACTTGTTAACTACTGAATACCGCGTATAATCGCGAGAATTCCGAGGAGCGCTGCAAGTCCGCTTCGCCAGGCGAAGCCCTCCCAGGCTCGGAAAAATGCAGTAAACGGCGCTCACCTTACCAACCCGTGCCGGACACGGGATGAGGGTGAGCAGCGTCAACAGACCTCCCAACCCCCTTCCCTCCGGCCACAATTCAAAGGAATAGAAAATGAATTCTGTGGCTGATATCAAAGATTATGTTATTGCCGATATGAACCTTGCCGCCTGGGGCCGCAAGGAAATTGCCATCGCCGAGACCGAAATGCCTGGTCTGATGGCAATCCGCGAAGAGTACGCGTTAACCAAGCCTTTGCGTGGCGCCCGTATTACCGGCTCCCTGCACATGACCATCCAGACCGCCGTGCTGATCGAGACCCTGAAGGATCTGGGTGCTGAGGTACGCTGGGCTTCCTGCAATATTTACTCTACGCAGGATCATGCTGCGGCAGCGATTGCTGCGACGGGCACTCCTGTGTTTGCGGTCAAAGGCGAAACACTGGATGAATACTGGGATTACACCCATCGCATTTTTGAATGGACTGATGGTGGCTATTCCAACATGATTCTGGATGATGGTGGCGATGCCACTTTGCTGCTGCATCTTGGGACCAAGGCAGAAACCGATTCTTCTGTATTGAGCAGCCCAGGCAGTGAAGAAGAAATCTGCCTGTTCAATGCCATCAAGGCCAAGCTGGCCGTTGACCCTACCTGGTATTCCACCCGCCTCAAACATATCAAGGGCGTGACCGAAGAAACCACCACAGGTGTGCATCGTCTGTATCAAATGCACAAGGAAGGCCGTCTGGCGTTCCCTGCCATTAACGTGAACGACTCTGTCACCAAGTCAAAATTCGACAATCTTTATGGTTGCCGTGAATCGCTGGTGGATGGCATCAAGCGCGCTACCGATGTCATGATCGCTGGCAAAATTGCGGTGGTTGCCGGGTATGGCGATGTGGGTAAAGGCTCTGCGCAGGCACTGCGCGCCCTCTCTGCCCAGGTATGGGTAACCGAAATCGACCCTATCTGCGCTTTGCAAGCGGCGATGGAAGGTTATCGTGTGGTCACCATGGATTATGCTGCCGAGCATGGCGATATCTTTGTGACGGCGACCGGTAACTACCATGTGATTACCCATGAGCACATGCAAAAGATGAAGGATCAGGCCATCGTCTGCAATATCGGTCACTTCGATAACGAGATCGACGTCGCCTCGCTGGAAAAATATCAGTGGGATGAAATCAAGCCGCAAGTGGATCACGTGATTTTCCCGGACGGCAAGAAAATCATCCTGCTGGCCAAGGGGCGCCTGGTGAATCTGGGCTGTGGTACTGGCCATCCGAGCTATGTCATGAGCTCGTCATTTGCCAACCAGACCATTGCCCAGATTGAGCTGTTCACCCGTACCGAGCAATACCCGGTCGGCGTGTACACCTTGCCCAAGCATCTGGACGAGAAGGTGGCCGTATTGCAGTTGAAGAAGCTGAATGCCCAGCTGACCCGCCTTACCGATCAGCAAGCAGCTTATATCGGAGTATCGGTGGAAGGCCCATACAAGCCTGAGCACTACCGCTACTAAAAAACGCAAGGCCCGCGTTTCGTGGGCCTGTTTAAAGGAAATATGCCATGAAATTATTGCTGGTCTGGATAATGAACGCGCTGGCTTTGCTGGCGGTTACTTACCTGATGCCATCCATTCATGTGTCTGGCTTTGTCGCGGCCCTTATCGCGGCGGCGGTCATCGGGCTGGTCAATATGCTGATACGACCGATACTGGTATTGCTGACCTTGCCGGTTACCATCGTGACGCTGGGCCTGTTCATTCTCGTGATCAACGGTCTGTTGTTCTTGCTGGTTGGGCATGTGTTGCAAGGCTTTGAGGTGCATGGCCTGTGGGCAGGCATTGTCGGGGCATTCCTCTATAGCGTGATTTCATGGTTATTAAGCGCAATTGTGCTGCGCGATTGAGAAAGCGCAGACTGTGATGGATAAGCAAGAACTCATGATCAGTGTTGAATTTTTCCCTCCAAAAACTGAGGAGGGCATGGCCAAGCTGCGCGAAGCGCGTACACAACTGGCCAGGCTCAATCCCAAGTTTTTTTCGGTGACCTTTGGTGCCGGGGGCTCTACTCGCGACCGCACCCTGGATACGGTGCTGGATATTCAGGCGGCCGGATTTGAGGCGGCACCGCATATCTCGTGCATCTCGTCCAGCAAGCAGGAAATCCGTGATCTGCTGCAGCTCTACCAGCAGCACGACATCAAGCGGCTGGTGGCATTGCGTGGGGATATCCCTTCTGGCGAAGTCAGTGCTGGCGATTTTCGCTATGCCAATGAGCTGGTGGGGTTTATTCGCCAGGAGACCGGCGATCACTTCCATATTGAGGTGGCTGCTTACCCTGAATTTCATCCGGAAGCGGCATCGCCTGCAGCGGATCTCGCCAACTTCAAGCGCAAGGTGGATGCCGGCGCCAATTCCGCCATTACCCAGTATTTTTACAATCCGGACGCGTATTTCTATTTCCGGGATGAATGTACACGCCTGGGTATGGATATGCCGATTGTGCCGGGCATCATGCCTATCTATAACATTACCCAGCTGGCGCGTTTTTCCAGTGTGTGTGGCGCAGAAATTCCGCGCTGGCTACGCTTGCGCTTGCAGGATTACGGCGATGACCTCGCGTCCCTGCGGGCGCTGGGGCTGGATGTGGTAACGGGAGTGTGCGAGAAACTGCTGGCCGGAGGAGCCCCCGGCCTGCATTTTTATACATTGAATCAAAGCGGGATTATCACTACTCTGGCCGAGCGTCTTGGCCTTAAGACGGCCTGACGCTCAGCCTGTGCAACCCACCCTGCGTTGTTCAGTGCAGCGTAGGGTGGGCATCGCCGAAGACGGCGTCTTCCACAAACAGGTAATCCTTGGTTTTACCCTGTTTCCACAAGGCCATCAGCACGATCCAGCGTGTTTCATCAAGGCCGATGACCGGCTGTGGCAAGGCCAGCGCACGGTCCACGATCAGTTCGCGCTCGGTGGCGGTCAGCACTTTTGCCTGTTCAAGGAACATGATGAAGCTCAGGCTTTCACTGCTGATCTTGGTGGTTTCAGGTTCGCTGAAAATACGAAAACCCGAGGTGTTGAGTTCGGTGCCAGCCAGTTCCTTGGCAGTCATGGCCTCAAGGGCACTGAACCAGTCAAAGGCGTGATTAATGTCATCACTATCGAAACCTGCGGCGAATAATTCTTTGGCGAGAGTAGATTGGTCGGGACGGATATCTGCTTCAAAGTAATTCTCAAACATATATACCAGCACTTCGAACATATATATTCCCCTATGTGGATTCTTCTAAGAATTAAGCCTGACATCTTTATCTTTTAACGCCAGAATCAGGCCAAGCTTTAATTCTTAGAAGCAATCCCGCAAGCGCTGCAATCAGCTCATGCGCTGGTAGCGACCACCGGGAAGTGCCGCCACTTTATTTTCCAGCTCCAGTATCAACAGCATGGCCGAAAGGCTATCACTCGTCAAGCCACTTGATTGCTGTAATGCATCGATACTGATAGGGTCATAACCCATGCATGCGAGCAGTTGGGTGTGGGGCGTTTCCTCAGGATCGTGTCCTTCAAAAGCATCTTCCTGAGAGGCTTGCTGCTGTTGGGAATGCAGCGGTGCCATCTCCTGCACGATATCCTGTATGCAGTCGACCAGTTTTGCCCCTTGTTTGATCAACTCGTGGCAACCTTTTGAAACAGGAGAATGGATGGAGCCAGGAATGGCAAACACCTCGCGTCCTTGTTCTGCTGCCAGCCTTGCTGTGATGAGCGAGCCGCTTTTGGCATTGGCTTCCACCACCAGGCAGCCCTGGCTTAATCCGCTTATAAGGCGATTGCGCCGCGGGAAATTCTGCGGACGGGAGGGCGTGCCCAATGCAAACTCGGAAATGATCAGGCCCTGCTCCACTATCTGATGGGCCAGTGCGCGGTGTTTGGACGGATAAACAATATCAAGACCGGTGCCGACCACGGCGATCGTGATGCCTTTGGCTCGCAGGGCACCTTGATGCGCGGCGCCATCAATCCCGAGCGCCAGACCACTGATGACGCAATAGCCTTGCTCACACAGAGCCTGTGCAAAATCTGCCGCATTTTTTTCACCTTGGGGCGTTGCATTACGGCTACCGACAATCGCCATGCCTGGCAAATCAAACGCTGCCAATTGGCCTTTAGCGTAAAGCAAGGGAGGTGGGTCGGCAATTTCCAGCAGGGCGGGTGGGTAGCGGCTATCTGCCAATGTCAGCAGATGATTGTTTTCCTGCATCAGCCAATTGGCAGCGAAGTCGGTGGCTGCCAGATCAGGGCCAGCGGTAATGGCTTCGGCAACAGGTTCAGGGACAACTTGCCGCAGGGCATCATGAGGTGCTGCAAAAATCTGTTCCGGACTGCCGAATGCTTTGAGTAGCTGGCAGAACCGCTGACCGCCCAGGCCTGGAATCAGGCTCAGGGCCATCCAGAGGCGGGCTTCCTCTAAATCTGACGCACTAAGGGACATTCAGCTTCAGGGTGTATTGACGGTATCCAGCAGATTGACGGGCTCTGCTGCCTGCATGATCAAGCCGTAGGACACGCGATCAAACGTGCGGAATACCATCAGCAAGCCAATGCGCTCATCCGGTAGTTTGACCAGCGATTTGTCATTGGCGGGGTCTTTCTTCGGATCATATTTTTCGTCGGTTTTTGCCTGTGGCTTCTTGTTCTTCTCTTCGTTAGGGTCCACATCCTTGAAGCGGAACTCAGGCAGCTTGAATTTTTCTTCGGCCTTCTTCTCGGTGGGTTTACGGCTGACATAGGTGCCGGCGCGATTGATGCTCAATACATGGCCTTCTTCCAGGCCATCCAGCTTGCCCTTGTTGATCGAGATAATGGTGTTGGCACCTGCTTCCGCCACGCCGCCATAAATCGCCATGATGCGACCTTTGATATCGCTTTCCGGTGCATGCGGGATATAGTTGAATTGCAGTTTGTCCTCGACCTTTACCAGTCGGTCATCGCTGAAAATCTCTTCTTTGGCGCGGGTAATTTCACCGGTGGCAGGGTCGCCGAACTTGAGCACCTTGAGATCACCAAGGTACAGGGCTTCCAGGCCCAGTGGTTCTTTGGTTTCGGGGTCTACCATGATTTTACCGGGACGGTAGATATGCCAGACATTGCCTTGATCTTCCGGCAACTTGTCGATGTAGACCTTGTTGCCCGGGGCATAGGCCACGCGGTTTTGCGGGCCGGCGATAATGGTGGGGGAGTCTTTCAGCGAGTCAGCCTCGACGATCAGCGGGCGACTGAGGAAAGGCGCAATGGTGCTGGGCGAGATGCTGGGAACAGCTTCCCTATCCAGCGGCTCTTCACGTATTCCGGGTTGCAGGGTGACGGTTTCGCGCAGTAGGCGCAGCTGAGGTTCGCCACTGCTGGTATCCAGCACAACCACGTCGCCGGGATAGATCAGATGCGGATTCTTGATTTCCGCGCGGTTCATGTTCCACACCCTGGGCCACTTCCAGGGATCTTTGAGGAATTTGCCGGAAATAGCCCAGAGCGTATCGCCTTTCACCACAACGTAGCGTTCGGGTCGGTCAGGCTGTAGCTGCACATCATCCGCCGCGGCAGGTAAAGCCAGACAAGCCAATACGAGCGGCGTTATAATGTATCTCAACATATTCAAGACCTCGGCAATGATGCGGCATGAAATATCCGCGAACTTGCATTAAATTCTGCATGTAATTCATTCAACAATCAAGATTTATGGCAATTTTAGACATATTAAACTACCCCGATCCACGGCTTTATACGGTTGCCAAGCCGGTAAAGGAAGTGAACGCCAACATCCGTCGTCTGATCGATGACATGGCAGAGACCATGTACGCTGCTCCGGGCATAGGCTTGGCCGCTACACAGGTGGATGTGCATCAGCAGATTATTGTCATGGATCTGTCCGAAGCCAAGAACGAGCTGCGCGTGTTCATCAATCCCAAAATAACCGCGAAATGTGGCGCCCAGGATTACGAGGAAGGTTGCCTGTCGGTGCCGGGCATTTATGAAAATGTGACGCGCGCCGCCGAGGTCACCGTGGAGGCACTGGATCGCAATGGCGAGCCCTTTGTGCTGGAAGCACAAGGTCTGCTGGCTGTTTGCATCCAGCATGAAATGGATCATTTGCTGGGTAAGGTATTTGTTGATTACCTGTCGCCACTCAAGCAAAACCGCATCAAGACCAAACTCAAGAAACGTCAGCGGGATCGCTAACATGCCCGCACTCAAGATTATTTTCGCTGGCACGCCAGACTTCGCCGTGCCAGCACTAGCCGCCCTTGTGGCATCGCAGCACGAGGTTGTAATGGTGTTGACCCAGCCGGATCGCCCGGCGGGGCGGGGCATGAAGCTCAAAGCCAGTCCGGTCAAGGAGCTGGCCTTGCAGTACCAGATCCCGGTGTTGCAGCCCGAGACCCTGAAGGATGCCGACATACAGGCGCAGATTGCTGCGGTGGAAGCCGATGTCATGATCGTGGCGGCCTATGGCCTGATCATTCCGACCTCCGTGCTGAACATGCCTGCACTCGGTTGCTACAACATCCATGCCTCACTACTACCTCGCTGGCGCGGGGCTGCGCCCATACAGCGCGCGTTGCTGGCCGGGGATGCCGAAACGGGTGTGACGATTATGGAGGTGGTGCCCGCGCTGGATGCCGGCGCCATGGTTGAGAAAGGCGTGCTGCCTATTACTGAGCGCGATACCGCACAATCGCTGCATGATGGCTTATCTGCCATGGGCGCCCAACTGATGGTGAAGGCCATGGACACCCTGGCAACGCAGCGCAGTCTGCCTGCCGAGCCGCAAGACGAAACCTTGGTGACGTATGCCGCCAAGCTGCAAAAGGCCGAAGCCGGCATAGACTGGACGCAGAGCGCCGAGGCGATTTCACGCCAGGTGCGCGCGTTCAACCCTTTCCCTGTCGCGCAGGCCAAACTCAACGAGGATATCTGCCGTATCTGGATGGCGACGGCCATGGACGGTAACGCAGAGCCCGGTGTGGTGGTTTCTGTGGGGGATGCCATTGTGGTGGGCTGTGGTGAGGGTCTGCTGCGCATTGAAGAATTGCAGATGCCAGGCGGCAAGCGCTTGCAGGCGGCGCAGTTTATGGCAGGCCATGCACTCAAGCCGGGTGACCGCTTTCACTCGGTATTGCCCCAGGCTTGAATTTTTGCCGATCAGCCGCATCTAAGGGGCATCCTTCCCTTATTAATGAAAGACTTGAGGAATACACATGTTAGGTAACTGGTTGAAAACCTCCATTCTGATGGCGGGCATTGTGGTGCTGTTTGGTACCGTGGGCGCTGCGCTGGGTGGTGCCGGTGGCATGATGATCGCGCTGTTGCTCGCCGCGGCCATGAATGTTTACGCCTACTGGTTTTCCGACAAGGCCGTACTCAAGATGTACAACGCCCGCGAGGTGGACGCTGCCTCCGCTCCGCAGTTCTACAACATGGTGAAAGAGCTGGCGCAGAATGCCCAGTTGCCCATGCCCAAGGTCTACATCATTGACGAAGACCAGCCTAACGCATTTGCCACCGGGCGCGACCCGGAGCATGCAGCTGTCGCCGCGACCACGGGCATCATGCGTATCCTGACCGAGCGCGAATTGCGTGGCGTGATGGCGCATGAGCTGGCACACGTCAAACACCGTGACACACTGATCTCCACCATCTCGGCCACGATTGCCGGGGCTATCTCCTCGATTGCCCAGTTCGGCATGCTGTTTGCCGGTGGCCATGATCGCGAACGCAGTGTGCATCCTGCCGTAGCGATCCTGATCATGATTCTGGCACCGATTGCTGCCATGCTGATCCAGATGGCGATTTCACGTGCACGCGAGTTTGAAGCGGACCGTGGCGGCGCAGAAATCAGCGGCGACCCTACCGCGCTGGCTGCCGCGCTGAAAAAAATCCACGATTACGCCCATCAGATTCCGCTGGAAACGGCGGAGCAGCATCCCGAAACTGCCCAGATGATGATCATCAATCCATTGTCAGGCGAAGGGATCAAGGGACTGTTCAGCACACACCCGCAAACGCAGGAGCGGATTGCGCGCCTGATGGCTATGGCGTGACCCTCCGTCACAAGCGGCCGCAGACCTTAAGCTCTGCGGCTTTGTTTTTTTAGAATCCCCGAAAGGCCGTTTTGCAAATAGCTCAACAACTCGCCGCCGAAGCCGTGCATCAGGTGCTGACGGGCCGTAATCTTGGCGTCACTCTGGATGCCATGTTCAGCCGGCAACGCAGTCTGACCCCGCAACAGCGTGGCATGACGCAGGACCTCAGCTACGGCTGCCTGCGCCAGTATGGGCAACTGCAAGCGCTGCTGAATCAGCTTTTGCAAAAACCACTGCAGGATGAGCGCTTGCGTTGCCTGCTGCTGGTAGCGATCTATCAGTTGCAGCAGGCGCGTGCCGCCAGCCACACCATTGTGGATCAGGCCGTGCAGGCTTCGGCGCAATTCAAGAAGCCATGGGTCAAAGGCTTGACCAATGCGGTACTGCGTAATTTTCTGCGCCAGCAGGATGCGCTGGTAAAAAACATTGACCCCACTGACGATGTCGCCCGTTACTCCTATCCCCAGTGGTGGGTGAACAAGCTGCGGCATCAATATCCGCAAGAGTGGGAGGCCATGCTGCTGGCAGGCAACCAGCATCCGCCCATGACCTTGCGTGTCAATCGCCGCCACCTCAGCGTCGAAGCCTACAGCCAGCAACTGGCAGATGCCGGGATAGCCGCAAGTCTTCTTGGCGGCAGCGCGGTGACCTTGACCCAGCCTATCCCCGTCGAGCGTATCCCCGGATTTCTTGAGGGCGATGTTTCGGTGCAGGATGCAGGTGCGCAATGGGCGGCTCCCCTGCTTGATCTCGCCCCCGGCATGCGTGTGCTGGATGCCTGCTGCGCGCCGGGTGGCAAGACCAGCCATATTCTTGAGCTGGCTGATGTGGACCTGGTGGCCATGGATAGTGACGCTGGCCGATTGCGCCGTACGGAAGAAAACCTGCAACGCTTGAAATTGAAAGCCCAACTGGTGACGGGCGATGCGGCGGATGCTTCCGGATGGTGGGATGGCCGGCCGTTTGAGCGCATTCTGGCCGATGTGCCATGTACCGCGTCTGGCATAGTCCGGCGGCATGTGGATATCAAATGGCTGCGCCGCGAGGCGGATGTGGCGTCCTTCGTTCGCCAGCAGGCACTCATTCTGCCGCAACTGTGGCAGTGCCTGGCAAAGGGTGGTAAATTGCTTTACGCAACGTGCTCGGTTTTTCATGAGGAAAACCAACAGCAGATTGACCGGTTTCTGCAACAGCACGCCGATGCGAAGCAGTTGCCGCTGAGTCAGGATGCTTCGCCTCATGCTCGGCATGGACAACTTTATCCTTGTGCAGCACATGACGGCTTCTTTTATGCACTTCTACAAAAAAACTGATTTTCGTCGTTTATTTGCCACGCTGTTGACCGGCACTTTAGTTCTTTTCATGCTGACGATGGCATACGCTGCCGTTAGCAATCTCCATATCCGCAATGCCGAACTGGTGCCAACCGAAGATAGCTATCTGCTGAATGCCGATTTTGACGTCACGCTGAGCCCCACGGTAGAAGAAGCCCTGAACAAAGGCATTCCGCTGACCTTCCTGATTGAATTCCAGCTGACCTCGCCACGTCGCTACTGGTTTGACGATGAAATTGCCACGGTCAGTACCTATGTCACTCTGAGCTACCATGCCTTGTCACGGCAATATCTGGTCAATCTGAATAATCACCACCAGCGCTCCTTTGCTTCCTTGCAGGATGCCAAGCAGGAGCTTTCACGGCTGGAGCAGTGGCCAGTATTCGAGAAAGCGCTGCTGAAAAAAGGCGAAGCCTACAAGGCCGCCTTGCGCGTGCGTCTGGATCAAACCAAGCTGCCCAAGGCCTTGCAGGTCGATGTGATTGGCGGCTCCGAGGACTGGAATATGGTCTCCCAACGGTATCGTTGGGTACCCACGCTGTTTTAGCATGCCTTTGCATCAATGAAATACATCGTTTTTATCAGTGCCCTGCTAGGTGCGGTTTTGCTGTACCTGCTGTCGCATGCCAGCACCAATACAGCAGCATCAGGTAATTATTACACCTTGCTGCTGGTGCTGAATGGCGCCCTGGCGGTGGCCTTGATCGTCATGATCAGCATGCAGCTCTGGCGCCTGTTTCGCCAGATGCGCGCCCATGTCATGGGCAGTCGGCTTACCCTGCGCTTGCTGGGGGCCTTTGCGCTCATGGCGATTATTCCCGGTGTAATCGTATATGCGGTATCGGTCAATTTCCTGACGCGCTCGATTGAGTCGTGGTTTAACGTGAAAGTGGAAGCCGCGCTGGAAGGCGGTTTGCGTCTGGGGCAAAGTGCGCTCGACATCATGCTGTCCGATATTGAGGAAAAAGCCGAAAGCATGGCGGTGTCTCTGGCGTTTCAGCCATCGAATTCACACCTGAGCGTGTTGAATGACCTGCGCGAAAAAAGCGGGGTGGAAGATGCGGTGCTGTTGACCTTGCAGGGGCGCATTCTGGCGTTTTCCAGCAATAACCCGGCGACATTTCTGCCTGAGCTGCCCAGCATTCCCCAGCTGCGCCAGGCACGGCAACATGTGTATGGCACCATAGAACCTATTCCGGATAAAGGCCTCTATCTGCGGGTACTGGCCCCGATCGTGATGCCGGATCTGGCAGGGGAAACGCGTATTCTGCAGCTGTTGCAGCCGGTGCCCAAAAGCTTGTCCACCACCGCGGAATCCGTGCAGGATGTGTATCAGGATTATCAGGAGCTGTCGCTCAGCCGTGAATCACTGAAAGAAGTATTTGCGCTGACACTGACGCTGGTGCTGATGCTTGCCATGTTGTCAGCGGTGTCGATTGCCTTTGTGTTGAGCCGCCGCCTTTCTGCGCCGCTGGGCGTGCTGGCGGAAGGCACCCGCGCCATTGCCCGCGGCGATTACGGCACCATGTTGCCGGTGCATGGCAAGGATGAGCTGGGCATACTGGTGCAATCGTTTAACAGCATGACGAGACAGCTGGGCGATGCCACGCTGGCGGCCGAGCGCAACCGGGCACGCGTGGAAGCGGCGCGGGGTTATCTGGCAACCATTCTGGCGCACTTGTCGTCCGGCGTGCTGGCGCTGGATGATCGTGCGCAATTGCGTACCTGCAATATGGCGGCTTCCAACATTCTTGGCGTCAACCTGAGCAATTTTCTTGAGCAGCCTTTCCAGCAGCTGGGGCAGACCCATGTGGCGCTGGAGGCGTGGGTAGAGCTGATTCTTGCGCATTGTGGCGACGACGACACGGGCGAGTGGCAAGAGGAACTGGAGCTGGTGACCGCCCAGGGCAAGCGCATTCTGCTGGTGCGAGGCACGCGTTTGCCGCAAACGGCGGATAGTGGTTTCCTCATCGTGTTTGACGATATAACGGCCATGGTGCAAGCGCAGCGCGATGCGGCCTGGGGTGAAGTCGCACGACGACTGGCACATGAGATCAAGAATCCGCTCACGCCGATTCAGCTCTCGGCCGAGCGTCTGGAGCACAAGCTGGCGGCCAAGCTCGAAACCGACGATGCCGATATGCTACGGCGCGCCACCAATACCATCGTGACGCAGGTGGCTGCCATGAAAACCATGGTGAATGAGTTCAGCGAATATGCCCGCGCACCCGCGCTTAATCTGAGTGAGCTGGCGCTGAATGGACTGATCAATGATGTGCTGGCCCTGTATGAGCCAGCCGATATTCAGCTGGAAGTCAGCCTGACGGAAGGGTTGCCCTCCGTCATGGGCGACGCCACCATGTTGCGGCAAGTGCTGCACAATCTGCTGCAAAACGCCCAAGATGCGCTGGAAGGCAGAGCGGATGGCGTGATTCACATCATCACGACGGCTGAAACGGAAATGGTCAAACTGGAGGTACGAGACAATGGCACCGGTTTCCCGCTGGAAATTCTTAGCCGTGCGTTCGAGCCCTACATGACCAGCAAGCGCCATGGCACCGGTCTTGGCCTGGCGATCGTCAAGAAAATCATAGAAGAGCATAAAGGCCACATTCATATTGAAAACCTGGCAGAGGGGGGCGCAAGCATCACCGTGACTTTGCCAGCAAAAACGAAAAGGGTGGAGTAATCGTAATGACCGCAAGACATGTGCTAGTTGTCGATGATGAAATCGGCATACGTGAGCTACTGTATGACATTCTGCAGGACGAAGGCTATCAGGTGAAACTGGCCGAGAATGCGGCGGAGGCGCGTGTTTATCGTGAACAGATGCGTCCTGATCTGGTACTTCTGGATATCTGGATGCCAGATTGTGATGGCATAAGCCTGCTGAAAGAGTGGGGCAATAGTGGCCTGCTGACGATGCCGGTGGTCATGATGTCCGGCCACGGCACGATTGATACCGCAGTCGAGGCGACCCGCATCGGGGCGTTTGATTTTCTGGAAAAGCCGATTGCCCTGCAAAAACTGCTGAAGACCGTCAGCGCAGCGCTCAAGCATGGTGAGCAATTGCCACGTTCTGACATGACGCTGCTCAACCTGGGCAAAAGCCCGGTGATCAGCGAACTGCGTCAGCGCCTGGAACAGATTGCAGGTGTTAAGAGTCCGCTCTTGTTGATCGGCGAGCAAGGCAGTGGTGCCGAGCTGTGCGCCAAATTTTTGCATAATCCGGATACTCCATGGCTGAGCCTTACCGATTATGAACAGCTGGCGACAGCACCGCTAGATATTCTGGAGCAGGTGCAGGAGGGCATGCTGTTTATTCCTGAGGTGGCTGACCTCAGTAAAAACCAGCAGAAAGGCTTGCAGCTCTTATTGGCACGTGCCGACAAGTACGGCGCCCGCGTCGTCTGTGTCACGGCCAAAAGCCTGCCGCAGCTGGTGGTTGCCGGGCGATTTGATAACCTGTTACTGCAGTCTATCTCCGCTACCAGCCTGCGTATCCCCAACTTGTCAGATCACCGTGAAGACATCCCCGACCTGGCCCGTGCCATGGCCGCGCTGCTGGTCGACAGTGGCGAGGTGCTGTACCGGGAGTTTGACGTCGCGGCGCTGAATGCACTGCGCAATGCGGAATGGCCAGGCAATATTACCCAGCTGGATAGCGTGATACGTAATCTCATGCAGACCAGCCTGGGCGAGAAAATCACCCTGGCGGATGTGAATCGCGTGCTGGAGCAGTTTGCGGCATTCCAGGCGGCCTTGCCTATCGTCGAGACTTCTTCGGCCAGTGCAGGCCTGGCGGCCTTGAATATCGACAAGCCTTTGCGCGAAGCCCGCGATGATTTTGAGCGTCTGTATTTCGAGCACCATCTGGTCAAGGCCGGGCACAACATGAGCCGGGTGGCCGAAGCGGTGCAGCTGGAGCGCACCCATCTCTATCGCAAGCTGAAGCAGCTGGGTATCAAGGCGAAGTAAGCGAGGCAATCAGTCAGCCATGGCTGACTTTGCTTGCCCGTTTGCTGCTGCGTCGTGGTTTCAAAGGTTTGGTACGCAAGGCGGCTGCATAAGCCTTGCGTGCCCAGCTGGCTGCCAGGTCCCGATCTTCCAGGATAAAGTCTGGGGCTTGATAGTAGGGCAAGTCTATCCAGCGGCCCTGCTTTTCATAGCCAAAACGGGGCAAAGCCAGCGATTGAAAGTCCCCTGCATTTTCCGCATCGGCCTTGAGATACAAGGTCTCGTCAAATACCAGTCCAAAGGTCAGCCCCTGATGATAGAGCGCATGGCCGCCAAACATTCGCCGTATGCTGATGGGGCCTAACAGCGCAAATATATCGGGCAGATAGTCGGTGAATTCACTCATCGTTCACACATGCCATTCAGGTCTGAAGTCATACCATGCGGTTAGTTTGGCCAAGCTGTTCAATGCTATTCGGATAGCTCCAGTACCACCGGCGTATGATCCGATGGCCGTTCCAGCTTGCGTGGAGCCTTGTCTATCCAGCTGGCCTTGCAGGCGGCCAGCAATGGCGTGCTGACCAGTATGTGATCAATGCGCAGGCCAAGGTTGCGGCGGAACCCCGCCATGCGGTAATCCCACCAGCTAAAGCTGGCTTCTGGTTGCTCGAATAAACGGAACGTATCGTGCAGGCCCAAACCCACCAGCCCCTGAAACGCGGTGCGCTCGGGTTCGCTGACCAGCACCTGGCCTAACCAGGCTGCGGGGTCGTGTACATCGCGGTCCTCGGGAGCAATATTGTAATCCCCCAGCAAGGCCAGCTTGGGATGCGCTGCCAGCTCTGCCTGCAGGTGCGTGGTGAGCGAGGCCAGCCAGTTCAGCTTGTATTGATACTTGTCTGAATCCACGCTCTGCCCATTCGGAATATAGGCACAGACGATGCGTATGCCCTTGACTGTCGCGGCAATCAGCCTCTTTTGCTCATCGGCGAAGTCTGGAATGCCGTAGCTCGGCTGTTCCAGCACATGGCGACTGAGAATCGCCACTCCGTTATAGGTTTTCTGGCCGCTATGGATGGCGTTGTAGCCAATCGCGGTCAGTGCTTCATAGGGGAATTTGCTGTCCTCCTGCTTGGTCTCCTGCAGGCACAGCACATCGGGCTGATTGGCCGTGCACCAGTCCAGCACATGCGGCAGGCGTACATTGAGCGAGTTGACATTCCAGGTGGCGAGTTTCACGTAAAGCTCCTGTGGATGCGTGGGCGCATCTCTTGGTGGGTGCCGTTGACCGTGGTCGTGGCGTGGTTAAGTTAAGGGGATTTGGCTTCGGCAGCCGGTTGCTTGTCGGCGACCTTGGCCGCCTTGGACGGTTTCTTGAAGTCTGCCATGGGGTTGCTGCGCGGATAGCCGGCCTGATCCAGCGCGCTGTTCCAGGCGGACTCTTCAAACCCCAGGTGCGGGTTCTTGCCTACCATCAGGAAGGGCACTTGCAAGCGACCAGTCAGCTTTTGCAATTCCAGCTTGTCCTCGTCCTTGTTCTTCAGGGTATAGGGCGCGCCGCGCTTGTCCAGCAGGGCCTTGGCCTGATCACAGGGATTTCCGCATTCCTTGAAGACATACAGGGTGAGGGGATTTTTTTCGACAGCCACCTTGATTTCATAAGGCTCTTTGTCGGTTTCCACCACATTCAGGCTTTGCTTCAGTTTTTCTACCGAGCGGTTTTTCGTGGGGGGTGTATCGCCATAATTCACGCTTTCGGCATCGGTCCATTTGTATACATCCGCCAGACAGCTGGTGGCGCTACATAGGGCGATCAGGAGCAATGCACGAAAGCGCATCATGGTGGTGTTCCCTTTAGGTCGTCATGCCATTGTGGCGCAATAGCGCATCAATATCCGGTGCACGGCCACGGAATGCGACAAAGGATTCCAGTGCCGGGCGGGAGCCGCCCTGGGCCAGAATCTCATTCCAGAAACGGCGGCCCGTTTCTTCGGATAATACCCCGTTTTCTTCAAACAGGCTGTAGGCATCGGCAGACAGCACTTCGGCCCACTTGTAGCTGTAATAGCCAGCGCCATAGCCGCCCGCGAAGATATGCGAGAAGTTATTCGGGAAGCGATTCCATTTGGGTGGGCGCACCACGGCCACTTCATCGCGGACTTCCTCGATCAGGTCCAGCGAGGTCTTGCTGCCATTCGGGTCAAAGTCGCCATGCAGGCGCATGTCGAACAGAGAAAACTCGATCTGGCGCACGGTCTGCATGCCCGCCTGGAAATTCTTGGCGGCGATCATTTTGTCGAACAGCTCGCGCGGCAATTGCGCGCCGGTTTCCACATGCTTGGTCATGTGACGCAGCACATCCCACTCCCAGCAGAAGTTTTCCATGAACTGGCTCGGCAGTTCCACTGCATCCCATTCCACACCCTTGATGCCGGAAACGCCGTAATCATCCACCTGCGTCAGCATGTGGTGCAGGCCATGGCCGAACTCGTGGAACATGGTGATCACTTCGTCATGCGTAAACAGCGCAGGCTTGTCGCCGACCGGGGCAGAGAAATTGCAGGTGAGGAAAGCCACGGGCGTTTCAACACCATGCGACTTTTTACGGCGGGTAATCGCTTCGTCCATCCAGGCGCCGCCACGCTTGTTGTTGCGAGCGTACAGATCCAGGTAGAACTGGCCGACCAGTTTGCCCTGGTGGTCGGTGATTTCGTAAAACTCGGCATTGTCATGCCATACCGGCGCCTTTGACTTGCGCACATGCACACCGAAAATGGTCTCCGTGACCTTGAACAGGCCATGCAGCACTTGCTCTTCCGGGAAGTACTGTTTCACTTCCTGATCGGAGAAGGCATATTTTTCTTCGCGCAGTTTTTCCGACGCATAGGCAATATCCCATGCCTGCAGATCGGTGAGGCCGAGTTTGCTGGCGGCGTATTCACGCAGCTCCTGCATGTCGCGCTCGGCAAATGGTTTGGCGCGCTTGGCCAGGGTCTGCAGAAACTCTTCGACCTGTGCCGGGCTTTCCGCCATCTTGGTGGCCAGCGATTCTTCAGCGTAATTGCGATAGCCCAGCATCACAGCAGCCTCGTGCCGTAACTTGAGTATGCTGGAGATCAGCGCAGTGTTATCCCACTCTGGCTTGCCAAACTCCGATGCGCGCGTGGCATAGGCGCGATACAGCTGTTCACGCAAGGCGCGGTCGTCGGCATATTGCAGCACAGGCATGTAGGAAGGGAAATGCAGGGTGAATTTCCAGCCAGTCTTGCCGTCTTCACGGGCCGCATCCTGGGCGGCTTGCAAGGCATCTTGCGGAATGCCGCGCAGGGTATCGGCCTGATCGATATACATGCTGAAGTCGTTGGTGGTATCGAGCAGGTTTTCCTCGAACTTGGCAGACAGCGTGGATAGTTCTTCCTGTATGGCCTTGAAACGGGCTTTTTGCGCCTCTGGCAATTCGGCACCGCCCAGGCGGAAGTCGCGCAGCTCATTGTCGACAATCTTGCGTTGTGCCGGGCTTAAGCTTGTGTAGCCTGCACTCTCGCGCAAGGCGCGGAAACGGGCATACAAGCGTTCATCCTGCGAGAGGTCCGCATAAAACGCCGTCAGCTTGGGTAGGTTGTCGTTGTAGGCCTCGCGCAGTTCCGGGCTGTTGACCACGGCATTCATGTGCGACACCTGCGACCAGGCACGTGAAATCTGCTCTTCCATGTCTTCCATCGGCCGCACGAAGTTTTCCCAGGTGGGCGTTTCAGTGGCGCTCGCCAGTTGCTCCAGTATGGCGCGGCCCTGATCCAGCAAGCGGTCTATGGCCGGGGTGACATGGGCAGCTTTGACTTCATCAAAGCGGGGCAGGCCGGAAAAATCCAGCAGCGGGTTATCTTGCAAAGCCTTGTCGTTCACGTGAGCCATCCTTCTGGGTAATGCGGGTTAATCAAAAATTCCAGTAATAAAATTCAAGTTTCAAAATTCAAGTATCAGTTAATCAGGCGGAGCGTAAATGGGTAACGGTAAGTCTCTCCGCGGCTGGCCGTCACGGCAGCCAGAAAGCTGAACACAATATTCAGCAGCCAGACGATGCCCATGAGCAAAAACCCTACCAGGATGAAAATCAGCGCCGAGCTGATGGCCTGGGCAATCAGCACCGTGATCTGAAAATTCAATGCTTCACGCGATTGCTGGCTGATGTAGGGACTATCGTTGCGCTTCAGCAGCCAGACGATCAGGCTGGGGAAGACGGAAAACAGAATACCGCCCAGGTGTGTCAGCACCATGATATTTAGGTCGTCTGACGGAATCTCCTGGGGTTCACGCTCGTGTTCTAGGTCTGTCATATGGTTATCTCCTTTACTGGAGATTCAGTTTTTGCAGCAAAGGTTCAACCCGATCAATATCCTGGGTGCCCAGAATCTTGCGCGCTACCGGGGTGATCAAGGGTAAATCGCTCTGCAGGATTTGGCGTTTGACTGTCAGGATCTGCGATGGATGCATGGAGAATTGACGCAAGCCAAAGCCCAGCAACAACCGGGCAAGCTTGGCTTCGCCCGCCATTTCGCCGCAGACGGATACCGGCTTGCCCAGCTTGTTGCCCGCGCGTATGGTCATCTCCACCAGTTGCAGCACGGCAGGATGCAAGGGGTTGTAGAGATGCGAAACGGTATCGTCCGTGCGGTCAATCGCCAGCGAATACTGGATCAAGTCGTTGGTGCCGATGGAAAGGAAATCCAGCTCGCGGGCAAAGGCTTCGGCGCACAAGGCCGCTGCCGGGATCTCAATCATGCCGCCGACCTGGATGTCTTTGTCGTAATGCGCTTTTTCCGCATCCAGACTTTGCTTGGCGCGCTCAATCAGCGCGAGCGTTTGCCGCAGCTCGGTAATCGACGACAGCATGGGGATCAGAATCTTGATCTTGCCGTAATGCGAGGCGCGCAGGATGGCGCGCAGCTGCGTCAGGAAGATCGCCGGTTCTGACAGGCACAAACGAATGGCGCGCAGCCCCAGCGCCGGGTTGGTGCATGTGCGGGCGGTATCCGGATTCATTTCCTTGTCCGCGCCCAGGTCCAGTGTACGGATGGTGACCGGCAGGTCTTTCATGGCCTCGGCCACACTGCGATAGGCAGAAAACTGTTCTTCTTCGCCCGGCATCTCGCGCCGGTTCATAAATAGAAACTCGGTACGGTAGAGGCCGATGCCGGTGGCCCCCGCTGCTCTGGCATGGCTGACGTCTTCCGGCACTTCAATGTTGGCATGCAGTTCAATGCTGGTGCCATCCAGCGTCACCGCCTTGGTGAGCTTGAGGCGTTTCAGCTTTTGCTGCTCGATTTCCCATTGTTCCTGCCGCAGCTTGTATTCGGCCAGGGTGTCCTTGTCCGGATTGACAATGACCACGCCCTGGTTGCCATCGACGATGATCAGCTCGCCATCGCGTACCAGCGTGCGTGCCCGTTGCAAGGCAACGATGGAGGGGATATTGAGGCTGCGCGCTAGAATCGCTGTATGCGACGTAGCACCGCCGACATCGGTGATGAAGGCAGCAAACTGGTGCTGCTTGAACTGAATGGCATCGGCCGGGGAAAGATCATGCGCCACCAGAATGATGGCACTCTCCTGCGAGCGCAGGGGCACCTGGCTTGGATGGCCGAGCAGCACCTTGATAATCCGCTCGACGACCTGAATCACATCCTGTTTGCGCTCGCGCAGGTATTCGTCTTCAAATTTTTCGAACTGGGCAACCAGGTCTTCCATCTGCTGCTTCAGCGCCCATTCGGCATTGCAGCCTTCGGACTTGATCATCTGCTTGGGCGTTTCAGATAGCGCATGATCCTGCAGGATCATCAGATGCGTGCTGATAAAGGCGCTAAGCTCAGGCGGTGCTTTTTCCGGCAGCAGGCGGCGCACGGTTTCCAGGTCGTGCTTGACGGTTTTTACTGCTTTGTCAAAACGGGTGATCTCGTCGGCAATCAGGGCCTTGGGCACCTGAAAATGCACCACTTCAAGCAAGGCATGTGAGACGAGATGGGCATGACCGATGGCAATGCCGCTGGACACGCCAACGCCGTGGATGGAAAAACTGACTTTGGAAGCGGGGCTGGGGGCGGCCACGATGAATTTATTCCGGTTCGCCAAACTTGCCCGAGATCAGGGTCACCAGCGCCTGCATGGCGGCCTCTTCATCGGCACCATTGGTTTCCAGCACAATCTTGCTGCCTTTGCTGGCGGCCAGCATCATGACACCCATGATGCTCTTGGCATTGACTCTTCTACCGTTGCGCTCGATCCAGATTTCACTGCCAAACTGGCTGGCGGTTTGCGTCAGCTTGGTAGATGCGCGTGCGTGCAGGCCGAGCTTGTTGATGATTTCTATTTCTTGTTTAGTCATGATGCTTGCATGCTTCCTCAGTAAAATGGATAACGCCTTCGCTACCCCCGCTCAATGCTTTTTGTACCAATAGCTGAATATCCCCGTTGCGGTACGTCAGTGTGCGCACCAGCATGGGCAGGTTCACCCCGGCCACACCCTCCACCCGTCCCGGCTTCAGCAATTTGCCCACCATATTACATGGGGTTGCGCCGTAAATGTCCGAGAGGATGAGCACGCCATTGCCTTCATCCAGTTCATCCACCAGTTGCTGCGCCTGTGGCAGCATGGCGGCCGGATCATCGTGGGTGCCTATGCCCAGTTGCTTGAGCAGTGGCGGGCGTGTGCCCATCACATGGCTGGCGCAATGTATCAGGCTCTCACCCAATGTGCCGTGCGCAATAATCAGTATACCTATCATGAAAGCGTCCTGTTGCCGGGGCCCGGCATCGTGAATTTAAACAAGCCTGTCTACTCTAGCTCGCGGTGCCTGATCAGCACTTTTTGTTGTTTATCCTTGAAATACTGGCTCAGCTGCTCGACGAAAAACACCGAGCGATGCCGACCGCCAGTGCAGCCGATGGCGACGGTCAGGTAGCTGCGATGATCGCCATCAAAGCAGGGCAGCCAGCGCTCTACATAGCCGCGTATATCCTGCAGCATCTCCAGCGCCATGGGCTGTTGCCGCAAAAAGTCCTGTACCGGCGCATCTTTGCCGGTGAGCGGGCGCAATACCGGGTCGTAATGGGGGTTGGGCAGGCAGCGCACGTCAAACACAAAGTCGGCATCCAGCGGTATGCCATGCTTGAAGCCGAAGGAGACAAACAATAACGTCATGCCGGTGCTCTGCTGCACGACAAAATCGCGCACCCAGTTGCGCAGGGTGTTGGCGCTGAGGTTGCTGGTGTCGATGCGATGATCCAGATTTACCAGCCGGTTCAGTAGCTGCCGTTCGTATTCTATGCTTTCGGCCAGCGTGGTTTTTTCATCGCTGAGCGGGTGGCGGCGCCGTGTTTCGCTGAAGCGCTTGACCAAAGTTTCGGCGTTGGACTCCAGGTAAAGCACTTGCACCGAGATGCCTTTGTCGCGCAGTGCCTGGATGTTTTCCGGCAAGGTTTCCAGCGCTGCGCTGCGGGTGTCTATGCTGATCGCCACACGTTGCTGGGTGGCAGGTGCCAGATGTTCCGATATTTGCGGCAGCAGGGTGGCGGGCAGATTGTCTATGCAATAAAAACCGGCATCTTCCAGGGCGCGCAGCACAATGCTTTTGCCCGAGCCGGAAAGGCCAGTGACGATGATGAGCCGCATATTGCTGGTGGCCACGCTTAGCTCTCCACTTGCTGCTGGCGCTTCATGGCTTTGCTCATCTCGCGATGCTGGCGCTGCATGAACTGCTTGGTGCCATTAATACCGCGCAGTAATAGCATGTGGTTGCGCACGGCGACTTCGACCAGCACCGCAATATTGCGGCCGGCGGCCACGGGGATCATGACTTTGGGGATTTTCACGCCCAGTATTTTTTCGTGATGCGATTTGATCTTGAGCCTGTCCAGCAGTTGCGGCGCAAGAGTATCGGCCATCTCAAGCTGAATGATGAGGTCGAGCGGTTTGGTGGGCTTGACGGCGTTGTCACCAAACAGGGCACGGATGTTGAGGATGCCTAGGCCACGCACTTCAAGGAAGTCCTGCAGGATAGGGGGGCAGCGCCCTTCAAGCCGGTCCGGCGCAATGCGGTAGAAATCGACAATATCATCCGCCACCAGACGATGTCCGCGCGAAATCAGTTCCAGCGCGAGCTCGCTTTTACCAATGGCCGGGTTGCCCTTGATCAGAATGCCAAAGCCTTGTACTTCAATGAAAACACCATGGGAGCTCTCGGATTCGGCGACGGCTTGCGCCAGATAATGGCTCAGGACATCCATCAGCCCCGGGCTGCGCATGGGTGAAGTGAACAAGGGGGTTTGAAAATCATCCGAGGCGGCATTCAGCTCGGCGGGTGGTTTTTCACCATTGGCGACGACAACGGCGGCCAGGTCGGTGGAAAACAGATTGTGGATGGCTTTCTTGAGCTCTGGCTTGGGCAGGCTGCGCAAGTAATCCATCTCGGCACAGCCCAACACCTGCACGCGGTTGGGGTGTACAAAATTCAGGTGCCCGATCAGTGCCAGCGAGGGCTTGGTCACCGTTTCACTGGTGAGCAGGTTTTCACCGCCATTCAGCCCGGAAACCCAGGTGAGCTTGAGATTGCGGCGCATATCCCGGTAAAGCTGTGCAACACTGATGGTAGCCATATGATTACCTTATGTTCGGCAGGGACAAGGCAACTGGCGGTACGTAAGACAACACGCCTTTGCCTTGTCCCCGGTTTAGACCTTTATTCCGCAGCCGCCTGGTGCTTGAGGGCACCGTTGGCCTTGTGATGGTCGCTTACTTTTTCCTTGTGCTTCAGAACCTGGCGATCCAGCTTGTCAGCCAGCGCGTCAATCGCGCCGTACATATTTTCACCGCTGCTTTCGGCATGGATATCGTGACCCGGCACATGAATGGTGGCTTCCACTTTCTGCGCCAGCTTCTCTACGCTCATGGTGACTTTGACGTCAATCACATGGTCGAAGTGGTTACTCACGCGCTCAAGCTTGCTCTGCACATATTCGCGCAGGGCTGGGGTAACGTCGAGATGGTGTCCGGTGAGATGCAGGTTCATGATTTACTCCTTCAGGTAAAACGCAGATCAAAGCGATCTGCGCTGGTTGGCCGCGGGTATCTGCAAAGACTCGCGGTATTTGGCAATGGTGCGACGAGCAACCACGATGCCCTGTTTACCCAGGATATCCGTGATCTGGTTATCCGACAGCGGCTTTTTCGGGTTCTCTTCGCTGACCATTTGTTTGATCAGGGCGCGTATGGCAGTGGCGGAACAAGCGCCCCCGGATTCGGTAGCCACATGGCTGCCAAAGAAATATTTAAGCTCGTAAACACCGCGTGGGGTGAGCATGTACTTGCGCGTGGTGACGCGTGACACCGTGGATTCGTGCAGGCCCAGCTCATCGGCAATCTCGCGCAGCACCAGGGGGCGCATGGCGACCTCGCCGTGCTCAAAGAAATTGCGCTGGCGATCCACAATCGCCTGAGAAACGCGCAGGATGGTGGAGAAGCGCTGCTGGATGTTCTTGATCATCCACTTGGCTTCCTGCATCTGGCTCATCAGGTATTGGCTCGAGCTTTCGCGATTGCGCTTGAGGATGCCGGCATACAGCTGGTTGATGCGCAGCTTGGGCACGACTTCGTCGTTCAGATGGGCCAGCCAGACACCTTTGATTTTCTTCACCACGATTTCGTGCTGAATGTAATGATCAGACGTGATTTTGCTGAATTCACCACCTGGGCGGGGATTGAGTTGCAGCACCAGCTGTTGCACTTCGCGCAATACATCATCGTCGCAGGCCAGCAATTTTTTCAGTTTTGCGTAATCGCGGGCTGCCAGCAGGGGCAAGTGCGTTTCGGCAACCTTGATGGCGAGATCCACATAAGGCGTATCTGGTGGCAAGGCGCGCAATTGCAAGGACAGGCACTCTGCCAGATTGCGCGCGCCTATGCCGGGTGGGTCCAGGTTCTGGATATGCTTGAGCGCCGTCTGCAACTCCAGCATGTCGATTTCGAGTTCCGGCGGCAGCATGTCGGCCAGCTCTTCCAGCGACTGCTCCAGATAACCGTCGTCGGTAATGGTATCGACCAGCAGCATGGACAAGGTCTGGTCGCGCTCGGACAGTGGCAACAGCTTGAGCTGACCTAGCAGATGATCGCGCAGGCTGAGGCTGACCGCTTCCTGGTAGCTGAAATCATTGTCATCGTCATTGCCGGAGCTGCTGTCTTCCCAGCGGTTACTGCCGCTGCTGCTGCCGAATTCAAAATAGTCATCGCCACCAAATTCATCCTGGCGGGGAGCTTCCTCCGGTGTGGCGGCCACGCTGGGCTCAGGGGCTACTGGCGCTGCAATGAAGTTGTCGGGGATTTCCAGCGGTTCTTCGATCTTGTCAGCGCGTTCCAGCAATGGATTCGCCTGCAGCAGGGTTTCCAGCTCCTGATTGAGCTCCTGCGTGGATAGCTGCAACAAACGGATGGACTGCTGCAGTTGCGGAGTCAGCGCCAGGTGTTGCGAAAATTTGAGTTGTAAGCTTTGCTTCATACGTGGGGGCCGCCAAATGTGTGCTTAGAGGCGGAAGTCCTTACCAAGATACACTTCTCTTACGCTATCGTTGTGAATAATTTCGCTGGGCTTGCCTGCCGCGAAGACGCGTCCTTCATTGACGATATAGGCGCGGTCGCAAATACCTAATGTTTCCCGCACGTTGTGGTCGGTGATCAGCACGCCGATATTGCGTTCGGTCAAAAAGCGGATGATCTTCTGAATGTCCAGCACGGCGATGGGGTCGATGCCGGCAAATGGCTCATCCAGCAGAATGAAGCTGGGGTTGGTGGCCAGGCAGCGGGCGATTTCAACGCGGCGGCGTTCACCGCCGGACAGGCTGACCGCCATGCTGTTGCGGATATGCGTGATATGCAGTTCCTGCAGCAGCGATTCCAGCTGGTTCTCCATCTGTTCTGGCGCCAGTTTCTGCAACTCCAGAATCGCCATGATGTTTTCGGCCACCGTCATCTTGCGGAAAATCGAGGGCTCCTGCGGCAGATAGGCGAGGCCCAGGCGCGCACGACGGTGTATGGGCAGACGGCTCAGATCCTTGCCATCCAGCAGAATGCGCCCATCATCCAGGGCCACCAGACCTACCATCATGTAAAAGCTGGTGGTCTTGCCTGCGCCGTTGGGGCCCAGCAAGCCTACCACTTCGCCGCTATTGAGTTGCAGCGAAATATCCTGCACCACCGTGCGGGATTTATATTTCTTGCGCAGACCTTCTACGATTAATTGGCTCATGTTTACTCAGGTATATCGTGTTGCACGCCAGACTGACGGATTGTCAGCATGGCAGGTTAATTGGCCGTCGCGCCATCGGTGCCAGCCGGTTTTTTCTTGGGCTGAATAACGGCACGTACACGCCCGGTCGGCGTGGCAGGCGTTGCTGCCTGGCTACCACCGCCAATCACCTCGGCATATTCGGCATTGGCGTCATACATGATGTAGTCACCATGCACGATGTCATCGCCTTTTTTAACCCAGGCCTTGGTGTAGAGCTGTACCTTGTCCATACGTCCATCGTACTCGATACGTTGACCGCTGCCTTCCATATATTCGTTTTTACCTTCCATTTTTTGCTTGAAGGTGGAAGGCGTCTGCGGATTGCCGTAGGTCGTGCTGTGCTGAAAGCCTTCTTTGTCCTCGCGCACCACCAGCTTGTCGCCACGGATGATCAGCGTCCCCTGGGTGAGGATTACATTGCCGGTGTAGATGCTGGTCTTTTTGGCATCATTCACGGTGACGGCATCTGCTTCCAGATTGATGGGCTTGTCCTTGTCCGCCTTTTCGGCGTGTGCAGGCAGGCAGGCCATCATCAAAAGTAGCGGCAAAAAGCTACGGGGCAGGGTTGTCATATTTTCTCCGAATCCGGGCTTGGTTATTGGTACTGGTACTTCGTTTCGCCTGTGCTGCCTGTTTTTTAGCGGGGCTGGCGCTGGCCTTGGCATTTTTCTGTGGTGCCGCCTTGCTGGCTTTCGCTGACGAGCTGGCAGGAGCTTTGCCAGCGGCTTTTTTTGTCACGCTGGGCGAAAGGTAATGCGCCCGCACGCGGCCACGCAGGTTGACGGTCTGGTTTTTCTTGTTGAATACCATACCGTTGGCATGAATCACCGTTTCCGGTGCCTGAGTGATCACCACAGGTTTGTCTGTCACGGCCACTTCCTGCTTGGGGAACATCTTGAGGTACTGGGTACGTACCATCATTTCCCCTTTATCCTTGGATGCCTGCCGAATGACGATCACATTATCCATGAATTCCACGGTCTCGCCATCGCTGGAGACGTTGCCGCGCTGGCCTTCAATCTGCGTGTAAGGCTTGTTGACGGCATACTGCGTAAACCGGGGCCGTTCAAGTTCGGTGGTGTCATCATCCGGGTAATGCTTCATCTTTACCGCTGCCAGCACATAGGCCAGCGCACCGTTCACATTGGTCCGCGTCGTGACAAAGTTGTCCAGAATGTAATCCGGGTCATGGCGCAAATTGGCATCCGGCCGCCGTTCGGGAGGCTGAACACTGCGATCTATCCAGAACGTGAGCAGCGCCAGCAGGGCGAGCAGCACGAGCGGAAACACGACGGTTGGACGTCCCAATGTCAATCCTTACTTCAGGAACCGGGCCATCTGTGCGTCAAAGGTGCCTTGTGCTTTCATCAGCAGTTCGCACACTTCACGCACGGCACCGTGGCCCGCGGGGCGGCTGGTGATGTAATGCGCATACTCTTTCACCAGCGGCATGGCATGCGGCACGGTAATGCCGAGGCCACCATAACGAATCGGGGGGATATCAATGACATCATCGCCCATGAAGGCGCATTCTTCGCGGCTAAAGCCAAATTGCGCGCGGACTTCATCAAAGGAGGCCAGCTTGTCGTCCACCCCTTGATGAAAATGCAGAATGCCGACATTGGCGGCGCGCTTGACCACGACCTGGGATGTGCGGCCAGTGACGATCGCCATATGCACGCCGGTGGCTTTCAGCAATTTCATGCCTAGGCCATCATGCGAGTGGAAAAATTTGTATTCCTGACCGTCGTCGCCCAGTCCAAGGCCGCCGTCGGTCATGACGCCGTCGACATCGAATACCACGAGTTTGATGCGCTTGGCGCGTTCTTCTACGGACAACAATTCAAACCACCTTTGCAATAAGAAGATCGTGCATGTTCAATGCCCCGATCAGGGTTCCCTGCTGATCTGTGACCAACAGGCTGGTAATTTTTTTCTGCTCCATGACGGCAACCGCATCGACTGCCAGTTGCTCCGGGCGGATTTGCTGCGGCGATGTGTGCATCACATCCCGCATGTAGGTGCTGTTTATGTCCACGGCATTCTCGAATGCCCGGCGCAAATCGCCATCGGTAAATACCCCAACGGCATGCTGCTCCGCATCGACAATCGCTGTCATGCCGAGGCCTTTGCGCGACATTTCCAGCAAGCCTTCTTTCAGGCTGGCTTCAACTCCCACGCTGGGGATGGCATCGCCTGTGCGCATCACGTCGCGTACATGCAGCAACAATTTGCGGCCCAACGTACCACCCGGGTGCGACAAGGCGAATTCCTCGGCAGAAAATCCGCGCTGATCCATGACGGCAATCGCGAGGGCATCGCCCAGTGCCAGCGAGGCCGTGGTGCTGGCGGTAGGTGCCAGCGCCAGCGGGCATGCTTCTTCGGTAACGTGGGCATCCAGGCTCACATCTGCCGCTTTCGCCAGCGTTGATTGCGGATGGCCGGTGATGCTGATCAGCCGCGCGCCCATGCGCTTCAATGTGGGCAGTATCACGCGTAACTCATCTGCCTCGCCGGAGTTGGACAGGGCAATGACCACATCCTTGCCGGTAATCATGCCCAGGTCGCCATGGCTCGCCTCAGCGGGATGGACGAAAAAAGCAGGTGTACCTGTACTGGCAAACGTGGCGGCGATTTTGTTTCCGATATGACCGGATTTGCCCATGCCGGTCACCACAATGCGACCCTGGCATTGTAAAATGAGTTCGACGGCACGCGTGAAGCTGTCATCCAGCCTGCGGGCTAGTGCTTCCACCTCGCGTGCTTCAATTAACAGGACTTCCCTTGCCAGATCAATCGGCGTTTTGCTTGCACCGATTTTTCGTATTTTTGATGGTTCCATACCCGGCAAGTATAAAAGGGAATGTCCGACGAATAAAGGATTTATACGTAATCCGTGCCGACTTTTGATAAAGTCGGCATAAATTTTGCCTGTAGGTTTTTTCAAGGGGAGGCGTGCATGAAAAGGGTTGTGTCTGAGGATCAAGCCAGCTGCCGGAAGATATCGATTGACCGTCTATGCATGACGGTCGGCCTTGTCTGCTTTCTCTTGTCTTCCACTCCAGACAGACCTCTTTAAATGTTGAGTTCCTTCAAAGCTATTTTAATGCACGATACCTTACCCGCTATTCTGATCCTGCTTACCAGCTCGGTGCTGGCTGTTGCCCTGTTTCGTGCCTTGCGCCTGCCGGCCATGCTGGCTTACTTCCTGGTCGGGCTGGCCCTGGGGCCGCATACTTTCGGCATTTTGCCGGATACGGAAGCCAATCGTGAGCTGGCCGAGTTCGGTATTGTATTTCTGATGTTCAGTATCGGGCTGGAGTTCAGTCTGGCCCAGTTATATGCCATGCGCAAAACCGTGCTCGGCCTCGGCGGCATGCAGGTTTTGCTGACCATGCTTGCTGTCATGATGGCCTGCATTGCCTTTGGCCTCAGCTGGGAAACCGCATTTGTCATCGCCGGTGCCCTGTCCATGTCATCGACCGCGATTGTGTCGAAAATGCTGGTGGAAGGCCTGGAGCTGAATTCGCGCCACGGCCGTCTTTCCATTGGCGTGCTCTTATTCCAGGATATTGCCGTGGTGCCCATGCTGGTGCTGATTCCAGCGCTGGCCTCGCATGGTGGTGATCTCGGTCAGGTATTGCTGATCTCCCTGCTAAAAGCCGCGGTCATGCTGATCATCCTGTTTGTGTTTGGCAAGTCGCTGATCAACCCCTGGTTTGGTCTGGTGGCACGCCAGCGCTCGCGTGAGCTGTTTGTGATGAATGTACTCATGGTGACGCTGATGCTGGCCTTTGCCACCAAGCTCGCCGGGCTTTCCTATGCACTGGGTGCCTTTATCGCCGGCATGCTGATTTCTGAAACCCGCTATCGCTATCAGGTGGAATCCGATATCGCGGCATTCCGCGACATTCTGCTCGGCCTGTTTTTCATTACGGTGGGCATGCTGCTGGATGTGCATGAACTGGCAGCCAACCTGGGGCTGGTGTTGCTGGTCACGGCCGGATTCATTCTGTTCAAGGGCGTGCTGGTGGCGGTGCTGAGCCGGGCATTCGGTCACGAGCCGGGTGTCGCGATTCGTACCGGCATTACGCTGGCGCAAGCGGGCGAATTCAGTTTTGTTTTGCTGTCGCTGGGCCTGGGGCATGGCTTGATTGGCGGGCAGGCATTGCAGGTGGTACTGGCTGCTTCGCTGATCTCCATGGTAGTGGCGCCCTTTATCATTCAGCACAACGAGCGGCTGGGCGAGTTGCTGTCGCGCAGCTATGTGCGCAATCGTGAAAAGCAGATTCAGGATATCGAAAGCATAGGCAAGGAACTGGTCGACCACGTGATCATTTGCGGTTTCGGCCGCAGCGGGCAGTACCTGGCGCGCTTTCTCAGTGAGGAAAACATTCCGTTCATTGCGCTGGATATTGACCCTTCACGGGTGCGCGAAGCAGCTGCGGCCGGTGAAAACGTGATCTATGGCGATGCAGGCCGACGCGTGGTACTGGCGGCGGCGGGGGCGGCACAGGCCAAGGCGCTGATTATCAGTTATGACGATGCGCCATCTGCCATGAAGATTCTGCATGTGGTGGAAGACAATTACCCTAAGCTGCCGGTTATTGTGCGCACGGTGGACGATGCCAATATGGAAGGCTTCCGCAAGGCGGGCGCGGCAGAAGTGGTGCCCGAAGTGCTGGAAGGCAGCCTGATGCTGGCTTCGCATGCGCTGGTCTTGCTCGGTGTGCCGCTGAATCGGGTGGTGAAGCGTATCCGTTTGTTCCGCGAAGAGCGTTACAAGATGTTCCGCGGCTTTTTCCACGGTATGTCCGATCTGGACGAAGAAGCGCAGGAAACGCCACGCCTGAACTCGGTGCTGATTACATCGTCCGCCTATGCGCTTAACATGCGCCTGGGTGATATCAATTTCTCCGGACTCAATGTGGAGGTGAAGTTTATCCGTCGCCTCAACCTGAAGCCATGGGCTCCCACCTCGGAGTCCGTCTTTATCGAAGGCGATGTGGTCGTCCTGCTGGGCACGCCCAAGGATCTTGTCCTGGCGGAAAAAGCCTTGCTGCAAGGCCGCTAAAGTCCGACACTTTGTGATTTACATCCAATTTCAAATCTTATGAGCCGTAACATTATCGTAGCTGGGGGCGGCATACTCGGCTGTATGACCGCCATGTCCCTGATTCAACATGGCCATCAGGTCACCCTGGTGGAGCGCGGCCAGATTGGCGGACATGCGCAGGGCGAGGCTTCCTGGGCCGCGGCGGGTATTCTTTTTCCGCTGCTGCCGTGGGCCTATGTCGAGCCGGTGAACCGGCTGGCGGTGGCGAGCATGCGTGCCTATGGCGAGCTGTGCCAGCGCCTGCTGGAAGATACCGGCATAGACCCCGAATATCAGCAGGATGGCATGCTGCTGTTGCCGGATTACAAGCGCGAGCAGGCCTTGGCATGGGCAAGTCAGTATGGATTTGCCGAACATGCGGAGGCGCCTGCCCATAGTTTTGCAGCGGATCGTCAAAATGCGATGTGGCTGCCGGAAGTGGCGCATGTGCGGCCGCCCGTCTTGCTGGCGGCCTTGCGGCAATGGCTGCTGCAACAAGGAGCCACCATTCTTGATAACACGGAGCTGTTGCCGTTGGCTACCAATGAAGGGGCAGATCAGCTGACACGCTGGCCGACACGGGCAGGCGGCGAACTCGAAGCGGATGCGTTTGTACTGACGGCGGGCGCCTGGAGTGGTTTGTTACTGGGCAACCAGCAGCCACTGCCCATCAAGCCCATGCGTGGCCAGATGCTGCTGTATGCGCAACCTCAGCAGCAGAAGCTCACGCATATTGTTTTCCGTGAAGGCTTTTATATGGTGCCGCGGCGGGATGGCCTGATTCTGGCGGGCAGTTGTCTGGAAGATGTCGGGTTTGATCATGCGGTGACCGATAACATGGGCAGCCAGCTGGCTGCCAAAGCCGCAGCCCTGTTGCCCGAGCTGGCCGATGCGCCTGTGCTGGCACATTGGAGCGGTTTCCGTCCGGGGTCTCCGGATAATGTGCCTACCATTGCCGCGCACCCGCAGTATAAAAACCTCTATATCAATAGCGGTCATTTCCGTTACGGGCTGACGATGGCGCCTGCGAGCGCCGAACTGCTGGCGGCCCTGGTGCAAGGAAGTGCTTCTGAAAGTGACCTAACTGCTTACGCCTACCGCGCTGCCGAATAGGCGCGCGGGCAGGCGAGGTCAGGCTCGCGCTTATTTGAGCTGCTTGATGATCTTGTCGGTAATGTCGACGCGTTTACCGACATAAGCGGAGGTGTTGTAGAACACGATGTCGTAGCCTTCACTCTGCGCGACGGCGGTCACGGCTTTATTGATGCGATCCTGCAGACTGGCCAGCTCGTCTTTCTTGCGCTGCTCAAACTCTTCCTGCAAGGCACGCTGACGGCGCTCCAGGTCCACACGCTGGTTATTCAGATCGCGACGTTTGGTTCTCGCCACGCTCTCCGCCATGGTCAGCGAATCCTTGCTGAAAGCGGTTTCGCGGTCTTCCAGTTGCTTGTAGGCTTGCTGCAACTCAGCATTGCGCGGCTTGAATTCGGCTTGCAGCTTTTGACCCGTGGCCAGAAATTGCGGTGATTGCATGACAGTTTGCAGATGGACATAGCCGATCTTGATTTCGGCGCTGGCATGCATGGAGGCCAATGCCAGAGTGGCGGCGAGGGCAATGTGCTTTAATGTTTTCAAACGATCTCCTTGTGACGTGGCTCTTGAGCTGGCAATAGGATACCCCTTCATGCCGTCACCTCCAAATGGGCGCTTGGCCACGCTCTGATTTATGCCGGGGTTGTGGCCTGCCAGTGGCCGGATTTTCCACCCTGCTTTTCCAGTAGTTGCACATTGTCTATGATCATGCCGCGATCGACCGCCTTGCACATATCGTAAATCGTCAGCAAGGCGACTGTAGTCGCGGTCAGCGCTTCCATTTCCACCCCGGTACGGCCGACGGTTTCGGCAGTGACCGTGCAATGGATGACAGGCTGGCTGCTCTCAATCTCGAACTCCACCCCGACCTTGGTCAAGGCAATCGGATGGCAAAGCGGAATGAGATCAGCACAGCGCTTGCTGCCTTGAATCGCCGCAATCCGTGCAATGCCCAGTACATCACCTTTTTTGCTATTCCCCTCCTGAATCAGCGCCAGCGTGGCAGGCAGCATGCGGATGCTGCCTCGTGCCACAGCAATGCGCCTGGTTTCGGCTTTGTGGCCGACATCGACCATATGGGCCTGTCCGCTGGTGTCAAAATGGGTAAATTGCGTCATGGTGAAGCCTGCTCCGAAACGGTGAACTTGCTTGAGAATGCCGTTATCATAGCAACAATGAAGCTTGTTTATACCTCTGTCGTCGCCGTCATGGCGCTGTTTTTTGTACCCGTATCTCCTGCGGATGGCCTGCCCGATCTGGGCGATGTTTCCGCTACCGTGCTCTCCCCGCTGGATGAAAAGAAAATTGCCGATCAGATCATGCGCAGCGTGATGGCCAGTGATGATGTGGAGCGCGACCCTGAAATACAGGATTATGTGCAGCAACTGGGTATGCGCCTCGTCGCTGCCAGTTCGGACAAGCTCTTGCCCTTCCAGTTTTTTGTGGTGAAAGATAACTCCATCAATGCCTTTGCCATGCCCGGCGGTGTGGTCGGCGTGCATACCGGGCTCATCGTTGCTGCTGAAAACGAATCCGAGGTGGCCGGTGTGCTGGGCCACGAAATCGGCCATGTGGTGCAGCGCCATCTGGCGCGAATGATGGCGCAGCAGAAGCGCGACTCCATCATCAGCATGGCGACGATTGGGCTTGCGCTGCTGGCGGCGCGCGCCAATCCACAGCTTGCCAGCGGAGCTATGATGTCGGCCAGTGCCGGCTCCTTGCAGAAGCAGCTGGACTACACGCGCGAACACGAGCGTGAGGCCGATCGCGTGGGTTTGCAGATTATGGCTGATGCGGGATTTGATACGCGCGGTATGCCGGCTTTTTTTGAGATTCTGCAGCGGGGCACTCGGTTTATTGATGGCAGTGCGCCTTCCTTCCTGCGTACCCACCCGCTGACGACGGAGCGTATTGCCGATGTGCGCTCCCGCGTGGAGCAAGGGGCTTATCGGCAGGTGCAGGATAGTGCGGAATTTCAATATGTGCGGGCCAAGCTGCTCGCCAATCTGGGGCCTGCGCGGCAAGCCATGGAGCTGTTCAGGAATAACCTTGCCCAGCGCACTTATACCAACGAAGCTGCCCAGCATTACGGGCTGGCCATTGCCAGTTTGCGGGCCAATGATGTAGCGACGGCAGCCAGCGAGCTAATCTGGCTCAAGCAGAATGCCAGTCCGCACGCCATGTTTGCCAGCCTGGCAGCCAATATCGAAGTGGCGAAACAAAATACGGCCGCAGCCACACGCCTGTTCCAGCAAGGCTTGGAACATTATCCTCGATCCCGTGCTCTGATTTTTGGCTATGCCGAGCACTTGCTGCGGCTGGGGCAGACCGATGCAGCGCTTAATCTGGTGGCGGAAAACATCGACCTCTATCCGGATGATCCCTATTTTTATGAGTTGCGCTCAAAGGCGTATACCATGCAGGGCAAACGTTTGTTGCGGCATCAGGCACAAGGCGAAGCCTATGTGCGGAGCTATAACCTGCCGCGGGCGGTTGAGCAGATGGAGCTGGCAGCCAAGGCGGGCGATGGCGACTTTTACCAGCAATCGATTGTGGAGGCGCGTCTCAAGCAATTGCGCCTGCTGCTGAACGACCCCAAGGACAGGGGCTAGAGATAAAAGGACAGCCATGAAAAGACGCGGATTTATGATGATGACTGGTGCAGCATTGCTCAGTGGTTTGCTACTGCCACTGCGGGCGCTGGCGGCAGTGTGGAACAAAGCGGCATTTGAGGCGACGACGCTGGCTGGCGCCACTCAAGGGCTGCAGGTCGACAAGGAAACGCCCAGCGCCGACATCACGGTCAATGCGCCAGACCGCGCGGAAAACGGCGCTGTCGTGCAGGTGGAAGTCATCAGCCGCATTCCCGGTACGGAAGCGATTGCCATTGTGGTGGAGCATAACCCTACACCTTTGATTGCCAATTTCATGTTTGCCAAAGGGGCGGATCCTTATGTGGTCACCCGCATCAAAATGGCGGAAACCGCTGAAGTGAAGGCGATTGTGAAAGTGGGATCGCGCTATTTCACCGCGGGCAAGCAGGTTGAAGTGCTGGAAAACGGCTGCGGCTAGGAGGCAACATGGCAGATAACATCAAAATGCGGGCGCAACTCAAGGGCGACGTGACCGAACTGAAGGTGCTGATGACGCATCCGATGGAAACCGGGCGACGTAAAAACGATCTGGATGAGGTGGTGCCTGCGCATTTTATTCAGCTGGTGACTATCAGCCTGAATGGCAACGTGGTGACGGAAGCGCAATGGGGGACGGGTATTTCCAAGAATCCCTATTTGACCTTGCACTTGCGCGGTGCCAAGGTCGGCGACATGGTCGCCGTGGTCTGGCATGACAACAGGGGCCAGAGCGCCCGCCATGAAATTGCTGTCACGGCGGGCTAGCGGCTGGATTGATTTAGATCAACTGATTTAGAGATCAGCTTCCCAGGCATTGCCGTAGACTTTGCCATTCCGCGACAAAATCCACATCTGATACATGCTGGTAAACCACATGAAGGTCGAGGCAATGCTGTACCCCAGACCGCCGATGATGGTCAGCCAGGCAAAGCCAGGATTCAGCTTGGTCAGCCACCATGACAGCACATCCAGAATCAGGAAGGCGAATGGGAAGGCGATGGCCAGAATCTTCAGCTTGCGCGGCACATTGACCGCAAAGCTGAAAATCAGCGACATGAAGAAGAAGATGAACGCGATACCAAACAGGTGAATGTGCGAAACGCGCGTCAGGCTCTCGATGCTGGCGCCTTCATTCACCTTGGCCACTTTTTTGACTTCATCAAAATGCGTGAAGTTAGGGATGCCAGGCACGTTGCTGTGGCACATGACACAGTGCTGGGCGAACACTTGCTTGAAGTGGGGTTCCCATTCTGCCTCTGGGGCGCCTTCGCGCGCCCACTTGATGATGTCCAGGCGTACTTCAGGCGGTGCCTTGTCTTTCATGGCGCCATTCAGCATGCCTTCGAGGCGGCTGCCGCTGCGATCGCCATAGTAGCTGTAGACGATGTCGTCTTTTGACAAGCCGATTTTGCCGTCAGCCATGCCGTGGGTCAGCATGATCTGCAAACCTGCCATACAGAGGCCGACACCGATGACCAGCAAATAGCCGGAAAACAGAACCTTGACAGGGGTAGGGAGGTTGGGAAGGTTGAACCAGTCCATTGGTGATGTTGACTTCATTTGATTCTCATAAAGCAAGTTGAAAAAGCGGGATGACGGCTGCGTATTAACGTGGCGTTACATTGCTCGGCAAAGAGCTGTATCAGGCACAGCAGTTTCAACGAAAGAATACCTCAAACTTTGGCCCCTGCTACAAAATAAACAGCATTTTTATCCGGTGACAGGTTTTTTTGCATCGGTATCTTTCGGAAATGATGGAACAAATCGCGGCAGACAGGGTTTAATCAACATGCCGTTGCAAGTGCGGCATTATTACCACATCGATATGCAAAATATATCAAAAGTATTTAAACAATCAATTTTTATTATTATAAGACTTTCTCTATACTGAGCTTCGTTTCCAAACCAACCCAAAAGGAGATTTACATGAGCACCTTGATCAACACTGAAGTTAAGCCATTCAAAGCCCAGGCATTTCATAACGGCAAGTTTATTGAAGTGACCGATGCAGCTCTGAAGGGCAAATGGTCCGTGCTGATTTTCATGCCAGCCGCTTTCACCTTCAATTGCCCAACAGAAATTGAAGATGCTGCTGACAATTACGCTGAATTCCAGAAGGCGGGCGCCGAGGTGTATATCGTCACTACCGATACGCACTTCTCGCACAAGGTATGGCATGAAACATCGCCAGCCGTGGGCAAGGCACAGTTCCCGCTGGTAGGTGACCCGACTCACCAACTGACACGCGCTTTTGAAGTGCACATTGAAGAAGAAGGTCTGGCACTGCGCGGCACCTTCATCATCAACCCAGAAGGCGTGATCAAGACGGCTGAAATCCATGACAACGCCATTGCGCGTGATGTGAAGGAAACCGTACGCAAGCTGAAGGCAGCGCAATACGTGGCCAACAATCCTGGCCAGGTTTGCCCAGCCAAGTGGAAGGAAGGCGAAAAGACCCTGACGCCTTCTCTGGATCTGGTAGGCAAGATCTAAGGCGGGAATAGCGCCTTTAAACGTCCCTGCTGCGGCAGGGCGTTGAGCACAGGGCATGGAAGGCCAAACGCCAACCGTGTCCTGCCCTCGACGCGATCCCTGGAATAAACGTAACCAAGCCAGCGCCAAAAGCGCAAGGCGGGGGTGAACTCACCCCCAAACAACTGGAGAACACCATGCTTGACGATACACTCAAAACTCAACTTCAGACCTATTTGGGCATGCTGCGTCAGCCTATCCGGCTGATTGCTTCACTCGATGAGAGTGAAAAAGCCGCTGAAATGCGTGAGCTGCTGCAAGACATTGCCGCGCTGTCAGACAAGGTCAGCCTGGACCTGGCAGGCAGTGATGCCCGCAAGCCTTCGTTCGTGATTGCACGTGAAGGTGAGACCAGTGGCGTGCGCTTTGCTGCCATTCCGCTGGGCCATGAGTTTACGTCGCTGGTGCTGGCCTTGTTGTGGACCGGCGGTCACCCACCCAAGGTGGAAGCCGATGTGATTGAACAGATCAAGGCGCTGGATGGCGATTTCCGCTTTGAGGTGTACATGAGCCTGTCCTGCCATAACTGCCCGGACGTGGTGCAGGCAACGGCATTGATGGCCATTCTCAACCCCAAGGTGCAAACCACCGTGATTGATGGTGCCTTGTATCAGGATGAAGTAAATGGTCGCAACATCATGGCCGTCCCCACCACCTACATGAACGGT
Organism: Methylovorus glucosotrophus; assembly: GCF_009858335.1. Classification (NCBI taxonomy): domain Bacteria; kingdom Pseudomonadati; phylum Pseudomonadota; class Betaproteobacteria; order Nitrosomonadales; family Methylophilaceae; genus Methylovorus; species Methylovorus glucosotrophus. The sequence continues at coordinate 159,632 of NZ_VMSE01000002.1, forward strand.
GAGCCATTTGGCTCGGGCCGCATGACGGTTGAAGAGATGCTGACCAAGCTCGATACCGGGGCTGAGGCACGCGAAGCGGCCAAACTGGACCAGAAGGCGCCTTATGATGTGCTGATCGTAGGCGGTGGACCTGCGGGCGCTTCGGCCGCTATCTATGCCGCGCGTAAAGGCATACGTACCGGTATCGTGGCCGAGCGTTTTGGTGGTCAGGTGATGGATACCCTGGGCATCGAAAACTTCATCTCGGTGAAGGAAACCGAAGGGCCCAAGCTGGTGGCCGCACTCGAAGAGCATGTGCGTAGCTACGATGTCGACATCATCAACCTGCAACGCGCCGAGTCGATTACGCGCGGCGAACTGGTTGAGGTGAAGCTGGCAGGTGGCGCAACGCTCAAGAGCAAGGCGGTGATTGCGGCGACCGGTGCCCGGTGGCGCGAGCTGAATGTGCCTGGCGAGAGGGAGTACCGCGGCAAGGGCGTGGCGTATTGCCCACACTGCGATGGTCCTTTGTTCAAGGGCAAGCGCGTCGCCGTGATTGGCGGCGGTAATTCAGGCGTAGAGGCAGCGATTGATCTGGCCGGTTTTGTTGGCCATGTCACCCTGATTGAATACGACACCAAGTTGCGTGCGGATGCCGTGTTGCAGAACAAGTTGTTCAGCTTGCCCAATGTGACTGTGATCATTAACGCGCAAACGACCGAAGTAACCGGCGATTCCCAAAAGGTCAATGGTTTGGTGTACAAGGACCGCGCCACAAGCGTGGATCATCATCTGGAACTGGAAGGTGTCTTTGTACAAATCGGTCTCTTGCCGAATACCGACTGGCTCAAGGGCAGTGATGTCGAACTGAGCAAGTTTGGTGAGATCAAGGTGGATGCGCATGGGCAGACATCAATGGCAGGTGTGTTTGCGGCGGGGGATGTGACGACCGTGCCTTACAAGCAGATCATCATTGCCATGGGTGAAGGTTCCAAGGCTGCGCTGGGCGCATTTGATTACCTGATACGCCAGTAAGCGTCACGCTGTACTTCCTTTTATGACAATCTCGGTTGCCATAAAAGGCCAGGGCCAGTGTTCTTTCCCGGGTAGGGGAGAACACTGGCCCTGAATTTTTTGGTTTTGCCGTTGTTACAGATCAAGCATTTTTGAGGTTTTTAAATGGCTTGAGAGATCACAAACGATGGGTATTGGTCAAAGAAGGTGACTCTGACGTTGAAACCCAGATCACGGGCCCGTTGTGCGAGCAGCGTGAAAATGTGCAGTTCATTCTTCAGCGGGATCAGGAACACATTGTCGGCAAATGCCTGGGTAGACTCCGACTTGTGCTGCTCCTTGTTCAGCTGAATGATGTTTTGACTGCTGGTGATGAAGGTTACCCAATTCTTGTTTTCATGATTGGGGTTCGGCCGGTCTACGATCAATAGTGCTGAGTGCATTTTATATCTCCTCGTTTTTATAAAAGACCTACAGTTTCCGTACTTAAAAAATCAAAAACCGTGAAACTAGCATTACAGGTCTCTACAAGAAAATCAATACTCGCAAGATGGATATAGCTTTAAATTTTTATGATTTTGCTGCCGAGGCCGTCATGACAGGCTTAGCAGCTGACGTAACAAAGGCAGTGTGACCGGGCGTTTGTAGCTGAGTGACCATTCATCCAGAGCATCCAGCGTGGAAACCAGGGTGGGCAGATCACGACGCAAGTGGCGCAGGCAATAATCCAGCACTTCATCCGGCAAGCGCATGCCACGGGCTGCTGCATGCTGGCGCAATGCCAGCGCTTTTTCTTCATCGCTAAGCGGATGCAGCTGGTAGCTGAGGCCCCACGCCAGGCGGGTGGCCAAGTCCTCCCGCAGCTGCATGGCGGTTGGCGCGGCGATGCCTGCCGCTACCAGCACGCCTTCGCCAGCGCGCAGGTGGTTATAGCTGTCAAACAAGGCAATCTGCTCTTCATTGCTGAGCAGGTGAACATCATCGGCGCAGATCACGTGCACGCCCAAGGCTTCGCCCGCACGGTTGCAGGCATGCAGCAGATGACTCTTGCCGCTGCCGGTTTCACCCCACAGGTAGATAAAGCGTTGCGCACTTTGCCCTTCCAGCGCGGCGCGCAGGCTATGCAGGGCCTCGGCATTGCGGCCTGGGACAAAATTGTCCAGGCTGGGCAAAGCCGATGGTTGAATGTCGAGCAGTAACTGTTTCATGGCATATAGCCGCAAAGCGGCAAGAGTGGGGCCTGCATTTTATGTGAACCTGATTAATGCAGGTAGATATCGCTATTGAGATAAGCGCGTTTGGCATGGCGCAGGCCAACGGCAATCGCGGCGCTGACAGGCAGCGCCAGCAAAATACCGGTAAAGCCGAACAGCTGGCCACCAGCCAGCAAGGCAAAAATCACCATGACCGGGTGCAGGCCGATACGGTCACCGACCAGCCAGGGCGTGAGCCACATGCTCTCCAGCATCTGGCCGATACCAAATACCGCGATGACAGGAACATACTGGGCGAAGGTGGTGAATTGCAATACCGAAGCCAGTGCCGCGAGCAGCATGCCAGTGCCGATGCCCAGGTAAGGCACAAAGCCAAGCAAGCCTGCAATCAAACCGATGGGCAGCGCGAGCTCCAGTCCGGAAAGCCAGAGGCCGGTGGCGTAAAATGCGCTCATCAACAGCATGACGGATAATTGCCCGCGTAAAAATTCTGCCAGCATCATGTCGACTTCACGGGCAATCTCTACGGTTTTGGCATACCAGCGACGTGGCAGCAATTGATCGAAGCGGTTGAGAATGTCGTGCCAGTCGCGCAGCAGGTAAAACAGCACAATCGGGATCAGCACCAGATTCGCCAGCCAGGCGAACAGCGCCAGCCCGTGATCGCTCAGTGCCAGCAAGAATTTGCCAACGAAATCACTGGCGGATTTCCAATTATTGGTAATCACCTGCTGCACCTTGGTGGCGTCAATATCGATCGCCACGCCGAAGTGCTGCAACAGCCAGGGCTCAATGCGCGTACGCAAGCCGGTAATGTAGGTCGGCAGCTTTTCCATGATCAGCATGAATTCTTTCTGCATCATGGGGATCACGATCAGCAGCAGGATGCAGATAATGGCGATCAGCATCAGCATGACCAGTAATGAGGCGACGGTCCGCCCCAAGGTGAACTGCCAGAGGCGCACCTGCGCCAGTCTGTCGACCAGCGGATTGCAGATATAGGCGAAAATGGCGGCAATCAGAAACGGCGCCATGATGGGCAGCAGCAGATATACCACCAGCAGGAACAGGCCGCCGAGCAGAATCACGCGGTAATCAGGCAACAGGTTTTCTCGTTTGGCGGTCATTTCGGGTAAAATTATATTTAATTACTGTAATTTATCTTGTGGAAAGCGAGAACTCAACTTGAATTCTGATCAAACCAACGGCGGTGCCGCACCAACTTCAATGAGCTATCGCGACGCCGGTGTCGATATCGAAGCCGGCGATGCGCTGGTCGAGGAGATCAAACCGTTTGCCAAGCGTACCATGCGCCCCGAGGTTTTGGGCGGAATTGGCGGATTCGGCTCGCTGTTCGAAGTCCCGAAAAAATTCAAAAACCCCGTGCTGGTTTCCGGTACGGATGGTGTGGGCACCAAGCTCAAGCTGGCATTTCAGCTGAACAAACACGACACCGTGGGTATTGATCTGGTGGCCATGAGCGTGAACGATATTCTGGTGCAGGGCGCTGAGCCCCTGTTTTTCCTGGATTACTTTGCCTGTGGCAAGCTCGAAGTTGGCGTGGCTGCCCAGGTGATCAAGGGCATCGCGCTGGGCTGTGAGCAGTCCGGCTGTGCGCTGGTTGGCGGCGAAACCGCTGAAATGCCTGGCATGTATCCCGCCGGTGAATATGACCTTGCCGGCTTTGCCGTCGGTGCAGTCGACAAGGAAGCCATTATTGACGGTACTACCATTGCGGCGGGTGACGTCGTGCTAGGTCTGGCATCCAGTGGTGCGCATTCCAACGGTTACTCGCTGATCCGCAAGCTGATCGAGAAATCCGGCATTGATATGGATAGCGATTTCCATGGCAAGCCCTTCCGCGATGTGGTGATGGCGCCTACCCGTATTTATGTCAAATCCCTGCTCAAGTTGCTGGCTGCCATGCCGGTCAAGGGCATGGCCCACATTACCGGTGGCGGCATCACGGAAAATATTCCGCGCGTATTGCCTGCCGGCCTGACCGCTGAAGTCCGCCGCGATAGCTGGACGCTGCCGCCTCTATTTCAATGGCTGCAGGCGCAAGGCAACGTGGCCGATGACGAGATGTACCGTACGTTTAACTGCGGTATCGGCATGGTGGTGATTGTGTCCGCTGCGCAAGCAGCAGAAGCCATCAAGCTACTGACAGAGGCTGGCGAGCAGGTGTGGCAGATTGGCCAGATTCGCGCCCAGCAGTCGGGTGAAGCCCCTACGGTCGTGGTGTAATTGCCGGAACGAAAAGCAGCGACTATCGTCAGATGGACATCGCCTACCTCAACTAGACATCATGCGCTCTCTTTCATTACGCCATTTCATGTTCACTGCGGGTTTACTGCTGGCCGCCTCGGTCGTGCATGCGGCTCCGCGCCAGGTGGAGCTGGTCTATGAGGCCACCCGCAACGGTCAGCCATTTGCCACGGTGACCGAGACCTTCAAGCAAGAAAATGGCCGCTACCGCATAGAAAGCGTGACACAGGGCATAGGGGTGTATGCCTTGTTTGGCAAGCGTCGCCTGTTGAGCGAAGGCGAAGTGACCGAGCAGGGGCTCAAGCCCAGCCATTTTGAACTGCATCAAGGTGACAATGATAAAAAATCCTTGCTGACAGATTTCGACTGGGCGCAGAACCAGCTCAATATGCAGGTGAAGGGCAAGACCGTTACCGCGCCGCTTGAGCCAGGTGCCCAGGATCTTGCCAGCTTCATTTACCAGTTCATGTTCCGTCCTCCAGTGGGTGAGGATGTGAATATGCCGGTGACGACGGGCAAAAAGCTGCGCAGTTATCACTACCGGGTGACGGAGCGCGATGTCCCGCTTGATCTGCCTGGCGGCCATTTCAAGACGCTGCATCTGGTCGATGCCACGCCGGAGGGCGAGGACGGCAAGGAATTCTGGCTGGCGACGGATCGTCATCACCTGCCGGTCCGTCTGGAAATGCGCGATGACAAAGGTGCCAAAATCGAGCAGATTCTGACCAGCGTGCATGCGGAATAAGCAAGACGAGCCTCAGCGCAAGTATTACCTCCGCTATGCCCTGGCCCTGCTGATTTCATTGCTGTTGCATGCGGTGTTGCTGGGAGGGCTGGATCTCAGGCTACCAGATTTGCCTTCTGCCCCCAGCACCATGCAGGTTGAGATGATGCCTGCAACGTTGCCCAAACCATTGCCCCCGGCTATCAAGCCCAAACCCAAAAAAGCGGCTCCGGCAGCCGTGCCGGCGACCCCGCAGGATGCTGCGCCCACTGTGGAGGCGCCAGCAGAGACTGCTTCATCAACACTTGCGGAGGCTGGTGATGCCGCTACCCCCGTACTCGAGGAAAACGAACCACCGGAAGAAGTGACCGAGGCCCTGCCAGGGCCTTCCAAGCCTGATCCGGTGAATTACGTGGAAATGGAGTACGAGGTCAAGCGTGGTGGTCAGGCTGGCACCTTGGGCCGTACCCATGTGCTTTTCAAGGTGCATGACGAAAATCGCTATACCCTAACCAGCGAAACCGAAGCGCAGGGCCTGGCATCGCTGTTTATCTCAGGCAAACTGGTGCAGCGCAGTGAAGGCCTGGTGACGGAACACGGCTTGCAGCCGCAGCATTTTTTTTATCAGTATGGCAACAACGAAGCCAAGGCCCAACGTGCCGAACTGGACTGGGATAACCATACGATTGCCATGCAAAGCAGCAAGGGACTGGTGACGCAGGCCCTGCCAGCGGGCACGCAGGACTTGCTGAGTTTCATGTACCAATACATGTATCAGGATCCGCTGGCCCAGATGCAGGTGGCAGTCACCAATGGCAAGCGCCTGCGGACATACAGCTATAGTTTTGAAGGGGAAGAGCAGGTGCAGACCCGCATGGGCGAGATACGTGCTCTCCATATTGCAAAATCCACTGGTAACGAAAAGACCGAGTTGTGGCTGGCGGTCGATTATCGTTACCTGCCTATTAAAATACGTAAAACAGACGAGGACGGTACAGTGCTTGAGCAGATTATGACCAGGCTGAATACCGATATCATGAAATGAAAAACATCCATCCCCAATTACTTCGCTTTGCAGGTACTGCGCTCGCTGACATCCTCGCGGGCACCGGTCCGGCCGATGCCGTGCTGGGCTCTTTTTTCCGTAATAACCGCGAGTTGGGTACCAAGGAAAGAGCCTTTGTCGCTGAGTCCGTGTATGGCGTGTTGCGCCGCAAGCGCCTGCTATCCTACCTTGCCGATGGCGATGATCCGCGCAAGCTGCTGGTGGCCTGGCTGGTGCGTGTGCAGGGCATGAGCCTGCGCGATCTGGAAGACACGCTCAACACCCAGCAGAAAGAGTGGGCACAGGAGATCAAGGCTAAAAGTACCGACAATCTCAGCCTGGCCATTCAGGCCGATATGCCGGATTGGTTATGGGAAAAACTCAGCGCCCAATATGGCGATGAGCAGGCACTCACTATTGCTCGCAGCATGCAGCAGCAAGCTATGATGGATTTGCGCGTGAATACCATCAAAGCCACGCGCGAAGACGTGCTGGCCAAATTCATCAGCGAAAATACCCAGCTGAACCAGGACACCATTGTCCCGACTCCGCTGTCACCGACGGGAATACGTCTGCCGCAGCGCCTCAACATCAGCCGGCATATTCTGTTTACCGAAGGCAAGGTGGAAGTGCAGGATGAAGGCAGTCAGCTGCTCGCACATCTGGTAGCGCCACGTCGTGGCGAGATGATTGCCGATCTCTGCGCAGGCGCGGGTGGCAAGACGCTTGCCATGGGCGCACTGATGCGCAATACCGGTCGCCTGTATGCATTTGATATATCCGAAAAACGCCTGACCAATCTGGGCCAGCGCCTCAAGCGCTCGGGCTTGTCCAACCTGCATAGCCAGCTGATCAGCAGCGAGCAGGATGCCAAATTGAAGCGCCTGAACGGCAAGTTTAACCGCGTGCTGGTGGATGCGCCTTGTAGCGGCCTGGGTACCTTGCGTCGCAACCCGGACCTCAAATGGCGGCAAACCCCGCAGGACGTGCTGGAACTCACCGGCAAGCAAACCTCTATTCTGGCGCGTGCTGCCAAGCTGGTAAAAGCGGGCGGCCGCCTGATTTACGCCACCTGCAGCCTGCTCTCGGATGAAAACGAAGCCATTGCCGATGCATTCCTGGCTGCGCACCCTGATTTCAAGCTGATTCCTGCCAACGAGGTTTTGGCGCAACAGCAGATTCCGGTCGATACCGGGGAGTACTTGAAGCTGTTGCCGCACTTGCACCAGACCGATGGCTTCTTTGCTGCGGTGTTCGAAAAGGCGGCGGCGAGTTCGGAACCTCCCTCCGCCTGATCTTGCTGGAGCGCTGATTCGGGTGGCATCGCGCATCCAATCAGCGCTAGGCAGAGTCAGGCCGCTACGGTAAAGTAATTTCATGCGGCTTTTGGCCGCATGTCTTTGTATCAACCCCTTAGCTGCCTGACTCCGAGGTTTCGATGAAGCTTAGTCTTAACACCCAGATTTTTACTGGCGCCGCCATCGGCGTGCTTGTCGGCATGGGCATCAGCCCGCTCGCGCAGGATAGCGAGCTGCGTGTGCAATCGCTGTATGCGCTTGGGCTCATCGGCAGTGTATTCATTGACCTGCTCAAGATGGTGTTGATCCCGCTGGTATTCACCTCGATTGTGGTCGGGGTAGCCAATCTGCAAGCGCATCGTCAGGTACACCGGGTGTGGACCAGCACCTTGGGGTTTTTCATCCTGTCCATGGCGCTGGCCATCGCACTTGCGTTAGCCGCGAGCAATATCTTCAAGCCGGGTGAGGGCATGCAACTGGCGATGTTCCAGGATGCCATGCAGAATTTCGAAGCTCACCGGCTGACCATGCCCGAGTTTTTCAAGCAATTTCTGCATGAGCTGTTCATGAATCCGTTTGCCGCACTCGCCAATGGCAAGGTGCTGGCCGTGGTGATTTTTGCCCTGTTCATGGGGATCGCACTGGTGGTGGGCGGCGAGCGCTACCAGAACATACACAAGCTGTTGCAGGAAGCCCAGGAACTGGTCATGCGCATTGTCGGCTGGATCATGCATCTGGCACCGCTGGGCATCATGGCCTTGCTGGCCCAACTGGTGGCCAATCAGGATCTGAGCCTGCTGCAGACCATGGGGAAATTTGTCACGCTCATCGTGGCGACGACACTTATCCATGGTGTCATCATTCTGCCGCTGTTGCTCTACTTGGTCACTGGGGTAACCCCCTTGCGCTTCTGGCGTGGCGCGCGCGAGGCGCTGATTACCGCATTTGCCACCAGCTCAAGTTCGGCGACTTTGCCGGTGACCCTGCGCTGCGTGGAAAACAAGCTGCATGTAAAACCGGAGATCGCCGGGTTTGTGGTGCCGCTAGGCGCCGCCATCAATATGGACGGCACTGCCTTGTATGAAGCGGCTGCTGCCTTGTTTATTGCGCATTTGGCGGGCATCGAACTGGGTACGGGCCAGCAGTTGGTGGTGTTTTTTACCGCCATGATTGCGGCCATGGGCGCACCTGGCATCCCCAGTGCAGGCATGGTAACCATGGTGATGGTGCTGCAGTCGGTAGGCTTGCCTGCGGAAGCCATCGCGATTTTGCTCCCGATAGATCGCTTGCTGGATACCTTGCGCACTACTGTCAATGTGGAAGGCGACATGGTGGGCAGTCTGATTGTGCAGAAGTTGGTGCAACGCTAGGTTGCCCGTTTTTCTTGGGAGCCCATCTGTCCCACATGCACTTGCATGTAGGAACATGGGACCTAGCCCGACGCATGCCAGTCTTTCAAGGCTGGCATTTTTAACTGCTTTATATGATAATAATTCTCATTAGCCAGCGATGTCCCGCAGAGAAAGCAGGGCTGTAAGCCAATATTTCCCTACTTTAGCTCAGTAAAAAGGACATTACCCATGCGTTTATATCATTCTCTCGCGCTTGTTATCGGCTTTGCTTCCAGTCATGCCATGGCCGCTGCCTGTAGTGTGGATATCGAAGCCAACGATGCCATGCAGTTCAATACCAAAGCCATCGACGTCAGCAAAAGCTGCAAGGAATTCACCGTCAATCTCAAGCACACCGGCACCATGGCCAAAGCCATGATGGGGCACAACTGGGTGCTCGCCAAAGCCAGTGATGAAAAAGGCGTGCTTGCCGATGGCGCGGCTGCCGGTTCGGCGAATGATTACGTCAAGGCGAGCGATGCCCGCGTGATTGCGCATACCAAACTGATTGGCGGCGGCGAAAAAGACAGCGTCAAGTTTGCTGCCAGCAAGCTCGCGGATGGGCAGGATTACGTCTTCTTCTGCTCTTTCCCCGGCCATGCCTTCATGATGAAGGGCAGCGTCAAGCTCGTAAATTAATCAGCAATTCACCAAGCTGAATTCAGGGCCGGGGGGCATTACCCATGCACACCGGCCTTGACCGGGCGATAGCGACGGCCGTATAGTGCCGCCTCCATGAAAAAACAAATAGCGATCATTTCCGTCATTAACCGCAAAGCGCTGTGGCTGCGTGCCACCCAGTGCTGCGGTTGCTATTTGTCCTGAATTTTTGCAACCGCGGGCTCTCCGCGGTTGACTACTGTCTATTCTCGTTGAGCCCATAACCTGGGCTCAACGATGTCTACGTTTATCAGTTCACGCTTTTCTTCTCCCATGGCGGGTATTGCCATGGTATTGCTCGCCTCGGTGGCAGTGTCCTCCAAGGCTATTATCGTCAAGCTGGCCTATGTGTATCCGGTGGATCCGGCCACACTGATTGCCCTGCGCATGGCGTTTTCGATTCCCTTCTTTGCAGCCCTGGCGTGGTGGTCTGCCAGGCAGGATAGCCTGGCAACACTGTCATTGCGCCAATGGATGGCGGTGCTGGGGCTGGGTGCCATTGGCGGCTATGGCCCCATGTGGCTGGACTTTGCCGGTCTCGCCTATGTCAGCGCTGGCCTGGAGCGCATCATCCTGTTTCTTTACCCCACCATGGTGTTGATGTTTTCTGCCTTGCTGTTCCGGCAGGCGGTCGGCCGGCGTGAGCTTTTTGCCCTGATTACGGGTTATGCCGGCGTCGGTTTGGTGGTGGGGCATGATATCGAGTTTGTGCATGGAACTGCGGATGCCACCCTCATGGGGGCTGCGCTGGTGTTCGCCAGTGCGGTGTTGTATGCCGCTTATCTGGTGTTGAGCGGCAAGTTGATTCCGCAGGTTGGTGCCTCGCGCTTTACCGCTTACACCATGCTGGTGGCGACCTTTACCAGTGGCATGCATTACGCCGGCAGTCAGCATGTAGTGAGCTGGTCGCAGTTGCCTGGTGAGGTCTATCTGCTGAGCTTGCTGATGGCGGTGGTGGCGACGGTGTTGCCGGCAGTGTTGCTCAATATCGGTATTCAGCGGCTGGGCAGCAACCGTGCGTCGCTTATCAGCTCCATCGGCCCGGTATCGACCATTTTTCTGGCCTGGGTGTTTCTTGGCGAACACATCACCTGGTTGCAGCTGGGGGGTACCGCGCTGGTCATGGCTGGCGTGCTGGCTGTGAGTCTGGGCCGCACACCGGCGTGAGAGATGGAATCGTGGGAAGAGGAGACTAGGCGATCCGAGACCAGTCAAAGCCGGGGCCGGGATCGGTTTTGCGACCAGGGGCGATATCCGAATGCCCGGCAATGCCTGCAATGGGGTAGCGTTTTTTAAGGGCGGCGATCAATTGCTGCAATTGCGTGTATTGGGCTTCGGTAAAGGTGTCGGTATCGCACCCTTCCAGCTCGATGCCTACGGAAAAATCATTGCAGCGCTCCCGTCCCTGCCACTGCGACACCCCGGCATGCCAGGCGCGAAGGCCACACGGAACAAACTGCAGCACGCTACCATCGCGCCGGATGAGAAAGTGCGAGGAAACCTTGAGCGTATAAATCTCGGCGTAATACGGATGTGCCGTCGGATCCAGCTGATTGGTGAATAGTTCGATAATGCCGTTTCCACCGTATTGTCCCGGCGGCAGGCTGATATTGTGGATCACAATCAGCTTCACCTCCGCCTCATCCGGCCGGGCGTCATGGTTGGGCGAGGGGATAAAAGTCCCCTGATTCAGCACGCCGTCTGCGTTAATTTCGAGCGCTGTCATGTTGGCGTTCATGTTATCCGATAAAATCCTGAAACTTGTCGCGTGCCACACGGGCCACGCACCTTGACCGATACTGAAGAAATGGATGCATAACCATGGTGTTTTTTGAATTGTTCCTCATGCTGATTGTGATTCTAATCGCAGCCGAGGTGTTTACCAATGCGCTGGAGCATCTGGGGGAAAAGCTGGGGATTTCGGAAGGGGTGACCGGCTCATTGTTTGCCGCTGTCGGCACGGCCTTGCCGGAAACCTCCGTGCCTTTGCTGGCCTTGCTGGCAGGCACGCAAAACCTGCAAACCAACGAAGAAATTGGCGTAGGCGCCATTCTCGGTGCGCCCTTGATGCTGGCAACCCTGTCCATCTCGCTGATGGCATTTGCCGTGCTCAAGAAGCGCGGGGCCTTTGGCCGTTTCCATCCGGAAAAAACCGGCTTGAGGCGCGATCTCGACTTTTTCATCGTGGCCTTCTCGTTTGCCGCGCTGGCCCTGTTCATTCCGCATACACAGGCGGCTATTCGTGGTGCGCTGGGTTTTGGCATGGTGCTGATCTATTTCATTTACATCCTGCTGACGATACGCGCTTCCAAGGATCTGGTGAGCAGCGGGCATGGAACCGAAGCTGAAGAGCCCATGTTCCTGTGCCGCATCGGCCTGCCCAATAACACCGTCGTGATCGTGCTGCAGCTGGTCCTGGGTCTGGGGCTGCTGGTGGCTGGGGCGAAAGGGTTTATTCATGGGGTGGAAGAGGCAGCGCAAATCATCGGGGTATCCACCCTGCTGCTGTCCCTGCTGATTATTCCTATTGCCACTGAGTTGCCTGAAAAGGTGAACAGCATCCTGTGGGTGCGCAAAGGCAAGGATACCCTGGCTTTCGGCAATATCACCGGTGCCATGGTGTTTCAGGGTACCTTGTTGCCCGCTATCGGCATCATGCTCACGCCGTGGGAACCCCGGGTGGAAGTGCTATCCGGCTTGGTGATTACGCTGGTGGCTGCCGTCTGGCTGCGCGTGCTGGTGGCACGCGGTGGCATCAAGATCTGGCATCTGTGGGTCAATGGCCTGATGTATCTGATCTACCTCGGCATCGTCTTGCTCTAAGTTTCAGCATTGGCTGAGTTCACGCCTGACTCAGCATCTCAACTTCAATCGGCCAGCCTGCGGTGACACTGCAGGCTGGCGCGATAATCAGATTAATCCTCGTCATCATCCCCATCGCTGTCTTTACCCAAGCCCAGCTTGGAAAGGCGATAACGCAGGGTGCGAAAGCTGACGCCGAGCAACTTGGCGGCAGCCGTCTTGTTATGGCCAGTTCTTTCCAGCGCGTTCAGAATCGCCTGCTTTTCTATGCTTTCCAGATAGTCTGGCAAAGGCAGGCCATTGGCTTCAATTTCCAGCGCAACCCGCTTGCTTTCGGTTTGCAGGCGCAGGTCAGTGGGCTGCAGACTGCGCCCATCATGCAAGGTGAGTGCACGTTCCAGTATGGTTTCCAGCTCCCGCACATTGCCCGGGTAATAGTGCTGTAGCAGCATTTGCTGGGTTTCGCGTGCGATCAGCGGAACATCTATCTTCTGGCTCTGGCACAAGCGTTTGAGCAGGTATTGGCTGATAGCGGCAATATCTTCCGGAATGTCGCGCAGGGCAGGCAGGTCCAGCGCGATCACATTGAGCCGGTAATAGAGGTCCTGGCGAAACTGGCCGCGCTCCATCATGGCGGTCAGGTTGCGCTGCGAAGCACTGATGATGCGGACATCGATGGTTTCTTCCTTGCGCTGTCCGGGGATGGAAATCGATTTGTCCTGAATGGCGCGCAGCAGGCGCACCTGGCTGGCCAGCGGCAGGGCGGCAATCTCCTTGAAGAAAAGCGTGCCACCGGAGGCTTTCTGCAGTGCGCCAGGTTCATCTTCGTCACCAAAGATTTCTTTTTCCAGCTGCTGCTCGGGGATGGCGCTACAGTCCAGGGTAATGAATGCGCCGCTCTGGCGCGAGCTGGACTGATGGATAAGACGCGCAACCAGCGATTTTCCGGTTCCGGCCTCGCCGCTGATGAAGACGGGCGCCTGATTGCGGGAAAGCTTGGTGATGGTGGCGCGTATCTGTTGCAGCGCCGTCGACTCCCCCACCAGACTGGGGCCGCTGACATTGCCGGCCGCATTCGGCAGGTTGAGCGCGGATTGCACCAGAGGTCGCAATTGTTGCAGCGAAATGGGTTTGGTAATGTAATCAAAGGCGCCTGCCTTGAGGGCGGAGACCGCATTATCGGCGCTGCCGTAAGCGGTAATCACCGCGACTGGCAACCCGGCATGGTGCTGATTGATATAGCGCACCAGGTCCAGCCCATTGCCGTCGGGCAGCCGCATATCGGTCAGGCACAGGGCGTAGGATTTTTGCCGCAACATGAATTTGGCATCGTCGAGATTGGCTGCACTATCGGCCTTGAGGCCCATGCGTGTCAGTGTCATGACGATCAGTTCGCGGATGTCGTGTTCATCATCCACGACGAGGCAGTTGAGAGGGTTAGCCATTTTTTATAGTCATCGTAAAGAGGCTGCCTTGCGGGGTGGAGCTGCATTCCAGCCGCGTATTGTTGGCCTGACACAATTCGCGGGCGATATACAGGCCCAGACCGGTTCCGGTTGCCTCGGTAGTGTAAAAGGGTTCAAACAAGTGTGGCATCACATCAGGCGCAATGCCTGGCCCATCGTCCCGAATGGCGATGCGTATCGCGCGCGAACGCGACGAACGGCGAATTCCCATGTGCAGGCTTCCCTCCTGCTTTCGCCCGTGGCGCCATCCATTACGGCAGATGTTCCACAATATCTGGTTGAGGTGCCTGTGGTCAAACATCACAACGTGGGCGCCGGGCTGGATATCCAGCACAAAGCCGCTGGGCGGGATGTTTTCGACCTGGCAGAACTGTTCATGAAACGCCTGCACAAAACTATCCAGCGCCACCGGTTGCTGTTGCGTGCGGTCGCGCCGGTTCAACTCCAGTACATCGGTGACAATGTGATCCAGCCTTTCCACATTATCGGCCACGATGCGCAATAACTTTTGCGAGCCGGGATCGGTAATGTCTTCCTGTAGTAGCTGATTGGCGTGGCTGATCGAACTCAGGGGGTTGCGGATTTCATGGGCGATGTTGGCGGTCAGCTTGCCCAGGGCGGCCAGTTTGATCTGATGTGCCTGGGTCTGGATCTGGCTCCAGTCCTCAATAAAGATGACAGCGCCCTGGTCACGTGCATGGTTGAGTGGCATGAAACGCAGGCGGAGGTCATGATGCGCACTCTGCAGTTTGAACACCGACTCCTGCCCGGTGTGATCATGTATCCAGTCCTGCATCAAAGCGGCAACCTCTGGCAAGGCATGCAGAGTGGTCGGTGCAGATGCCTCCGCGTCCATTCCCAGCAGGGTCAGGGCTTGCTGGTTGTGGTGGCGTAATTGCATCGTATGGTCGACGACCAATACCCCATCGTGCATTTCCTCAATGATCAGCGCATTGATCTGCGCCATGCTTGCCAGGTCTACGCCTCGTTCCGATGCCAGTTTTTCACTTTCGCGGGCACGCTTGGCCAGGCTGTGCGCCAGCCAGGCCGTCGCATAACAGCTGAGGCTCAGCATGACGGCATGCGAATAATCGACGATGCTTTCCTGCCAGTGCAGCAACTGATAGGTTTGCTCAAGCAAGAGGGCGATGGTGGCGAGCGAGGCATAAAACAGGGCAAGCCGTCCCCGGCTGATCAGACTGGCGGCGGCAATCGCCACTACCAGCAGCAGCCCCAGGCCATTGCGTATTCCGCCTGAGGCAAACATCAGCATGATGATGAAGCCGATATCCATCACCACCAGCGTGGTCAGCTGGGTTGAGAAGCCGGGTTTCTTCAGGCCGGTGAATACAATCGCCACCAGGCTGACGCCGAGATAGCCCAGCGAGATCTGAAAATACAGGGCCTTATTGAAGTTTTCCCAGAAGGGGAGGTCATCCAGAAACTGGAACGACACGACAAAGATGAGGGCAATGACCAGCCGGTAGAGATTGAACAATCCCATCGGCCGCCAGAAGGCGCGCTTCTCGATGATGGGAGACGCTTCCGGGCTACTGCTCATGATTGCGTGTTTGATCGGGACTGTGCAGCTGGGCATGCGCCAGGCTGCAGTAATCCGTTTGCGCCATGCGCACACTTTCACTCTGTGGGAGATGCACGCCGCAGTGCGCGCATTTCACCATTTTTTCTTCGCCAGAAAGACGCGTATCGCGGGTATCCAGGTTTCTTGCGTAGCGCTTGAGTATGCTGTAAACCAGCCATGCGGCCACGACGAGCAGTAATAGTTTTGCCATTGCGAATTTGCTACCTGATTGAGTGACTAATATCTTAATTGATTTTTACAATTCGACGGCAAGGATCGAAACTCAACTGTTATACTGCATTGGCCAAGAGCGACCGTGAATGCGGCCCAGGCCCATTCGATCGCTGTTTTATATCTCAAGACCATGCCCGTCTGTACCCACTACATTATGTCTGCAACCGCATAGAAAATGGCAACAGCTCAGGAACTTTCAACCTTTCTAGCCGAGGTCGAACGGCGCGCCTATCGGCAAACGGCTTATGCCGTGCGGGATGAGCACGCTGCACTCGATATTGTGCAAGATGCCATGCTCAAGCTTTCTGAAAAGTATGGCGCGCGGCCAGTGGAAGAATTCCCCATGCTGTTTCAACGCATACTGCAGAACACCATGCGCGATTTCTGGCGCCGTCAGAAAGTGCGCAATCTCTGGACCTCCTTGCTTTCCTCCTTTGGCGGCCACTCGGCAGAGGACGATGATGAGCATGACCCCCTAGAGACCATGGAAACCGGGCAGCGCAGCGAGGATGAGCCCGAGGCGCAGCTTGAGCGCAGTCAAACGATTGCTATAATTGAACGCGCGATAGAAAAACTACCAGCACGTCAACGGGAAGCTTTCCTGATGCGTTACTGGGAGGATATGGATGTCGCCGAAACTGCCGCCGCGATGGGATGCTCAGAGGGAAGCGTCAAGACCCATTGCTCCAGAGCAGTGCATGCGCTTGCAGCAACACTACAACACTATGGATTTAATCAACAGGGACTCAAGAAACCTGGAGCCGGATCATGAACCAGCAAGAATCTACCGTCAAACTCGTCGTCCAAGCCCTGGACGCCAGTGTCGAAGACCTGGATGAAGACGTCATTCGCCGTCTGGCCGTTGCCCGCGAGCGCGCCGTCTCGGCCATGCAGCCGCAATGGCAGGCGGCGGGCCACAATGGTGTATTTCACAACCTGGGCAATTATGTCGTGCATCATCGCCTGCTGACATCGGCGGCATTGCTGCTGGGAGCGCTGGTGCTCGGTTTTATCGTCACGCAGCATGTGATCGGCCAACATCAGCTGGAGCAGGGCGATGCATTTCTGCTGGGGTCCGAGTTGCCGCCTGAAGCATATCTGGATAAAGGGTTTGATACATGGCTGCAACAAAACGCGCGCTAGGCTTGCTGCTGCTGGTCCTGCTGAGTGGGCAGGCCTGGGCAGAAGATAGCAAGAGCGTGATGTTGAAGTGGTCGCAACTCACGGAAGATCAACGCAAGGTATTGAATCCGCTTTCCAAGGAGTGGGATACCCTGCGCCCCTGGCAACGCGAGAAAATGCTGGATATTGCCCGGGATTACCCCAAGATGAATGCCCAGCAACAGGCGCGTGTTCAGCAGCGCCTGAATGACTGGAGCCGCATGACGCCGTTCGAACGCGAGAATGCGCGCAAGAAATACCAGCAGTTCCAGTCCTTGCCGCCCGAAAAGCAGGAAGAATTGCGCAAGAAATGGCGCGAATACCAGAGCCTGCCTGAAGCTCAGCGTGAAGGCTTGCGCCGCGATCAGCCCGATCTTTACGACGCTAACGAACTTGATAACTAGCTCGCGCCAAATCTGGCCGGGCCCACTTTGCTCATGACGCTACCTGATTCCCCCCGCTGGCCACGCCGCCTTGCCGCTATGCTTTATGAAGCCTTGCTGCTGGTGGCCATCCTGTTTTTTGCTACCTTTCTGTTTGTCATCCTGCTGGGCAGCGCAACCGAGCCGCCGGCGCGCTATATTCTGCAGGGATATTTATGGCTGGTGGCGGGTGGGTATCTGGTCTGGTCATGGCGGCATGGCGGACAGACGCTGGCGATGCAGACCTGGCGCATTCGCGTCACCAATCGCGAGGGTGGGGCATTGGACTGGCGGCAGGCTTGCTTGCGCTATGTCATCGCCAGTGTGTTTTTCGGGGTGGGGTTTTTATGGGCCTTGTTTGATCGGGAAGGCCTGTATCTGCATGACCGCCTGACCGGGTGCCGTTTGCAACTGGAGCCACCCAAGCGGCCTGCCAAATAGAGCAGCTAACGGCGCTCCGCCATGAACAGCATGGTCAGGCCAGCCAGCAGGAAGAGCAATGTCGGTACCACCGCACTCATGAGCGGCGACCAGTCGTTGAGCAGCCCCAAGTGAACAAACACCCGGTTCAATACCTGATACACAATCCCCAGCATGATCCCGGCAAAAATCTTGGCACTGGCGCCACCCGAGCGCTGTTGCAAAAAGCCGAATGGCAGTGCCAGTACGACCATGACCAGCGAAGCCAGCGGATACACCATTTTTGACCAGAGAGCGATTTCATGCCGCGAGGTTTTCTGCTTGTTGGCGCTCAAGTGGTGGATATAGAAATACAGGTTCCAGGCGGACATTTTTTCCGGCACCACCAGCAGTACATTCAGCAGCTCCGGGCGGATGAGCGATTGCCATTGCGCCTGCGGGAAAAACTCGGATTTGACCGTTTTATCCAGAAAATGTGTTTGCTGCACATCCTTCAGATGCCAGTTTTCTCCATCAAAACGACCGGTTTTGGCGTCACTGATGGTGCGCAGGTGGAAGGTGTCATCAAATTCGTAAATGTGGATATTCATGAGCTCCGAGTCCGGCATCACTTCTTCCACATTGACGAAGCTGCGGCCATCCTTTACCCAAAGACCAGAGCGAAAATCCTGGGCCACCACAGAGTCCGTGGCCTGAATACGCAGGCGCTGTGCGGTTTTTTCACTATATGGTGTGACAAATTCGCCGACAAAGAAGGTGATGACAGCGAAAATCAGGCCGACTTTCAGTAGTGAGCGGGCAATGGTCGCAATCGAGATGCCACTGACACGCAGGATGATCAGTTCAGAGTGTCGCGATAGCTGGCCCAGCGCATACATGGTGCCGACCAGCACGGCGACGGGCACCACCTCATAAACGTGGCCTGGGGCGCTCAGCAGCACAAACATTAGCACCTTGTTCAAGCCATAGGTGCCTTTGCCTATGCTTTCCAGTTCCTGGATCAGGTCAAAAAACGAGAACATGGCGAGCAAGGCCACCATGATCAGCATGATGCTGGAAACGATTTCCTGCGTCAGGTAACGGTTAAGCAGTTTCATGACTTGAACCAGCTTAATTTCCAGAATGCCGGTATCAGTGGACGTTGCAGCAGACGGCGATAAAACATCCAGATAGTCAGCAGCAGGAAGAACACATGCACCGGCCACAGCCCGACAACGGGATTCAGTTTGCCTTGCGTGAGCCAGGCCTGCACGATGCTGAGCATGTTGTTGTAAATGATGTAGATCAGCAATGCCAGCATCATGTTGGCGGAGCGGCCGGAGCGGTTATCCACAAAACTCAGGGGAATGGCCAGCAAGACCAGCAGGAATGCGGAGATCGGGATGGCGAGACGCCATTGCAGTTCGGCATTGTTGGCGGGGTTATGGTTCTTCAGCAATTCCACGCTGCCGAGGGCGGCGGTGCCGGGCGGCTCTTCTTTCACTTCGTTGGGTTCAATGCGGATGGAATAACGCTCAAACTCGGTGGTGGAAAATTCCGCCGTATTCGGTTTGCCTTCGTAGCGGCGGCCATATTCCATCACCAGGAAGTTATCGCCATTGTCAGCCACAGTGCGATGTCCCTGGCTAGCGACGACTACGCCCAGGCGCTGATGCTGCACTGATTGTACGAAAATGTTTTTGACGACATTGCCCAGCTCGTCAAAGCTCTCGACAAAGAATACGCGATCGGCGTTGCGCGATTCCTTGAAGACGCCTGGGCTGATGGAAGCGAGCTCGTCGCGGCTTTTGAGCTGATCGCGGAATTCAGAACCTTTATTGGTGGCCCATGGCGTGACGAACAGGCTCAGCACCGCAATCACGGCTACTACCGGGATGGCGAATGTCAGCACAGGGCGTATCCAGCCAGCCAGGCCCATGCCTGAGCTGAACCACACTACCATTTCACTATCGCGGTGCCAGCGGGTCAGTGTCAGCAACACCGCCAGGAATATGGTGAGGGAAAGAATCATGGGCAGGAACTTCAGCATGCTGAAGCCCAACAAAGTATTGATGGCATCGCTTGCCAGGCTGCCTTTGGCGGCCACGCCAATATAGTAGGCAACGCGTTGCGCAATCACGATGCCAAACAGCACCAGGAAAGCGCCAATGGCGGTGCCCACAAGCTCTTGCAGCAGGGATCGTTTGAAGAGCATAGGCTTAATTAAATGGTCTTGTGATCAAGGATTTTGAGTTACAGCGAAAACGCAGGATAATCAAAAGAAGCTTAATAAAAAGGATAACTTGGAATGGAATTTAGCATAAAAACCGGCAATCCGGAAAAGCAACGTAGTGATTGCATCGTCGTGGGTGTATTTGATACGCGCAAACTGAGTGAAGCCGCGGTGGCGCTGGATCGTGCTGCCGAAGGTTATCTGACCACGGTACTGGCGCGCGGCGATCTCGACGGTAAGCTGGGTTCCTCCCTGATGTTGCATAGCGTGCCGGGTATCGCCAGTGATCGCGTATTGCTGGTTGGCCTGGGCAAGGCTACTGAATTCAAGGAACGCGAATATCGCCAGGCAGTGCGTGCTTCTTTCAAGGCGCTGAGTGGTACCAGCGTCAAGGCCGCCAGTACTTACCTTGCTGATCTGCCGGTGAAGAAACAGGATGCAGCATGGAAGGCAGCTCAGATCGCCGAGATCGGGCAAGACGTGGATTATCGGTTTGATGTCATGAAGGGCAAGGCCGCGCAGGAAGAAAAGGCAAAATCTGCCAAGCGTGTTGCCAAGGTCGCCGTGGCTTTTATCGAAAAATCAGAAGGCAAGCTGGCCGAGAGCGGTCTCAAGCAAGGTTTGGCATTGGCCGCAGGTGTAAGCCTGACCAAGGATCTCGGCAACCTGCCGCCCAATGTATGTACGCCAACTTACCTGGCCGATCAAGCCAAAGCCATGGGCAAGCAATATGGCTTGCAGGTGGAAGTGCTGGATCGCGACCAGATCGCCAAGCTGGGCATGGGTTCTTTCCTCGGTGTGGCGCAAGGCAGTGCGCAGCCACCTAAATTGATCGTGCTGCAGCACAAAAAAGGCAAGAAGAGCCAAAAACCAGTGGTACTGGTTGGTAAGGGCATCACGTTTGATACCGGCGGTATTTCGATCAAGCCTGGCGCTGAAATGGATGAAATGAAGTACGACATGTGTGGCGCCGCCAGTGTGTTGGGTACCTTCAAGGCGATTGCAGAAATGGATTTGCCGCTGAACGTCGTGGGCGTGATCCCGACCTGCGAAAATATGCCGGACGGCACCGCCATCAAGCCCGGTGATGTATTGACCAGCATGTCTGGCCAGACCATTGAGGTACTGAACACCGATGCCGAAGGCCGCCTGATTCTGTGTGATGCGCTGACCTATGCTGAACGCTTTGAGCCAGCCGCCGTGGTCGATATCGCTACCCTGACCGGTGCTTGCGTGATTGCGCTGGGTCACCATGCCAGTGGCTTGTTCAGCAACAATGACAAGCTGGCACAAGAGCTGCTGGCAGCTGGTGAAACGGCGCATGACCGTGCCTGGCACATGCCGCTGTGGGAAGATTACCAGCCACAGCTGGACAGCAACTTTGCCGATATGGCGAATATCGGTGGCCGTGCAGGCGGCAGCATTACCGCGGCCTGCTTCCTGTCGCGTTTCACCAAAAAGTACGAGTGGGCGCACCTGGATATCGCCGGTACGGCCTGGAAGTCTGGCAAGGACAAAGGCGGCACAGGTCGCCCCGTGCCTTTGCTGACCGAGTTTCTGGTGAAACGCGCTGCCAAGTAATCCGCATGACCCGTATTGAATTTTTCTTTAACGTAGGCAATAAGCTCGACAAGGTGGCTGAGCTTAGCCAGCGTGCGGTGTCCAAAGGGCGCCGCATGATGGTGTTCGGCCCCGACGAAGCGGTGCTTTCCGAACTGGAGCGCGTGTTATGGAGCGGGTCGGCCCTGAGTTTTGTGCCGCATTGCCGGGCCCAGCATCCGCTGGCGTCAGAAACCCCTATCGTGCTGGACTTTAAGGGTGAGCCACTGATACACGACGATGTGCTGATCAACCTGCAGCATCAGCACCCGCCGTTTTTCAGCCGGTTTCGCCGATTGATCGAGATTGTGGGCAAGGATGAGGCCGATAAGGCACAAGCACGCGTCAGGTATCGCTTTTATCGTGACCGTGGCTATGAAATTAGAACCTTTGATGAAAATGGAGCGGCATTGTGATGGAACCGGTTAATCGCCCAGGGGATGATCTGGCGGCTGTGCTTGGTCGTATCAGCTTGTTGACACAGCAGGCTGGAGTGCCGGCTGTGGATCCGGTGGAGACGGCCGATATTCCCATGCTGACAGATGTCTACGTGGGTTCCACCGTGCAAATGAAACCGGAGAGTATGCAGCAACAGGCATTGTCCATCCCGGGTGCCAGCACCACTGCATCGTATGAAGCTGTGCTGGACGACATGCTACCGCTGATACGGTCCACGATCAACAAAGTGCTTACGGAAAGCCTGGATCAACTGATCCCGGGTTTGCAAAACAAGCTCACGCAAGAATTGGCAGAGCAGGTGAGGCTGAAACTCATCAGCCTCGCTGTCAATAAGTCTGAATAGAAACGGCCCCATACGGGGCCGTTTTCTTGTCCACATGGCGAAAGCCAGCGCCGCAGTCTTTACTGCCCCAGCTGTGCTTCGTAGCCAGCGGCATCCAGTAATTTCTCCACATCGGCTGCGTTATTGGCCTTGAACTGGAATATCCAGGCTTCATAAGGTTTGTCATTGATGAGTTCTGGAGTGCCTTGCAGATCGGCATTGATCGCAGTCACGACGCCATCCAGCGGTGCATGCAGGTCTGAGCCAGTCTTGACGGACTCAACCAGCCCGCATGCCTGGCCTGCTTTAAGCTCAGTCCCGGGCTGGGGCGCCTCGACATAGACAATATCGCCCAGCAGATCCTGCGCATAATCCGTGATGCCTGCATTAAAAATCCCGGCTTGCTCCGTAGGGGAGACCCAGAGATGTTCGGCAGAATAATGCAGATTGTCCTTAATTTTCATGAGATCGCGCCGTTAGATGAGATATGGCTTATTTTCGCATAAGCTGACCGGCTCTGGCAGGTCCGCCGTGCGGATTTTTGCACCGCTGGAAAAACTCGGCATACAGCTAAACCAGCGCGTAAAGAATCTTCGCTATCTTGATGACAAATTGTGATTATTTGGATAATATCCAGCTAATCGTTTTAGAAGGACAGGCCGCAATGTTACGAAATTTTCTTATTATGGTGACGGCGTTCACCCTGTCCATGCCTCCCCTCGTGGTTGAAGCCGCTACGACACAAAAGTCTACCAAGCGCGTTGTAGCCAAGTCCAAGCCAGCCAAAACCAAAGTAAGTAGTCGCAAAATCATTCGCACCATTCGTGCTGATCGCAAATATCAGGTCCAGAAAGCCGCATACCACCCCGGTGTTTTTCAGGAAGATCATCCTTCCAACCTGCAGCTCGCTTCTTCCAAGGCACTGATTGTCAATCAGGAGACGGGGGAAGTGCTGTATGCCAAGAGCGTGGATCAGGCGACGCCCATTGCATCCGTTACCAAACTGATGACAGCGATGGTGATGCTGGATGCGCATCTGCCGATGGATGAACTGCTGACCATCAACGAGGCCGATGTGGACACCCTGAAAGGCACCAGCTCACGCTTGCGTCTGGGAACCACGCTGACGCGCGCCGAAATGCTGCATCTCGCCCTGATGTCATCCGAAAATCGTGCAGCATCGGCCCTGGGCCGCAACTACCCTGGTGGCTTGACTGCCTTTATTCGCGCCATGAATGCCAAGGCGTCCATGCTGGGCATGGCGCATAGCCAGTTTGTTGATCCTACCGGTCTGAACAGTGCGAACATCTCGACGGCGGAAGACCTGGTCAAGATGGTACGCGCAGCGTATCAATACCCTGAAATCCGCCAGGTCAGCACGTCTGCCTCTCAGGAGGTCCCGGTATATGGCTTGCGCAACCCGATCAACTTTGTAAATACCAATGTGCTGGTTCGTAACAGTGATTGGGTGATTGGCCTTTCCAAGACCGGCTTTATCAACGAGGCAGGCCGTTGTCTGGTGATGCAGGCGGAAATTGCTGGCCAGCCCATGATCATCGTGCTGCTGGATTCCTATGGCAAGTACTCACGTATTGGTGATGCCCAACGTATTCGTAAATGGATAGAGAGCAGCAACGTCTCTCGCCATATGAGCTAGTGTTTATAAGAGCGGCGTAAAGCCGCTGTGTAGTGCCGGCTAACCCCATCGAAAGATGGGGTTTTTTATTGGGTAAAGGCTGCTGGACGGCTAAAATTAGTAGGGGTATTAGCGCATTGAGGGGGAGAGGGGTGAAGCAGAGCAATGTGCCCCTTTCCAAAGGCAGAGGTTGATATGTGACATGGCAGCTACCTCCGCCAACGCTTGGGGAGAGTAGCTGCTGATCCGGTCTTAGCTTTCTGTCACAGCCGTTTTTTTGGCACGCGTGGCCGGTTTCTTGGTGGCCGTGGTTTTTTTGGTCGCCGTTTTTGCCGCTGGTTTTTTAGCAGCCGTGGTTTTTTTCTTGGCAGCGGGTTTCTTGGCCGGGGCTTCCTTGGCGGCTTTGGCTGCCAGCAGTGCCAGTGCTTCTTCCATGGTCAGCTCTTCTGGTGCCTCGCTGCTGGGCAGGGTGGCGCGCAATTTGCCATGCTGCACATAGGGGCCATAGCGGCCTGCATAAACTTCGATATTGCCGTCTTCCGTGGGGTGCTTGCCGAGGTCCTTGAGTGGCGCCGGGCCGGATTTGGCTTGGGCCAGCAGTTCGACCGCGCGCGGCAGATCGATATCGAACACGCTGTCCGAGCGAGGAATGGACTTAAACTTGCCATCGTGATTAACATACGGTCCAAAGCGGCCGATGTTGGCCACAATCTTCTTGCCGGTTTCTGGGTGTTGACCCAGATCGCGCGGCAAGGCGATCAGCTTCATGGCGACTTCCAGATCTACATTCGCCAGCGGAATTTCTTTGGGGATGCTGACGCGTTTGGGTTTCTTTTTGCTGCCTTCTGGCAGCCCCAGTTGCAGATAAGGGCCGTAAGGGCCGTTCAGTAGCAGGATATCCTTGTCGCTTGCCGGATCGTGGCCCATGATCACAGGTTCGCTGCTGGCGGCGGCGTTGCTGCCCGTATTGCGGATGTAGTCACATTCCGGATAGCCGGAGCAGCCGATAAACTTGCCGAAACGGCCAAGGCGGGAGTGCAATGGCTTGCCGCACTTGGGGCAGGCCTCGCCAATATCTTCCTGGGTGATTTCCGCGCGGTCGATATTGGCTTTTTCCAGCAACTGCTTGTTAAAGCCTTGCCAGAAATCATCCAGCACGGGGACCCACTCGCGTTCGCCTTCAGCGATATCATCCAGCTCGTTTTCGAGGTTGGCGGTAAAGCCGTAATCCACATAGCGAGTGAAATGCTCGGTCAGGAATTTATTGACGACGCGGCCCACGTCGGTTGGTGTAAAGCGTTTCTTGTCCAGCAGCACGTACTCTCTGTCCTGCAGGGTGGAGATAATGCTGGCGTAGGTGGAGGGGCGGCCAATGCCATATTCTTCCAGCACCTTTACCAGGCTGGCTTCAGAGTAGCGCGGAGGTGGTTCAGTGAAATGCTGGTCGCCAAAAATCTTGTTCACGTCCAGCACTTCGCCAGTTTCCAGGTGCGGCAGCTTGGCTTCAGCTTCTTCCTCGGCATCGTCCTGGCCTTCCATGTATACGGCAATAAAGCCGGGGAAAATCATGGTTTGACCGGTGGCGCGGAACAGGTTGGCATCCGAACCCACCGCCAGATCGACGCTGACGGCATCAAACTTGGCAGGTGCCATCTGACAGGCAAGGGCGCGCTTCCAGATCATTTCATAAAGGCGGAACTGCTCGGGCGTCAGGTAGTTTTTCAGGCTTTGCGGTGTGCGCGTGATATCGGTTGGACGTATCGCTTCGTGGGCTTCCTGGGCGTTCTTGGCCTTGGTCTTATACATGATGGGCGACTTCGGCAGATAGTCAGGCTCGAAGTTGCGCTTGATGTAGTCACGGATCTGCATGACGGCCTCGGCGGCCATGCTGAAGCTGTCCGTACGCATGTAGGTGATCAGACCCACGGTACCGTTACCAACATCAATACCTTCATACAGCTGCTGCGCAATGCGCATGGCGCGGCTGGTGGTGAACCCCAGTTTGCGCACGGCTTCCTGTTGCAGCGTGGACGTCGTGAAAGGCGCCGCCGGGCTGCGGTTTTTCTGTTTCTTCTCTACGCGGCTGACCGTGGTTTTGCCCGCGCTGGCGAGCAGCAGCTTGCCTACGATTTCGGCCTGCTGCGTTTCATTGGTCACCGTAAACTGTTCGACCTTGCTGCCATCCAGTTGCACCAGGCGTGCGTCAAACAGATGCTGATGTTTCTTGGATTCCAGATGGATGGTCCAGTATTCCTGGCTCTTGAATGCCTCAATCTCAAGCTCGCGCTCGACAATCAGGCGCAAGGCCGGACTCTGCACGCGGCCAGCAGAGAGACCACGGCGAATTTTTTTCCACAGCAGGGGCGACAGATTGAAGCCCACCAGGTAATCCAGTGCGCGGCGTGCCTGCTGTGCGTTGACCAGCGGCATGGAGATGTCGCGCGGGCTGGCAATCGCATTCTGCACTGCAGTTTTGGTAATTTCATGAAAGACCACGCGCTTGATCAGTTTGTCCTTGATCAGCTTTTTGTCTTTCAGGATTTCGGCAATATGCCAGGAAATGGCTTCACCTTCGCGGTCCGGGTCGGTTGCGAGGTAGATGGCATCAGAAGCCCGTACAGCCTTGGCGATGGCATCGACATGCTTGGAGTTGCGGTCGATGACTTCGTATTTCATGGCGTAGTCATTTTCCGGATCCACCGCGCCGTTCTTGGGAATCAGGTCACGCACGTGCCCATAAGAGGCAAGGACCTCAAAGTCGCTACCCAGATATTTTTTCAGGGTTTTGGCTTTTGATGGTGATTCAACAATCAGCAGTTTGGACATTGACGTGGGCGCAGACGATGGCAAGAGTGGCAGATAATAAGAGTAAATCCGTGACTAGACAAGGAAAGTCGCGTGTCAAGGGCTTGTCTCGCCACTATTTTGCAACTTTTATCTAGCCGTCGGCAAGTGCGCAAAATGGCGGGTTTACCCCTGATCAAGCTTCGATGTCGGCACTCAATCGATTTTCCGGACGGCGAAACTCAATGCGGGTACCTTCCTGACTAGCCATGGCAAGCGCGGGCTGCTCTTCCTTGGCGATGTCGCCAAACAAGGGGTCCTCATCTTCCAGCGATGCGCTGGTCAGGCCTTTGAAGTCGTATAAGTCAGTATCGGCCAGGTGCGATGGCTCGACATTGGTAATCGCACGGAAAATATTATTGATGCGGCCGGGCTGTTCGCGTTCCCACGCGTTCAGCATGTCCTTGATTTTTTGGCGTTGCAGATTTTCCTGCGAGCCACACAGGTCGCAAGGAATAATCGGGAATTCCATGCCCCTGGCGTAGGCGGCAATGTCTTTTTCAGCACAATAGGCCAGCGGGCGGATCACCATGAATTCGCCGCGATTGGTACTGAGCTTGGGCGGCATGGCTTTGAGCTTGGAGCCAAAGAACATATTCAGAAACAGGGTCTGCACAATATCGTCGCGATGATGGCCCAGGGCAATTTTATTGGCGCCCAGGGCTTTTGCCGTGCTGTAAATAATGCCGCGACGCAGGCGCGAGCACAGTGAGCAGGTGGTTTTGCCTTCGGGGATTTTTTCCTTGACGATGGAATAGGTGTCGGCTTCGACGATGCGGTATTCTACGCCCAGCTTTTCCAGATAGGCTGGCAGGACATCTTCCGGGAAGTTGGGCTGCTTCTGGTCCAGATTCATGGCGATCAGCTTGAAATCCACCGGTGCGCGTTCCTGCAGGGCCAGCAACAGCATCAGCATGGCATGCGAATCCTTGCCGCCGCTCATGCAGACCAGCACGGTGTCGCCGTCTTCAATCATGTTGTAATCACCAATGGCTTTGCCAGTGGCACTGATCAGGCTGTTGCGCAACTTCAGGAAGTTGGCGGAGACGTTGTCGGGATAATGTTTCATGCGGCTATTATAAAGTATGCATCCGGATTTGATGCATGGCTCACAAGTTAAGCGAGCGACCACCATCAATGGCCATCACGTGCCCGGTGACAAACGGCGCATCCTGAATCAGGAAGCGAACGGCTTTGGCCACATCGTCCCCCTCGCCTATGCGCTTCAGCAGGGTTTGCGAAATAACGCGTTGTCGATACACCTCGTCAAATTGCGGGTTGTCTTCCGGCCATAGCACGGGGCCGGGCGCCACGGCGTTAACGCGGACTTCTGGTCCGAGCTCATGCGCGAGCGATTTTGTCAGGGTGACCAGACCCGCTTTGGCCACGCTGTAGACGATGTAGCCTTTCTTCGGCCGTTCCACATGCATGTCGGTAATGTTGATAATGCAGCCGCTATTTTTGCGCAGCTCGGGCGCTGCTGCTTGCGACAGGAACAACGGTGCTTTGAGGTTGGAACCGACAAGGTCTGTCCAGGCGTCTTCGCTGATCTGGCCGAGCTCGGTGGCGTAGTAGCTGGAGGCGTTATTGATCAGCACGTCCAGTTTGCCGAACTGCTTGATCGTTTCCTGAATCAGGCTCGGCAGTACCGCGATATTCAACAGATCCGCCTGGATAATGGCGACTGAATTTGGCCGTTGCAGGTTGAGTTCGGATTGCAGGGCCCGGGCTTCGCTCGCCGAGCTGCGGTAATGGATCATCAGCTTTGCGCCGCCAGCATGCAGCAGGCGGCAGATGGAGGCGCCCACGCGCTTGGCTCCCCCGGTAATCAGTACTACTTTGTCATTAAGATTTGAATTCACGCCAGTTTCCGAAATAGTGCCCACTGCTGTTTATAATGCCGAGCTATCATGATCAATTCATTACCAAAACCAGATGCCGACGCGGCTGCCCACAGTCAGCAATTGAAGCTGCATATTGGCAGGCATATTGCAGAGGCGGGCGGCTGGCTGGACTTTGCACAATACATGGATTTGGTGCTGTATGCACCAAGCCTTGGGTATTACAGTGCCGGGGCCAAAAAGTTCGGTCCGGCAGGAGATTTTGTTACGGCTCCCGAGCTTTCTCCACTATTCGCCCGCACCCTTGCCACGCAGGCTGCCGACATACTCTCTGCAACTGCTGGGGATGTGCTTGAGCTGGGTGCCGGCAGTGGCCGGTTGGCGGCCGATTTGCTGCTGGAGCTGGATCGCCTGCAGCAGCTGCCATCACAATACCGCATTCTGGAGATAAGCGCTTACTTGCGGCAGGTGCAGAAGGATTACTTGCAGAAAGTTTTGCCCCCGCATTTGATGCAACGCGTGGAATGGCTGGATAGCCTGCCCGAGGCGTTTTCCGGCCTGGTGCTGGGGAATGAAGTGCTGGATGCCTTGCCCGTGCATATTGTCCATCAGCAGGCCGATGGGCTGTGGCAACGCGGCGTTGGGCTTGCGCCAGATGCTGAATTGCAGTGGGTTGATCGGCCAGCTGATGCGCTCATTCAGGCCGCATTCCGCGAGACTCGATTGCCTGAGTCGTACACCACCGAAATCTGTATGGCCGCTGGTGGCCTGATAGCCAGCCTTGCCAGCATGTTGCAACGTGGTGTCGTGCTGCTGATTGATTACGGGTTTCCTCGCCATGAGTATTACCACCCACAACGCCAGCAAGGTACGCTGATGTGCCACTATCGCCACCATGCGCATACGGATCCGTTTTTATACCCCGGCTTGCAGGATATTACGGCGCACGTGGATTTCACCCGGATTGCCGAATCTGCCATGCAACAGGGGCTGGCTGTCATGGGCTATGCCAGTCAGGCGCAATTCCTTATCAACTGCGGCATTACGGAGTGTCTTGCCGAGGTGTCCCCGCATGATGTCGCTGCATATGCACCGCTTGCTTCGTCTGCCCAGAAACTGCTATCCCCGGCGGAGATGGGCGAGCTATTCAAGGTGATCGCTGTTGGGCGCGGTGTTGATGAGCCTTTGCGTGGCTTTGGCCGCGGCGACAAACGACATACCCTGTAATCCAAATTCCCGCTGGGGCGCCATGCCCCCTCCGTTATAATGGCGGTTTAACGTAATTTGCATTGTGACCGGTATGGAACATAAAGAGCATGAGCTGCCCCCGGGTGAGCAGGACAATCCCAAGCATCGCCCCATTCGCAGCTTCGTATTACGGCAGGGGCGACTGACCGAAGGGCAGCGCAAGGCATTGGAGCAGTGGCTGCCAGTTTATGGCGTCGCGTATCAGCCGGAACCCATCGCGCTTGATCAGGTATTTGGCCGGGCGGAGAGTCCAAAAATTCTCGAGATCGGCTTTGGCATGGGGGATAGCACCGCAAAAATCGCCCAGTTACAACCCGATCGTGACTTTATAGGCGTGGAAGTGCATACCCCTGGCGTCGGCAGCCTGCTCAAGCTGGTAGGCGAAATGCACCTGGAGAATATCCGGGTGATTCAGCATGACGCCGTCGAGGTGTTGCAGCACATGATCCCGGATGCGAGCCTGGATGGCGTGCATATTTTCTTCCCGGATCCCTGGCATAAAAAGCGCCATCACAAGCGCCGCTTGATTCAGGCGGCTTTTGTACAGCTTCTGTGCAGCAAGCTTAAACCCGGCGCCTATCTGCATGTGGCGACAGATTGGCAGGAATATGCCGAGTGGGTGCTGGAGGTGTTGCAGGGGGAGCCGCAGTTGCGCAATACGGCGGATACGTATGCCGAGAAGCCGGATTACCGACCCTTAACCAAGTTTGAAAACCGTGGCATCAAGCTGGGCCACGGCGTCTGGGATATTATCTTCACCCGAAAATAGAGCCTTACTCCGCAGGGCTCTCGGAGGGTTCTTCTGTGGTGTGATCCTGTGGTGGAAACAGCCATTTGCCGATGACGGCTTCGGCTTCTTCCACGCCCTGTTTTTTCAGGCTGGAAAACAGCTGTACCGAGCAGTTGCCCCATGTGGTATTCAATTCTTTGCGCACGGCATTCAGGGTCAGCATGGCGGCACTTCTGGACAGCTTGTCCGACTTGGTCAGCAACACATGTATTGGCTTGCCGCTGGGGCCAAACCAGTCCAGCATTTGCCGGTCCAGCGGAGTCAAAGGGTGGCGGCTATCCATTACCAACACCAGTCCGTATAAGGATGAGCGGTGGTTCAGGTAATTGGAAAGCGTCATCTGCCAGTGCTTGCGCATGCTCTCCGGGACTTTTGCATAGCCGTATCCGGGCAAGTCCACCAGAAAACGATCTCCGCCCAGACTAAAGAAGTTGATCAGCTGCGTGCGGCCTGGCTGCTTACTGACGAAAGCCAGACGATTATGATTCGCCATGGTGTTGAGCGCGCTTGACTTCCCTGCATTTGAGCGGCCGGCAAAAGCGACCTCGATTCCGAATGGCGGAGGCAAGTCGCTCAGATGATGAGCGGAGATATGGAATGTGGCGTTTTGAAACAATGGCATAGATAGAGGCTTATTCAAGGACAGCAAGGGGCAAAAATGCTACCACGATAACGTAAATTTGGATAAAATGCGTGGCTAATGTTTAACCATATTTAAATCAGTAGTATTGTTTGAGGAGCTGGATATGAATTTCCGTCACATTGCGGTGCTTGCCCTGGGCTCAATGACCGCCATTTCTGCCTTTGCCGCAGGAGATGCCAGCAAGGGCGCTGCAACAGCGACCACCGTCTGCGCGGCCTGTCACGGTGCGGATGGCAATAGCATGGTGCCTATGTACCCCAAGCTGGCAGGTCAGCATCCGGAATACATTACCAAGCAACTCACCAACTTCAAGGCTGGCGATCGCAAGAACCCGATCATGGCTGGCATGGTGGCCAATCTGACCCCTGAAGACATGAGCAATCTGGGTGCATACTTCGGTTCGCAGACACCTAAACAAGGCACGGCCAAGAGCAATGGTGCTGGTTCTGTTGGCGAAAAAATCTTCAAGGGTGGTATTCCTGGCGTAGGTGTTCCTGCCTGTGCTTCCTGTCACGGTCCTGCTGGCGCTGGCATTCCTGTGCAGTTCCCACGTCTGGCTGGTCAGCATGCGGATTACACCGTGACCCAGCTGAAGGCATTCCGTGCTGGCGAACGTGCCAATGATGCTGCCAAGATGATGCGCATGGTGGCTGCCAAGCTGAGTGACAGCGATATGGCAGCGGTTGCTGACTATATTCAGGGTCTGCACTAAGCTAGTCCCATCGGGGCTGGTCCAATAGCTGTTTTAAAAAGTTAAGGGTGGCTGCAAGCCACCCTTAACTTTTTTGGCAACTCCTGCCAGTCTTGTTTGTCCTAAACGAACTCTTTCAGATTGATTACGCCTTGAAGCCTCAGTTCTCCAACTCCCGTCGACTATACGAGCTCCTTAGTTCCATGCGTTTTGCCGTGAGCTTGCTTACCGTATTGGGGATCGCGTCTATCATCGGAACGGTCCTCAAGCAAAACGAGCCTTATCCCAATTACGTGATCAAGTTCGGCCAGTTCTGGTTTGATCTGTTCGAAAAGCTGGGCTTGTATGACGTGTATCACAGCGTCTGGTTTCTGGTGATACTGGTGTTCCTGGTGCTGTCGACCAGCCTTTGTATTTATCGTAATAGCCCGCTGATGTTGCGGGAGTTGCGTGCTTATCGTGAGGGCGCGACAGAAAAATCCCTGCGGGCATTCAGTCATCGTGCTTCTTATACAGTTGCCGCTACTGCCGAGGCGCGTGCGCGTATCGTGCAGTTTTTAGGGCAGCGTGGTTTTCGGTTCAAAACTGTACAGCAAGCCGATGGCAGCGAGCTGATTGCCGCCAAGGCAGGCAGCTATCAGCGCCTTGGTTATATCCTGACGCACACGGCCATCGTCATCATTTGTGTGGGTGGCCTGATTGATGGCAACGTGCCCTTCAAGGTGCAAGAGCTGCTCGGCTACAAAAAGGTCGAAACGCTGGATATTCCCGAGAATGAAGTACCGGCCATCAGCCGCTTGTCTGTGCGCAATTTGTCTTTCCGCGCCAATATGACCCTGCCGGAAGGTGCCAGCTCCAATGTGTCTTTCATGCGCATTCGCGATGGTTATCTGGTGCAGGAGCTGCCATTCCGCATTCAGCTGAAGCAGTTCCGGATTGAGCATTACGCTACCGGTCAGCCCAAGTCCTTCGAGAGTGATCTCCTGATTATTGATCCTGACCTCAAGGAGCCGTTGGCGCACACCATCAGTGTCAATCACCCGCTGATTTATAAAGGCATTGCCATTTACCAGTCCGATTTTCAGGATGGTGGTACCAAGCTCAATTTCAATGCATATGGTTTGTTTGGCGCCAAAGATCAGCCGATCAAAGTGCAAAGCAATATCTTCAAGAACGTGACCCTGGGTGAGGGCGATCAGGCGCTGAAAGTTGAATTCAACGATTTCAGGTTGTTCAACATTCTTAACTTGTCTCCCGATGGCAAGGGCAAGCCACATAACGTCGGCCCCAACATCACCTACAAGGTGCGCGATGCCCAAGGTCAGGCACGCGAGTATGTGAGCTACATGCAGCCTTTGCAGCTTGATGGCCGCCGCTATTTCGTCACCGGCATGCGGGCAACGCCTCAGGATGAGTTGAAGTACCTGCGTATTCCTGCGGATGAGGATTACAGCTTGCAAGGGTTCATGCGGCTACGGGCCACCATGTTTGATCCCTCCCTGCACGAGGAAATTGCGCGTCGCTTTACTCAGGATGCCATGGGCGACAAAGCTGATCCTGACATGCGCAAGAAATTCCAGGCAAGTGTAGTGCAGTTGTTGCAAGGCTTTGATGCGGGTGGCTACACGCGGATTGCCAAGATGATTGAAGATGCCGTGCCAGAGCCGCAGCGCGAAAAGGCGGCGCAGACCTATCTGAAAATTATCTCTGGTGCGACGCTTGAGGCATACAAGCTGGGGCTTGAGCGTGCTGGACTCAAGGCCGGTGAGCCTGATTCCAATACGCAGATCTTTCTGCAGGAAAGTCTGAATGCCATGAGTGATCTGTTCTTTTATGGCGCCCCGTTTTATTTGCAGCTGGATGAATTCCAGCAACGTCAGGCCAGTGGTTTGCAACTGACGCGCTCCCCCGGCAAGAATCTGGTGTATGGTGGGTCTGTGTTGCTGGTGCTGGGCATCTTTGCCATGATTTATATCCGGGAACGCCGTATCTGGATGTTGATCAAACCCACTAATGAAGTGTTGTTTACCATGTCCGCCAATCGCAAGAATCGCGATCTGGATATGGAGTTCGAGCAGTACCGCGAACAGTTGCGTCGATTGTTGCAAAGCGAATAGCGCATGCTATCTAGCCAAGGATCAGGAAAAACCATGAATACCATTTTGTTTGAAGATCACCCTCAGCCGCTGTTGAAGCGTTTGCGCTGGCAGGATTGGCTGTATGCCATCATCCTCTGTGCGGGCGCGCTGTTTGCCTACCAGCAATATGGCGCTTACATGGATGCCTACGAAAAAACCTTTTTGATTGGGGCGGCGCTGGGCTTCAGTTATCTGGGCTGGCAGTGGAAACCCATGCGTCTTCTGATTATTGGCATCGGCATCATCAGCCTGTTTGCCATTCAGCTCTATCAGGCCGATCTGGCCCGCGCCGAGCATGCCTTCCTGTTGAAATTCCTTATCTCCAGCCAGTCCGCCATCATGTGGATGAATGTGCTGTTTGTGCTGGCTATGCTGACCTACTGGTTTGCCCTGTTCCGCCGTTCCGAATTCTCCGGCAAGGTGGCGACCAGCCTGACCTGGTCCGCCGTGCTGATGGGCTTTGTCGGCCTGATGGTGCGCTGGTATGAGTCCTATCTGATCGCCCCGGATGTTGGCCATATTCCAATCAGCAATCTGTATGAAGTATTTGTGCTGTTCTGCCTGATTACGGCACTTTTGTATCTTTACTATGAACGCCGCTATGAAACCCGCCAGCTGGGTGGCTTTGTCTTGCTGGTCATTAACGCGGCGGTAGGCTTCATCCTCTGGTACACCTTCGATCGTCAGGCCAATGCCATTCAGCCGCTGGTGCCTGCCTTGCAATCCTACTGGATGAAAATCCATGTGCCGGCCAACTTTATTGGTTATGGCGCCTTCTCGCTGGCAGCGATGGTGGGTAGCGCTTATTTGCTGGCTGAGCGTGGCATTCTGGCATCGCGCCTGCCCAAGCTCGAAGTGCTGGATGACGTGATGTACAAGGCGATTGCCGTCGGTTTTGCCTTCTTCACCATTGCGACTATTCTGGGTGCCATGTGGGCGGCGGAAGCCTGGGGCGGCTATTGGTCATGGGACCCGAAGGAAACCTGGGCCCTGATTGTGTGGCTGAATTATGCGGCCTGGCTGCACTTGCGCTTGGTTAAGGGCTTGCGCGGCAGCATGCTGGCCTGGTGGGCATTGGTAGGTTTGCTGGTGACGACCTTTGCCTTCCTCGGCGTCAATATGTTCCTTTCCGGCCTGCACTCTTACGGAACGCTTTGATGATTGGTGTTAGGCAGGCTGTTGCGGGCCTAGCGTAAACCAGACTGCACCTTCGCGATTTTCCTTCAACGCCAGCGTTAATCCGCTGGCGTTTGCCTGTTTGGCCGCCTGATACAAGCCTATGCCCAGCCCTTTGCCGGAGCTTACCTGTTTTTTGAACAGGTTCTCGGCGATAGTCGCGGGCATTGCGCTGCCGGTATCTCTTACCGCCACCGTATAGTGATGATCCCCACTGAGGCTGACATAAATGGCCAGCTCTGGCTGACTGCTGCGCTTGGCCAGGGCATTCTGAATCAGATTGTCCGTGACGCTATCCAGCACATCGCCATCCACTTCTGGGTTGGCGGAGATGGTGGTCTCGAAAATAATCCCAAGTTGAGGGTAATGCGCCTGAAAACTTTCCCACCACTGCAAGATGGGCAGCGTGTTACGTGTTTCGCTGGCAGGTGATTGCAGCTTGGTCAACGTTTTTGCCATGCGTTCATTCAGCAGGGGTAATTGCTTGCGGATCAAGGCAAGCAGTCGCTCCTGATCGCTTGCTGCGGTATGCTCGGCCGCGCTACACAAGGCGCCCATGGATTGGACCAGATTCTTGATGTCATGTGTCAGGCGGGCGCCGGTCTCATATACCGCCTGCATATAGGCATTCTGTGTCATGGTTTCTTCGCGGCGTTTGGCTTCGTAAAACTCAGCCACAATACGGGTCAGCAGTTTGACGTGTATCGTCAAGGCGGGTGTCAGCGGCCAGCGGCTATACAAGGTCAAATTCACATCATGAAACTGCAACTCATGCAGATGCATGCTGGGTTTCCCCAATTGCTGCTCGCTCTCACCGAGGCGCCATGTGGCGCCCTCAACCCACGGCAGCTGCGCAATGTCGGCAATGGCATGCGAAAGAAAGCTGGCTGGCGTGCGTTGCTGCTGGGCAAGCTCGGCGATACTCTGTATCCACTGTTCAAAAGGCAAGCCCACACTGAGCAGATAGCGCGAAAGTATCAGGCCAATCCCCGAGAAGCCTGCCCTGGGATTCCAGAACCAGCTCAAGGCCAGCAAGCCCGCCGCCAAGGCAAAAATCATCTTCAGCAATACTTCGGTGTAGCGTGCCTGTGTGGTCGTGGCGATGGCGAAGCATCCGAGCACCAGCGTGATGGTGATCATCAGCAGCATCAGCGTATAAAAAAAGTCCATGGCAAGCGCTTGCCGAGCATCGCCATGCTCAGCTTTGGTAAACAGTACGCCGACGGGCAGCAAAAGCAGCCCGTATTCAACGAGCACCATCAAGGCATCCGTATCGATATTTCTGGCGAGCAAACGCGGCACGACATGCATGGTCAGCATGGCCAGCAAATAGGTCGCGGCCAGCAGAAAGCCTGGGCGGGCAGATGTTTTTGCCAGCGAAAAAATACGTCCGCCCAGCAAGGAAAATAACAGGCAAAGCCAGAAAGCCATGAGCCACCAGCTCATGAACATGGTCATTACAATCCCACCGCCCAGCAGGATCAGGGCGGTTCGCAGGGTGAGGGGCTCCCTGCCATGCAGCACGGGCTGCCAAAGCAGAAAGCAACCATAATGAAAAAGTGCCCAGGCTGTTTGTAGCTCACTCCCTATGCCCCACACCAGCAACCCGTGCAATGAAAACAACATCAGCGCCAGCTGCCATTGCTGACGAGATGCCATGGCAAATCGCGAGGCTTGCATGGCAATCGATGTGGGGCTGGTAGGTGTCATTTTATTGTCAGAGATGATGATATTTTGACGCTGGGAAGATGATTTTAATCATATAAGCCCATAATCGTAATCAATTTAATTTCTGAACAAGAATTTCGCCTGTGGCACGCCAATTGCAATGTAGAATGCAACAAAAATCAGTTATTTCTGATGTTGGCAGGTAAAAAAATAACAGGGGTCATAAGGATAGCTTAATGAACAAACAATCTGGTTTTACCTTGATTGAGCTGGCAATTGTGCTGGTGATCATCGGCTTGCTGCTTGGCGGCGTGCTGAAGGGGCAGGAGCTGATTAACAGTGCCAAGGTAAAGAACATGGCATCTGACTTTAGAAACATTCAGGTTCAGGTATATTCCTATCAGGATAAATTCAAGGCATTGCCAGGGGATGACAAAGCCGCCATTAATCATGTGGGTGCAACCAGCAATGGCGACGGCGATGGCGTGATTGAAGGAGTCTGGAACTCGACAACCCAGACGGATGAAACCTACATTTTCTGGCAGCATTTAAGGCTGGCCGGACTGGCAACAGGCTCAACCACGCTGGGGGATGCGACTTACCAGCCGACCAACACCGAGGGTGGGGTGATTGGGGTGCAGTCCAATCCAAACAAGACGATTTCGGGGTTGAGCGGATCCTATGCCATATGCTCGACCGGCATTCTGGGCAAGTTCGTAAAACAGTTGGATGCCACCATGGATGATGGCAATACCGCGACTGGAGCCATGATGGCTGCCGAAGCGGTGAGTGGGACTGCAGCTGCAACTGCGGTTGTGTCCGCCGGGAGTAGTCCATCCATTGTGGATTCGCAGAAATACGTGGTGTGCATGGCGTTTTAAGGCAGTTAAATTGTTGTAAAAAAGCCCGCTTAGGCGGGCTTTTTTGTTTTTGTATTACGTGCGCAACACGAATTGATTTAAAATGGCAGGATTCCAAATTCCAAGACCGCTATGGCCGACAACATCGTCGAAATCGACAATCTATCCTTTGGTTACAAAGGGCGACTGCTGCATAAGGGCATTAATATGTCCTTTCCGCGTGGCAAGGTGATCGCCATCATGGGTGGCAGTGGAAGTGGCAAGACAACCTTGCTGCGCCTGATTGGCGGGCAGCTGGTGCCCACTCAAGGCGAAGTGCGTGTCGAGGGTCAGGTGGTCCACAAGCAGGATCGTCACGGCCTGTTTCAGCTGCGTCGCAAGATGGGCATGCTGTTTCAGTTCGGCGCCCTGTTTACCGATTTGTCGGTTTACGAAAATGTCGCTTTCCCCATTCGGGAGCATGCTGACCTGCCTGAGTCCATCGTCCGTGATCTGGTGATGATGAAACTGAATGCCGTTGGTTTGCGCGGTGCTCGTAACTTGATGCCGACGGAGCTTTCCGGTGGTATGGCGCGCCGCGTGGCTTTGGCCCGAGCGATTGCGCTTGACCCGTCCATTATCATGTATGACGAGCCATTTACTGGTCTCGACCCGATTTCCATGAGCGTCACCTGCAACCTCATTCGTAGTCTGAATGATGCCTTGGGGGCGACCTCCATACTGGTTACCCATGATGTGAAAGAAGCGTTTTCGATTGCCGATTATGTCTACATCGTGGCCAATGGAGTGGTTGAGGCGGAAGGTGCTCCTGACGAGTTGCGGCAGTCGACGCTGCCGTTTGTACATCAATTTGTGCATGGTGAAGTTGATGGGCCAGTGCCCTTCCACTATTCCGCGCCTGATTACCGGCGCGATATGCTGAGAGGGCAGGATGCTTAATCGTTTGGCTGAAGTGTTGCGTGGCATGGGCCACCGCATTATTGATCGTGTCTGGCGTCTGGGTTCAGGCGCGCGATTCTTTCTGTACACGCTGATTTATTCTGGCGAGAGTTTCAGGCGTATCCATCTGACCATCCGGGAAATTTACTTTACCGGCGTCATGTCCTTGCTGATCATTCTGGTGTCGGCATTCTTTGTCGGCATGGTGCTGGCGTTGCAGGGTTATAACACCTTGCAGAAATATGGCTCGTCAGAAGCGATTGGCGTGCTGGTGGCGCTTTCCCTGGTGCGCGAGCTGGGTCCTGTGGTCACGGCACTGTTATTTGCTGGTCGAGCCGGTACGGCCATTACCGCTGAAATCGGCCTGATGAAAACGACCGAGCAGTTGTCGGCGATGGAAATGATGGCGGTCAGCCCGATTGCCCGTGTAGTGGCTCCTCGCTTCTGGGCCGGTGTGGTTTCCATGCCTTTGCTGGCAGCTCTGTTCTCTATGGTAGGGGTATTGGGCGGTTATCTGGTGGCGGTTCCGGTCATCGGCGTGGATAACGGCGCTTTCTGGTCGCAAATGCAGGCCAGCGTTGATTTTCAGGCTGATATTGTGAATGGTGTCATCAAGAGTGTGGTGTTTGGCGTTGCTTGCACCATGATTGCCCTGTTTGAGGGGTTTGATGCTCCGCCTACTGCCGAGGGCGTAAGCCGGGCAACAACACGTACGGTGGTGAATTCGTCCCTGGCTGTGCTTGGCCTGGACTTCATCCTGACTTCTTTCATGATTGTGACTTGATTCGCTGATTGCGGGTGAGTAAGCCCTTGTGTAGGGCGCGAAATAAAATGCGTGATAACGCAAAGACTGGAGATTGAATGGAACGCACAACAATGGATTTATGGGTCGGCATTTTTGCCGTCGCTGGCGCTGCCGCCTTGTTTGGACTGGCGCTGAAAGTGGGCAATCTGACTTCCAGTAGCATCGGCGAAACTTACACGGTAACTGCTGCTTTTGAAAATATTGGCGGTTTGAAGCCACGTGCCCCGGTAAAAAGCGCGGGTGTGGTGATCGGCCGTGTCGACAATATTCAGTTCGATAGTAAAACCTTTGAAGCAAATGTGACTCTGAAGTTGGATAAGCGTTATCCATTCCCCAAAGACACGTTTGCCAATATTTATACGGCTGGCCTGCTGGGCGAGCAATATGTGGGTCTGGAAGCCGGTGGCGATGACCAGTCATTGAAAGATGGGGACAAGATTTCCCATACCCAGGATGCAGTTGTCCTGGAAAAAATGATCAGTCAGTTCTTGTATAACAAAGCCTCCGAAAGTGGCGATAGTAAAAAGGCGGAATAAACATGAAGTCTGTAATGAAATTCGTAGCAAGTATTGCCCTGATGGGCGCAATGCAGTTGGCTGTGGCCGATGTCGCCCCTGACGTGCTGGTGAAGTCGACTGCTGATGAAGTGCTGGCCATCGTCAAGAAAGACAAGGATATTCAGGCCGGCGATCAGAAGAAGATTTTTGCCTTGGCAGAAGAAAAGATTTTGCCCAATTTCGATTTTGATCGTGTGTCACGCATGGTGCTGGGCAAAAACTGGAGCCGCGCCAGCAAAGAGCAGCAGGATGCCTTCCAGAAGGAATTCCGCAGCCTGATGCTCCGTACCTATGCCACGGCGCTGGGTAAGTATCGTAACCAGACCATCAACTACAAGCCATTGCGCGCCGAGCCTTCCGATAAGGAAGTGACCGTCAAGACGGAAATCGTGCAGCCAGGTGGTCAGCCTATCGCTGTCGATTACAGCCTGGAAAAAACCGGCGAAGCCTGGAAGGTCTACGATATCGTCATTGAAGGCGTGAGCCTGGTGACCAACTATCGTGGTCAGTTCAGCAATGAAATCCGCCAGTCCGGCATGGATGGCCTGATTCAAAAGCTGGCCGACAAGAACGCTGGTTCTGCCAAATAACGGCAAGCAGAATGACGCAAATTATTTCTGAAGGGCAGCGCTGGCAGGTGCAGGGCGATATGACGATGCCACAGGTGAATAAGCTGCTGGCACAAAGTCAGGCCTTGCCTATGGCCGATCGTCTTGAAGTTGATCTTTCCGCCGTGTCTGATGTGGATACGGCGACGATCAGCGTGCTGTTTGAATGGCTGCGCCGTGCGCAGGATCAGAAGTGTGAATTGAAGTTCATCCATTTTCCCAAGAACCTGACCAGTCTGGCGACGCTCTATGGCGTGCTGGATCTGATCCCTCACGTCGCCGCTTAGGCATTCGGGCTTTGCCCGTTTCATGACCATGACCCCCGCAATCAAGATTGAGCAGGTAACCAAGGATTTCGGTGCCTTAAAGGCACTGAAGGGGATTGATCTGTCGATTGAGCAGGGGGAGTTCTTTGCCTTGCTCGGCCCCAATGGGGCAGGCAAGTCCACCTTGATCAACTTGCTGGCTGGCCTGCTGCGTCCAAGTAGCGGTAAATTGTCAGTGATGGGGCATGACGTAGTATCCCAATATGCGCAGGCCAGGCAGTTACTGGGCGTTGTCCCGCAAGAACTGGTGTTTGATCCATTTTTCAATGTGCGCGAAATGTTGCGCTTTCAGGCGGGGTATTTTGGTCGTGGGCCAGAAAATGACGCCTGGGTGGATGAAGTGATTGAGTCCCTGGGACTGACCGACAAGGCCCACGTCAATATGCGTCGCCTGTCTGGTGGCATGAAACGTCGGGCATTGATTGCACAGGCGCTGGCCCACAAGCCTCCCGTTATCGTGCTGGATGAACCAACCGCGGGCGTTGACGTGGAATTGCGCCAGACCATGTGGGCGTTCATCCAGCGCCTCAATCGCGAAGGTCATACCATCATTCTCACCACGCATTATCTGGAAGAGGCTGAAGTGCTCTGTTCGCGCGTTGCCATGATGAAGTCGGGCCAGATTGTGGCGCTGGACACCACGGCGAATCTGCTCAAGCAGATTCCTGGCAAGCAGCTGCGCGTCACCATGGCGCCTGGCAGTGTGCTGCCTGTTGGCATCGCTGCGCTGGTGCGTCATCGTGATGGCGATGTCTACACTTTTACATTGAATGATGTCGCCCAAGTGGCGGACGTATTGGCGGAGCTTCGCCAGTCGCAATTGACGTTTACGGATATGCAGCTGCTGGAAGCTGATCTCGAGGATGTATTTGTCGATATGGTGGGGCGCGCATGAGCAGTCTCATCTCAGCACGCATGCGCGGTCCCTGGACGTTGTTCAAAAAGGAGCTGCTACGCTTCTGGCGCGTCAGTTTTCAGACCGTCGCAGCCCCGGTCATGACTGCGCTGCTGTATTTGCTGATTTTTTCCCATGTGCTGGACAAGCATGTGCAGGTGTACGACGGCGTGGGTTACACCGCCTTCCTGATCCCGGGCCTGATCATGATGTCGGTATTGCAGAATGCCTTCGCCAATAGCTCATCCAGCCTTATCCAGTCCAAGGTGATGGGCAGTATTATTTTTGTGATGCTGACTCCGCTGTCTTACCTGGAGTTTTTCCTGGCATTCCTGGCGGCGTCCATCATTCGTGGCTTGGTGGTGGGGCTATGTATTTATCTGGTAGCGATCATTTTCATTGATCTGCCGATTGCGCATCCGGGGTTCATTCTGGCATTCGCGTTTCTGGGTAGTGCATTGCTGGGCGCGTTTGGCATTATCGCCGGCATATGGGCGGACAAGTTTGATCAGATGGCGGCATTCCAGAATTTTATTATCATGCCTCTGTCATTCCTTTCTGGCGTGTTTTACTCGATCCATTCCTTACCGCCGGTATGGCAGACGGTTTCCCATTTCAACCCGTTTTT
Source organism: Methylovorus glucosotrophus (assembly GCF_009858335.1). Classification (NCBI taxonomy): domain Bacteria; kingdom Pseudomonadati; phylum Pseudomonadota; class Betaproteobacteria; order Nitrosomonadales; family Methylophilaceae; genus Methylovorus; species Methylovorus glucosotrophus. The sequence continues at coordinate 202,197 of NZ_VMSE01000002.1, forward strand.
CTACATGATAGATGGCTTCCGGTATGGGTTTTTTGGGCAAGGCGACATTTCTCCTGCCGTCAGTTTGCTGGTGGTCGGGGTCAGTTTCTTGCTGCTGTCATGGCTTGCGCTCAGAATGTTGAAATCCGGATACAAGCTCAGGGGCTAAAATGTTAAGCGCAGATGATGTAAAAACCTATATAACGCAAGGTCTGGCGTGTGATTACGTGCAAGTGCTGGGTAATGATGGCCAGCATTTTGAGGCGGTGATCGTGAGCGCTGCCTTTACAGGAAAGAATATGGTGCAGCAGCACCAGTTGGTTTATCAGGCTTTGGGCGATCGCATGCGCCAGGAAATTCATGCCTTATCGATGCGCACCTTCACGCCCGAAACCTGGGCGCAACGTGCTTCGACTTAAGCTCTTAAGGAGTTTGAAATGGATAGTACTCAAGAATTGATCAAGAATCAGGTCACGGCAAACCCAGTGGTGCTTTATATGAAGGGCACGCCTAAGTTTCCGCAATGCGGTTTCTCCGGTCTTGCCGTGCAGATTTTGCAGGCGAGCGGGGTCAAGGATTTCGTGGCGGTGGATGTGCTGGCTGATCCTGCTATTCGTGATGGCATCAAGGTTTATGCTAACTGGCCAACTATTCCCCAGCTCTATATCAAGGGCGAGTTCGTGGGTGGCGCTGATATCATGCGCGATCTGTTTCAACAGGGCGAGCTGCAAAAAATGCTGGAATCCGCTACTGCCTGAATCTTCGGGCAGTCGCTAGACAATAAACGTTAGGGATGGATTTTGGACAAGCTGGTTATTGAAGGCGGCATTCCGCTACAAGGGGAAATCACCATTTCTGGTGCCAAGAATGCGGCATTGCCGATTCTCTGCGCTTCGCTTCTGGCGGAAACCCCGCTTAAACTGAGCGCGGTGGCCAAACTCAAGGATGTGGGGACTACCATTACCTTGCTGGAGCACATGGGTGTTCAGGCCAGCCGATCCGAAGATCGTGTCGTCCTCGATGCTTCGCATATTCATACCCAGGAAGCGCCTTATGAAATGGTGAAAACCATGCGCGCTTCCATCCTCGTGCTGGGGCCTTTATTGGCCCGGTTTGGTCATGCCAGGGTGTCGTTGCCAGGAGGGTGTGCCATTGGTTCGCGGCCTGTGGATTTGCATATCAAGGGATTGCAAGCCATGGGCGCCGAGATCCATATCGAACATGGCTACATTGAGGCGCGTGCCAGCAAGCTCAAGGGAGCGCGCTATTTCATGGATATGGTCACGGTCACCGGTACCGAAAATCTCATGATGGCCGCGTGTTTGGCCGAGGGAACCACGGTGCTTGAGAACGCCGCCAAAGAACCCGAAGTGGTTGATCTGGCTGATTGCCTGATCAAAATGGGCGCGCGTATTGAAGGTGCTGGTACTGACATCATTACCATACACGGTGTGGAGCGTTTGCATGGCTGCGAACATCAGGTGGTATGCGATCGTATCGAGGCAGGAACCTATATGGTGGCTGCCGCCATGACCGGTGGTTGCGTCAAATTGAACAATGCACGGGCAGACCTGCTGGATGCCGTGATCGAGAAGTTGCGCGATGCCGGTGTAACAGTGGAAAGTGATGCAACTAGCATCACCGTGAAAAGTAACGGAAAATTGAAGGCTGTGAATATCCGCACAGCGCCGCATCCCGCTTTTCCCACGGACATGCAGGCGCAAATGATGGCCTTGAATACCATCGCGGATGGTGTGGCTAAAGTGACAGAGACTATTTTCGAAAATCGCTTCATGCATGTGCAGGAAATGCAGCGCCTGGGTGCCCAGATTGAAGTGGAAGGCAATACGGCGATTGTGCGAGGCGTGCCCAAGCTGGAAGGCGCTACCGTAATGGCGACTGACTTGCGCGCTTCGGCCAGTCTGGTGCTGGCGGCGCTGGTAGCCAGTGGCGAGACGATAATCGAGCGTATTTATCACCTGGATCGTGGCTATGAAAATCTCGAAGAGAAGCTCACAGCGCTGGGTGCCAAGGTCAAGCGTACTTCTTGATGCGCTTTGCCATTGAATGACCGTATTAACAGAGAACTGAATTCATGATCACCATTGCCCTATCCAAAGGCCGCATTTTTGAAGAGACCACCCCTCTGCTGGCGGCCGCGGGCATTCATGCCCTGGAAGCGCCAGAGGCTTCGCGCAAGCTGATTCTGCCGACCAACCGTCCAGACGTCCGCTTGCTGATTGTGCGGGCGACCGATGTCCCCACTTACGTGCAATATGGCGCGGCTGATCTGGGCATTGCTGGCAAGGACGTGTTGACTGAACATGGTGGCGAAGGGCTGTATCAGCCGCTGGATCTGCAGATCGCCCGGTGCAAGATGATGGTCGCCGTGCGTGAGGATTTCGATTATTTCGGTTCGATTCGTCGCGGTGCCCGTCTCAAGGTCGTGACGAAATATGTGAAAACGGCGCGTGAGCATTTTGCCAACAAAGGCATGCATGTTGATCTGATCAAGTTGTATGGTTCGATGGAACTGGGCCCATTGGTCGGCCTGGCCGATGCGATTGTCGACCTGGTGAGCACCGGCGGCACATTGCGCGCCAATCAGCTCAAGGCCGTCGAAGAGATTGCTGATATCAGCTCTCGCCTGGTGGTGAATCAGGCTTCGCTCAAGCTGAAGCGTGGCGAGCTGCAACCAATCATGGATTCATTTGCCCAAGCAGTGGCAGAAAATGGAAAGAAATAAGGCTACACAATGAATATTCGACGCTTTTCTACTCGCGATGCGAGCTTTGATGCGGATCTCAAAGCCTTGCTGGCATTTGAGACCGCTCAGGATGACCAGATTGATCTGGTGGTTGCCGATATCTTGCGCAATGTAAAACAACGTGGCGATGCCGCTGTGCTGGAATACACCAAGCGCTTTGATCATCTGGATGTGGCAGGTCTTTCCTCGCTGGAAATCTCCCAAGTAGAACTGCATGCCGCACTGGAAGCCCTGCCGGCTGCCCAGCGCGAGGCATTGCAACAAGCGGCCGAGCGCGTGCGTCTTTACCACGAGAAGCAGTTGATGTCGTCCTGGAGTTATACCGAGGATGATGGCACTTTGCTGGGCCAACAAGTGACTCCGCTTGATCGTGTGGGCTTGTATGTGCCTGGCGGCAAGGCAGCCTACCCTTCATCCGTGCTGATGAACGCCATTCCCGCCAAGGTGGCAGGCGTGGAAGAACTGATCATGGTAGTGCCGACACCCAATGGTGAGCGTAACCAGCTGGTGCTGGCAGCTGCGGCGGTATGTGGCGTAGATCGCGTGTTCTGTATCGGTGGTGCTCAGGCTGTGGGCGCCTTGGCATATGGCACAGAGACCGTACCGCAGGTAGACAAGATTGTCGGGCCTGGCAATGCCTATGTGGCCGCTGCCAAGCGTCGCGTATTTGGCGTAGTTGGTATTGATATGGTGGCCGGACCTTCTGAAATTCTCGTGATCTGTGATGGCAAGACCAATCCGGACTGGGTGGCGATGGATTTGTTTTCGCAAGCCGAGCACGACGAGCTTGCCCAGGCCATTTTGTTATCGCCCGATGCCGAGTTTCTCGACAAGGTCGCCGCCAGTGCAGCACGTCTGGTTGAAGAGATGCCACGCAAGGACATCATCAAGACATCGCTGCAAGGCCGTGGCGCGCTGATTGAGGTGAAGGATCTGGAAGAAGCCGCTCGCATAAGCAATTACATCGCCCCTGAACACCTGGAACTTTCACTGGATGATCCTCTGGCCTTCAGCAAGAAGATCAAACACGCTGGTGCCATCTTCATGGGACGTGATACCTGCGAAGCACTGGGGGATTACTGTGCTGGGCCTAATCACGTGTTGCCAACTTCACGCACGGCCAGATTTTCTTCGCCGCTTGGTGTGTACGATTTCCAGAAGCGCTCCAGCCTGATCATGGTATCGGCCGAAGGTGCGCAAAAGCTGGGCAAAGTGGCCGCTACCCTCGCGTATGGCGAAGGCCTGCAAGCACACGCCCGTTCTGCGGAGTACCGGCTTAAAAAATGAGTAAATACTGGAGCCAGGTAGTACACGGCCTCACCCCCTATACACCGGGTGAGCAGCCTAAAATTGCCAACCTCATCAAGCTCAATACCAATGAAAATCCGTATGGCCCCAGCCCTAAGGTGCTGGAGGCTTTGCGCGGCGAAGCTGCGGATAGTCTGCGCCTTTACCCGGACCCCAATTCAGACCGGCTGAAGCAGGCCATCGCTGAGTTTCATGGCTTAACGCCAGCACAGGTGTTTGTTGGCAATGGGTCGGATGAGGTGCTGGCACATGTGTTTCTTGCTTTGCTCAAGCATGATGCTCCTTTGTTATTTCCGGATATTACCTACAGCTTTTATCCGGTGTATTGCGGGCTCTACGATATTGATTATCAGACCGTGCCATTGACGCAAACCTTTGAAATCAATGTGGATGATTATCGCGTTGCGAATGGCGGGATTATTTTCCCCAACCCCAATGCGCCCACGGGGCGTGTGCTGGCGCTGAGCGAGATACGCCGGTTGCTGGATGCCAATACCGAGTCGGTGGTTGTCATTGATGAGGCCTATATTGATTTTGGTGGTGAATCAGCCGTAACGCTGGTTAATGCGTATCCGCAGCTACTGGTGACACATACCTTGTCAAAATCACGCTCCCTTGCTGGTTTGCGTGTCGGTTACGCGGTGGGTCATCCTGAGCTGATCGATGCCCTGCATCGTGTGAAAGATAGCTTCAACTCTTACCCCATCGACAGGTTTGCCAGTGCTGGAGCAGTGGCTGCGATGGAGGATGTTGCCTACTTCGATGCGATGCGCCAGCGCGTGATGGCTAGCCGCGAAAAGCTTGTGGATGCCATGCAGGCCTTGGGCTTTGAAGTATTGCCTTCCGGAGCCAATTTCATTTTTGCGCGTCACCCCCATCGTGACGCCTTGGGTCTGACGACAGCATTGCGTGAGCGCAGCATTATCGTGCGCCACTTTAAAAAGCCTGCCCGTATTGATCAGTTCATGCGCATTACCGTGGGAACTGATGAGGAATGTGAGGCACTGATTGCCGCTTTGAAGGACATTCTCTCCGCCACCTGAACTTAAAAGCGATTATGATGCTGCCTAATGATGCATTTGAGGTGCATCATGGCAAAATATTGCTAAAATTCAACCGATTTACCCTATTCACAAGAAAAAATGTATCATTACGGAGTGAGTAAATCATAACCCTGTAACTTAAGCGGAGGAAGTATCGTGGCACAACCATCAGTACAAATGGCATTGGATTCATTGGATTTCGATGCAACCGTAGCACTGGCTACCAAAGTAGCCCCCCATGTAGATATTCTTGAAATCGGTACCCCTTGTATCAAGTACAACGGTATCAAGCTGCTGCAAACACTGCGCGCTAAATTCCCGAACAACAAGATTCTGGTTGATCTGAAGACCATGGATGCTGGCTACTACGAAGCTGAGCCTTTCTACAAGGCTGGCGCTGACATTTGCACCGTACTGGGTACTGCCGATATCGGTACTATCAAGGGTGTAATTGATGTTGCCAACAAGTATGGCAAAGAAGCTCAAATCGATCTGATCAACGTAGCAGACAAAGCTGCACGTACCAAGGAAGTTGCAAAGCTGGGCGCGCACATCATCGGTGTGCACACTGGCCTGGACCAACAAGCTGCTGGTCAAACTCCATTTGCTGACCTGGGTCTGGTATCCAGTCTGAATCTGGGCGTTAAGGTTTCTGTTGCTGGTGGTATCAAGCCAGCTACTGTTAAACAAGTGGTTGATGCTGGTGCCAACATCGTTGTTGCTGGTGCTGCTATCTACGGTGCTGCTGACCCTGCTGCTGCTGCTGCAGAAATCAGCGGCCTGGCTAAAGGTTCGACTTCCAGCGGCGGCGTGTTCGGCTGGTTGAAGAAACTGTTCAGCTAAGACGAAATATCACGTCTGGAACTCAAACCGCCGCAGTCGCTGCAAAGGTCTGCGGCGGTTTTTAGTTTTTTGAAACTCAAGAAAGTAATGATCTTCCCATGCGTATTGCCGAAGTAAGTCGTAATACCCTCGAAACGCAAATCTCGGTGTCAATCAATCTGGATGGTACCGGCGTATCCAAGCTCGCCAGCGGTCTGGGTTTTTTTGATCACATGCTCGATCAGATTGCCCGTCATGGCATGATGGACATCACAGTGTCTGCCAATGGCGATTTGCATATTGATGCGCATCACACTGTCGAGGATATTGGCATTACCCTGGGTCAAGCTTTTGCCAAGGCAATAGGCGATAAAAAAGGGATACGTCGTTACGGTCACTCTTATGTACCGTTGGACGAAGCATTGTCGCGTGTTGTACTGGATATTTCCGGCCGCCCCGGCATGGAATTCGGCGTGGAGTTTACACGCGCCCGCATAGGCGACTTCGATGTCGACCTCATACACGAATTTTTCCAGGGCTTTGTCAATCACGCCCTGGTGACCCTGCATATCGATAATCTGCGTGGTGACAATGCGCACCATCAGGCAGAAACGATTTTCAAGGCTTTTGGCCGCGCTTTGCGTATGGCCGTGGAAGCAGATGACCGCATGACCGGCATCATGCCTTCGACTAAAGGCACTTTATAAGTTTTGGGTAGTCCCAATATTTCTGATTTTGTTAAGCACAGACTATGATCGATATTGCTGTTGTGGATTATGGCATGGGCAATTTGCGCTCCGTATCCAAGGCGCTGGAGCATGTGGCGCCCGGTAAACGGGTGGTCGTGACCAGTGATCCTGCCGACATTGTGGCGGCTGAGCGTGTGGTGTTTCCTGGCCAGGGGGCCATGCCTGACTGTGTCAGGGAGCTTGATGCCAGAGGCCTGCGCCAAGCGGTGATTTCTGCGGCTGCCGACAAGCCTTTTCTGGGCATCTGCATCGGGCTGCAGCTCCTGTTTGATCATAGTGAAGAAGGCAATGCCGCTGGACTAAGCATCTTGCCAGGGAATGTTAAGCGCTTTGCTGATGCTGATATGGTGGATGCAAACGGCGCACGGTTAAAAGTACCTCATATGGGCTGGAACGAGGTTTATCAGAGCCGTCCTCACCCCATATGGAACGATATTGCCGATGGCGAACGTTTCTACTACGTGCATAGTTACTATGTCGTTCCCGAGGACGCCGAGATTGAGGTGGGTTACAGCAATTACCCCAAGCGCTTTACCAGCTGTATTGCGCGCGATAATATTTTTGCGGTGCAGTTTCACCCAGAAAAAAGCCAGCACGCCGGCCTGAAGTTGTTATCCAATTTTGTTGCGTGGGACGGACGTCCTTAATTTCTATCTATTAAAAAAATATGCTGATTATTCCTGCCATCGACCTGAAAGACGGTCACTGTGTACGACTCAAACAAGGCCTTATGGAAGACGCCACTGTGTTTTCCGAGGATCCGGGTGCCATGGCGCGCCATTGGGTAGATAAGGGCGGCAAACGTCTGCATCTGGTTGACCTTAATGGCGCATTTGCAGGAAAGCCCGTGAATGAAGGCGCGATCAAAGCCATTGTGGATGCGGTTGGTGGAGAAATCCCTATTCAGCTCGGCGGTGGTATCCGTGATCTTGAGACCATTGAGCGTTATCTGGACGATGGTATCGATTACGTCATCATTGGCACAGCTGCTGTTAAAAATCCGGGGTTTTTACATGAGGCATGCTATGCCTTCCCTGGTCAGATCATGGTTGGCCTTGATGCCAAGGATGGCAAGGTGGCGGTAGATGGCTGGTCCAAACTCACCGGGCATGACGTGATTGATCTGGCACAGAAATTTGAAGGGTATGGCGTGGAAGCCGTGGTGTATACCGATATCGGTCGCGATGGCATGCTGAGCGGGGTGAACATTGAAGCAACCGTGGCATTGGCGCGAGCGCTGACTATTCCGGTCATTGCCAGTGGCGGCATTACCAATCTTGATGATGTGCACAAGCTGTGTGCCGTGGAAAGTGAAGGCATCATGGGAGCCATTACCGGTCGCGCCATTTATGAAGGCACGCTGGATTTTGCTGCCGCACAAGCATTGGCAGACGAGCTGAACGGATGAGCCTGGCCAAGCGCATTATTCCGTGCCTGGACGTGACCGATGGTCGTGTGGTCAAGGGCGTGAATTTCCTGGAGCTGCGCGATGCGGGTGATCCGGTTGAGATTGCCAAACGCTATGATGATCAGGGCGCAGATGAGCTTACTTTCCTGGATATCACGGCCAGTTCGGACAACCGCGGCTTAATTCTCAATATTATCGAGCAAGTCGCTTCCCAGGTCTTCATTCCATTGACGGTGGGTGGTGGCGTGCGCGAAGTTGACGATGTCCGCCGTTTGTTGAACGCCGGGGCCGATAAAGTCAGTATCAACACTTCCGCTGTCACCAATCCGCAATTGGTGGCAGACGCGGCAGGACGTTTTGGATCGCAATGCATTGTGGTGGCGATTGATGCCAAGCAGGTGGACGATCATTGGGAAGTGTTTACCCACGGTGGCAGAAAAGCCACGGGACTTGACGCTGTTGAGTGGGCAAAGAAAATGGTTGCGCTTGGTGCTGGTGAATTGCTGGTGACCAGTATGGACCGCGATGGCACCAAAATCGGTTTTAACCTGCCCTTGAATCGCGCGATCAGCGATGCGGTCAGTGTCCCTATCATTGCTTCGGGTGGCGTGGGCAATCTATTGCATCTTGTTGAAGGTGTACAAGAGGGCGGCGCTGACGCTGTGCTGGCAGCCAGTATTTTTCACTATGGTGAATTTACCGTACGCCAGGCAAAAGAATACATGCGTGACCATGGCATAGAGGTGCGATTGTGAGCGTAGCATGGCTGGATAAAGTGCAATGGACTGCGGATGGCTTGGTGCCGGTTATTGCCCAAGAGGTCGGTAGTAACAAAGTGCTGATGTTCGCATGGATGAATCGCGAAGCTTTGCGCCTGACTGCCGAAACCGGGCAGGCTGTTTATTGGTCACGCTCGCGCAACCGTCTCTGGCATAAGGGTGAGGAATCCGGTCATGTGCAAAAAGTGCATGAGATTCGCCTTGATTGCGATGAGGATGTGGTACTCATCAGTGTCGAGCAGGTGGGCGGCATTGCCTGCCATACTGGACGGCATAATTGTTTTTTCCAGAAGCTGACAGATACTGAGTGGGTGATAGACCAGCCCGTTATCAAAAATCCTGGGGATATTTACCACCGTGAGTGATGTACTTAACCGATTGGGCGAGTTGCTGGAACAGCGTAAACAAGCTGATCCGGCAGCCTCCTATGTGGCCAAGCTGTATGCCAAGGGTATGGATAGTATCCTGAAGAAAGTAGGCGAAGAGGCCGCTGAGACCATCATTGCCGGCAAGGGTGGCAACAAGGATGAAATCATTTATGAAACCGCCGATCTCTGGTTTCATACCTTGATCATGCTGGCGCATGCCGGGCTTGAGCCTCAGGATGTGCTGGATGAGCTTGCCCGCCGAGAAGGCCTCTCCGGGCTGGTAGAAAAAGCCCAACGCAAGGAGTAGCATGGAATGAGTGCTGATTGTATTTTTTGCAAAATTGTCGCGGGTGCCATTCCGTCCACCCAGATTTATGCAGATGACGACGTGGTGGTATTCAAGGATATTAATCCTCTGGCCCCCGTTCATTTTCTTATTGTTCCGCGAGCGCACATAGAATCATTGGCCATCTGCGACGAATCTCATCAGGCATTGCTGGGAAAAATGTTGCTGTTGGCTCCCAAGCTGGCCAAAGAGCAAGGCCTTGCCGGCTTTCGTACCATGATCAATACCGGGCGAGAAGGTGGCCAAGAGGTATTCCATATTCATGTTCATGTTTTTGGCGGCGGCACTACCCTGCCAAAAACCTAGCGCTAAAATTCAGGAGAGTTGAAATGGGTTCATTCAGTATTTGGCATTGGTTGATCGTGCTGGTTATCGTGGTGCTGATTTTTGGTACCAAGAAGCTACGCAATATGGGCAGTGATGTAGGTGGCGCGGTGAAAAACTTCAAGGATGCCATGAATGAAGGCGCGCAAAAGCCGGGCAGTCTGGATGATCGCGGAAACAGCAATACGGTCGAAGGCGAAGTGACCCAGAAATCCAAGCAGTAAAGCGGCCATCTGCCCGTGTTTGATATTGCTTTTTCCGAACTGCTAGTGATTGGCGTAGTTGCCTTGATTGTGATCGGCCCGGAAAAATTACCCAAGGTGGCACGGACATTGGGGTTACTCGCAGGCAAGTTGCAACGCTATGTTGCCAATGTAAAGTCTGATATTGATCGTGAGCTCCAATTTCAGGATTTGCAGAAGTTGCAGCAGGAAATCAAGCAGGGGGCTGATCGTCTCCAGGCAGATATGCATCAATTTCAGTCTCGCGCCAATGAGCAGCTCAATGAGGTCGAGAGAAGTATGATTCCTCCTCCTGAGTCATCACCCGAGGCCGTTACTCCCCCAGTGCAACCTGACACCCACAAGCCACAGTGACGACGACGGATACCTTTATTTCGCATCTGATTGAGTTGCGCAACCGGTTGTTGCGTATTGTCATCGGAGTGGTGCTGGTATTTATCGGCTTATTCCCCTTTGCCAATAAAATTTATACGCTATTGGCCCAGCCATTATTGAGTCATTTGCCGGCGGGCGGGCAAATGATTGCTACAGCGGTTACCACGCCTTTCTTTGTGCCCATGAAAGTGGCGATGCTGGCGGCATTTGTTATCTCTCTGCCACACACCCTTTATCAAGTCTGGTCATTTATTGCACCTGGCCTCTACACCCATGAACGGCGGTTCATGGCGCCACTGGTCGTGGCGAGCACGCTCTTGTTCTTCGCCGGGATGTGCTTTGCTTATTTTCTGGTGTTCCCAGTCGTGTTTGGCTTTATTGCCGGCACAGCGCCTGAGGGTGTCGCCGTGATGACCGATATCGGCAACTATCTTGACTTTGTTATCACGCTTTTCATGGCGTTCGGTATTGCCTTTGAAGTGCCGGTGGCTGTCGTGTTATTGGTATATTTTGGCCTGGTCAATATTGAGACACTCAAAGATATACGTTCCTATGTCATTGTCGGAGCCTTTGTCATTGGCGCCATTTTCACCCCTCCTGATGTCATATCCCAGATTATGCTGGCTGTCCCTCTGTGGTTGCTATACGAGGCCGGCATTCTTGTCGCAGGATTCCTGCGCGTCCGTACTGCTCAAGCTGATTAGTTTTTTACCTTAGCGTTGCAAAAATGCATACGACCATAATTTATTCATGGTTATTTAACCATATTTAAAAAAAGGTCTTTAAAAAGTTTTTTGCCAGGCGTAAGATCAATTTGCCTATAACAATGACAGGGTAAAAGGAGATTGAAATGCTGAAAGTACTGTTTGGATCCTGGGTTGGAATTGCTTCCATCATGACGATAGTGCTGACGATCGTGGTAGTTAGCTATTGGGTAGGGTATTGCGTGGTCAATGCGAACCGCGCCAAATAAGGCGCGGATATTCCCGGGCTTGTTGCCCGGGACTTACTCGGTAGGAACGACAGTTGGACGCGGGCGCTTGCCAATAAGAACGGGCACGGAAAATTCTTTCTGGTCGCGCGAGATTTTCAGTATGGCTTTTTTGTTTGGCTTCAAGCTGGAGATCAGGTTCAGCATGCTGGAACTGTCCTGAACCTGACGCCCATCAATCTCCAGAAGAATATCTCCGGGTCTCAAGCCGGCTCGCTCGGCAGGGCTGTCGCGCAATATGCCGGCAATCAGTGAGCCACGCACCTCTTTCAGGCGGAAAGACTCCGCCAGTTCTGGTGTGATGTCTTGAGCCTCAATGCCAATCCAGCCACGCGTTACACTGCCTTGACGAATGATCTGTTCCATAACCTGTTTGGCGAGGCTGACAGGAATGGCAAAACCAATCCCCATTGACCCGCCACTGCGGGAGTAGATGGCGCTGTTGACACCAACCAGATTGCCATCTGTGTCTATCAATGCCCCCCCGGAGTTGCCCGGGTTAATCGGCGCATCGGTCTGAATGAAGTTCTCAAAAGTATTAATGCCCAGGTGGCTGCGCCCAACCGCGCTAATAATGCCTTGCGTCACGGTTTGCCCGACGCCAAAAGGATTGCCAATCGCCAGCACCACATCGCCAACATTAATCTGATCCGCTTTGGCAAACGTAATCGCGGGCAGATTCTTTACGTCTACTTTAAGTACGGCCAAATCCGTCTCGGGGTCTGTGCCAACGACGCGTGCCGATACTGTTCTGCCATCAGCCAGTGCGACTTCGATTTCATCAGCAGATTCAATGACGTGGTGATTGGTCAGGATCAGCCCCTGGGTGCTGACGATAACACCAGACCCCAGGCTGTTCTCACGTTGTGGTTGCTCATCCTGCTGATCACCAAAAAAATGACGGAAAAGCGGATCATCCATGAAAGGTTGAGATGGATTTGCCTCAGCCTTTTTGCTGGTAAAGATGTTAACAACGGAAGGCATGGCCTTCTTTGCGGCAACACTGTAAGACCCGGGCGGTATGGATGAGGCTGGGGTGGCAGGTGCTTCATTGACAACCAGCGGTTTGGCGCTGTGAGTGAGCAAATCTGGATAAAATTGTTGAGCGACAAAAATGACAGCGAGACTGATGGTGACAGTCTGTGCAAAAATGAGCCAAAGTTTGCGCATGATCTAAATGAGTTTTTCCGAAAATGGATGCAGAAAAATGAAATTGAATGAGTTGTTAGATTATACCGGACAAATTCTTCAGGTAGCGCGGTTCAAGGATTATTGCCCAAATGGGCTGCAAGTGGAGGGGCGCTCTGAAGTCGCGCGCTTGGTGACAGGTGTGACGGCATCGCTTTCGCTGCTGGAGGCGGCCAGAGAGCAGGGGGCCGATCTGGTGATGGTGCATCACGGATATTTCTGGCGCAACGAAGATGCGCGAATCGTGGGAATAAAGCAAAAACGTATCAAGCTCCTGTTGGAAAGCGGGATGTCATTGGCAGCCTATCATCTTCCTCTGGACGCCCATCAGGAATTGGGAAACAACGCACAACTGGCGAGACAATTGGGATTTGTTGTCGATGGCTGGACCGGGGAGCAGGACCTGATTGCCTACGGCAGAACTGCGGTTGAGATGACGGGCAGCATGTTGCGGCAGCATATATCCCGCATATTGGATCGCGAGGCGATATTGTTAGGACCTGGCGAGAAACCGATTCGCAAGGTGGCGTGGTGTACAGGCAGTGCGCAAGGTTATATGGAACAAGCCATTGCATTGGGAGTAGACGCGTATATCAGTGGGGAGGTGTCGGAGCAAAACTTGCATCTCGCTAATGAGGCCGGGGTAGTTTATATTGGGGCGGGACATCACGCGACGGAGCGTTATGGCATTCAGGCCTTGGGCGCACATCTCCAAAATCGATTCAATCTGGAGCATCACTACATCGAAATCAATAACCCTGTATAAGCCGCGGTTTTAGGTTTAAGTTTTTCTCTGAACGCTGTAAAATGGCGCGCTAATTAACTGTATTAGAGCAAGTCGCATTAAATTTAAGGGAATGTGATGGCGAATCAACAAGTGGATCAGGGGAAGCGGCGCTTTTTAATCGCAGCGACTACCGCAGTGGGAGGTGTGGCAGCCGCGGCTGTTGCAGTTCCTTTTATTACAAGTATGTTGCCAAGCGAGCGAGCAAAGGCAGCGGGTGCTCCAGTCGAGGCTGACATCAGCAAGATCGAGTCGGGCGCCATGATCACCGTCGAGTGGCGCGGTAAGCCAGTATGGTTGATCAATCGTAGCCAGGAAATGATGGCCGCATTAACCCAGCATGATGACAAATTGTCTGATCCCAAGCTGGAAGTCACCACGCAGCAGCCTGCGTATTGCCAGAATGCTTCACGTTCGATCAAGTCGAATTTGATGGTGCTGGTGGGTATATGTACTCACCTGGGCTGTTCACCATCCCCCAAATTGCAAGCTGGCAACGAAATGGGCGCAGATTGGCCGGGCGGTTTTTTCTGTCCTTGCCATGGTTCCCGTTTTGATCTGGCGGGTCGTGTATTCAAAGGCTCTCCCGCACCTATCAATCTGGTGGTGCCTCCACACAAATACCTCAACGACAATCTGCTGTTGATTGGTGAAGACGACAAGGGGGCCGCGTAATCATGCAAAAATATTTAACTGGTTTGCTCGGGTGGGTGGATGACCGTTTTCCATTGACGGCCAACTGGAAAGCCCACCTCTCAGAGTATTACGCTCCCAAGAACTTCAACTTCTGGTATTTCTTCGGTTCATTGGCACTGTTGGTACTGGTGTTGCAGATCGTTACTGGCATTTTTCTCACGATGAATTACAAGCCTGATGCAGAGCTCGCCTTTGCTTCGGTGGAGTACATCATGCGTGACGTTTCCTGGGGCTGGTTGATTCGCTACATGCACTCAACCGGGGCTTCCATGTTCTTCGTGGTGGTCTATCTGCATATGTTCCGTGGTCTGATCTACGGGTCTTATCGGAATCCTCGTGAGCTGATATGGCTGTTCGGTGTAGGGATTTTCCTTGCGCTGATGGGTGAGGCATTCTTTGGCTATCTGTTGCCATGGGGGCAGATGTCCTACTGGGGTGCTCAGGTGATTATCAATCTGTTTACCTCTATCCCGTTTGTTGGGCCAGATATTTCACTTTGGCTGCGCGGTGATTACATGGTGTCTGACGCGACCCTTAACCGGTTCTTCGCGTTCCACGTAATTGCTCTTCCTTTGGTGCTGCTGGGTTTGGTGGCTGCGCATATCATTGCTCTGCATGAAGTGGGCTCTAACAACCCGGACGGTGTTGAAATCAAGAAACACAAAGATCCTGAAACCGGTATCCCACTGGATGGCATTCCATTCCATCCGTATTACACGGTGAAGGATATTGTCGGCGTGTCAGTTTTCCTGATCGTGTTTTCGGCCATTATCTTCTTTGCGCCGGAAATGGGCGGCTACTTCCTGGAAGCAAATAACTTCATTCCGGCTGACCCGTTAAAAACACCAGCGCACATTGCGCCCGTTTGGTATTTCACGCCTTATTACTCTATTTTGCGTGCGGTGCCGCCTATCATGAATTCGCAGTTCCCTGGCGTTGCTGCCATGGGTCTGTCTGTCGTGATTTTCGCCTTGCTGCCTTGGCTGGATCGTAGTCCCGTGAAGTCGATACGCTATCGCGGTTCTATCTACAAGGTGTGGCTGGCATTGTTTGTAGTGAGCTTTTTGATTCTGGGTTATCTGGGTACCGAGCCTTCGAATGTCTGGGGGGTGTTTGATCCTTCAACATTCTTCGTGGGCGGTGCTGACCGTGCAACGGTGGTGGCTAGAATTTTCACTGCAGTTTACTTTCTGTTCTTTATCTTGATGCCTTGGTATACCAGCATCGATAAGACCAAGCCAGTTCCAGAAAGGGTAACAGGATAATGAAAAAGGTATTATTGTTGGTCGGCCTGTTATTGCCTGCCTTGGTGATGGCAAATGAGAGCGTGCATCTTGATCATGCGCCTATCGATCCCAATAATCAGGCTTCGCTGCAGCGTGGTGCCAGGACATTTGTAAACTACTGCCTGAGCTGTCACAGCGCTGCCTATATGCGGTATAACCGGCTTAAAGATATTGGTTTGAGCGATGCTGAAATCAAATCAAACCTGATGTTTGCTGGTGAGAAGGTGGGCGACACGATGACTGTCACCATGCCTAAGCGGGATGCCAAATCCTGGTTTGGAGCAACACCTCCGGATCTCTCGGTGCAGGCGCGTGCATATGCAAACGGACCTGACTGGCTGTACAGCTACTTGAGGGGCTTCTATCGTGACGATACTCGTCCGACAGGCTGGAACAATACTGTCTATGACAAAGTGGCTATGCCGCACGTGCTATGGCAGTTGCAAGGTGAGCAAACCCTCAAGGTTCAGAAAACAGTGGATGAGCACGGTCATGAGGTCGAGAAGCATACGCTGGTGCTGACCAAGCCAGGCGTGCTTGAGCCTGCTCAGTATGACGCGATGGTCGCTGACCTGGTGAATTACCTAGTATTCATGAGCGAGCCTGCTAAAGGTCTGCGCCTGCAATTGGGATTAATCGTGATCCTGTTCCTTGGTTTGCTTTTCATCGTCGCGTACTATCTGAAAAAAGAATTCTGGAAAGATATACACTAACGTTCTATTCAAGGCGGGATTGCCTTTGCGGGCAATCCCGCTTTTTTGTTTTGTAAGGAAACAACATCATGATGACCTTGTATTCTGGAACTACTGATCCATACAGCCACCGCTGCCGCATTGTGCTATTTGAAAAAGGCATGGATTTCCAAGTGATCGACGTGGATCTTGCCAACAAGCCAGAAGATCTGGCCGTAATCAATCCGCACAATGAAGTCCCTGTCCTCGTTGAACGTGATTTGGTGCTGCAGCAAGCAAACATCATCAATGAATATATCGACGAGCGTTTTCCTCATCCTCAGCTTATGCCCGCTGATCCTGTCATGCGAGCGCGTGCCAGATTGTTTCTTCACAACTTTGAAGAGCAGTTGTTCAGTCATATCAAAGATATTGAGTCTGGCAATCAGAAGCTGGCTGATAAGGCGCGCTTGATTATTCGAGACAATCTGACGCAGATCGTGCCTTTGTTTAGCCGCCAGGAATATATTCTGGGCGACGAATTTTCCATGCTGGATGTGGCCATTGCACCGCTCTTATGGCGTCTTGGGCATTATGGAATTGAGCTGCCCAAGCAAGCTGCACCTTTACTTAAGTACGCAGAACGTATATTCTCTCGCCCGGCTTACATCGAGGCGATGACCCCTTCCGAAAAAGCAATGCGGAAGTAAGGTCATGGAAAATGTTTCATCCACTAAGCCCTACCTGATACGCGCCGTGCATGAGTGGTGCGTGGACAATGGATTTACGCCACATTTGCTGGTGGCGGTGGATGAAAATACCCGAGTGCCTATGGCATACGTAAAGAACGGCGAAATAGTGTTAAATATCAATTATTCAGCCACCAAGGACTTGGTGATTGATAACACTGCAATCAGTTTTTCAGCAAGATTTTCTGGTGCTTCGCAAAATATTTACGTGCCAATTGGCGCGGTTCGTGGTATCTTCGCTCGCGAAAATAGTCAGGGCATGTTTTTTGAGGCTGAGCCTGTTGAGGATAAACCTGATCAGGTAAGCCAGTCTGAAGCTGTTGGAAAGCCTCAGGCTCCTAAAGAAGTTAAAAAGCCTTCTCTGACGTTGGTTAAAAAAGATTAAATAAGTTTTACGCCGGATTAGCTCAGTTGGCAGAGCAGCGCACTTGTAATGCGAAGGTCGTCAGTTCGATTCCGACATCCGGCACCAGTTACCGCCCAGTTAGGGTTTGACAGTACGTGAAATTGTCAGCATAATCTCGGGTTCGGTTTGGAGGGGTGGCCGAGTGGTTAAAGGCGACGGACTGTAAATCCGTTCTCTCAGAGTACGAAGGTTCGAATCCTTCCCCCTCCACCAAATTTAAAGTTGGAGCCAGCGTTGATAACTGGCGAGGCGCGCGGGTGTAGCTCAGTTGGTAGAGCACTTGCCTTCCAAGCAAGATGTCGCGAGTTCGAACCTCGTCGCCCGCTCCAGTTTAAGTAAGAATTTAGTAAAGCGCCCATGTGGCTCAGTGGTAGAGCACTCCCTTGGTAAGGGAGAGGTCGCGGGTCCGATTCCCGCCATGGGCACCACTTCATTAACTTGATAAAGTCGGTTAAAGGAAACGGTAATGGCAAAAGGTAAATTTGAGCGGACGAAGCCGCACGTCAACGTAGGCACGATTGGTCACGTTGACCATGGTAAGACGACGCTGACAGCGGCGATCACGACAATTCTGTCGAAGAAGTTTGGTGGTGAAGCCAAGGCATACGACCAGATCGATGCGGCGCCAGAAGAAAAGGCACGTGGTATTACCATCAACACAGCGCACGTTGAATACGAAACTGCAACTCGCCACTACGCTCACGTAGACTGCCCAGGCCACGCCGACTATGTTAAGAACATGATTACCGGCGCTGCGCAGATGGACGGCGCGATTCTGGTCTGTTCCGCCGCTGACGGCCCGATGCCACAAACCCGTGAGCACATCCTGTTGGCACGTCAGGTTGGCGTACCTTACATCGTCGTGTTCATGAACAAGGCCGACATGGTGGATGACGCCGAGCTGCTCGAGCTGGTTGAAATGGAAATCCGCGAACTGCTCTCCAAGTACGACTTCCCAGGCGATGATATCCCTGTGATCAAGGGTTCCGCCCTGAAGGCACTGGAAGGCGACCAATCCGAAATCGGCGAACCTGCCATCTTCCGTTTGGCAGATGCGTTGGACAGCTACATCCCAACTCCAGAGCGTGCAGTTGACGGCACCTTCCTGATGCCAGTAGAAGACGTATTCTCCATCTCTGGTCGCGGTACTGTCGTTACTGGCCGTATCGAGCGTGGTATTGTGAAGGTTGGTGATGAAATCGAAATCGTAGGTATCAAGCCAACCCTGAAGACCACCTGCACCGGCGTAGAAATGTTCCGCAAGTTGCTGGACCAAGGTCAAGCAGGCGACAACGTTGGCGTACTGCTGCGTGGTACCAAGCGTGAAGAAGTTGAGCGTGGTCAAGTATTGGCCAAGACTGGTTCGATCAAGCCACACACCAAGTTCAGCGCAGAAATCTACGTGCTGGGCAAGGACGAAGGCGGCCGTCACACCCCATTCTTCAATGGCTACCGTCCACAGTTCTACTTCCGTACCACTGACGTAACTGGTGCAGTAGAACTGCCAGCAGGTACCGAAATGGTAATGCCAGGCGACAACGTATCCATCACCGTGGCACTGATTGCCCCGATCGCGATGGAAGACGGTCTGCGCTTTGCGATTCGTGAAGGTGGCCGTACCGTTGGTGCCGGCGTCGTCGCGAAAATTATTGAGTAATCGTTTCTGATCTGACTGGGGCTGCGCGATGTTCATCGTTGCAGCCCTTGTGCGTTCTCCAGAGTTTTAGGCCAGTAGCTCAATTGGCAGAGTATCGGTCTCCAAAACCGAGGGTTGGGGGTTCGAGACCCTCCTGGCCTGCCATTACAACATTAAGTGCGCAACATATATGATTGATAAAATTAAGCTTGTGCTTGCTTTGATACTTGTCGCTGCAGGCGTGGCAGGCTTTTATTTGCTGTCTGAGCATGCGCTGGTTGTGCGAATCCTGGCTGTGTTGGCCGGGATTATTGC
This sequence comes from Methylovorus glucosotrophus, assembly GCF_009858335.1. Lineage (NCBI taxonomy): Bacteria > Pseudomonadati > Pseudomonadota > Betaproteobacteria > Nitrosomonadales > Methylophilaceae > Methylovorus > Methylovorus glucosotrophus. Next base: position 221,429 of record NZ_VMSE01000002.1, read on the forward strand.
TGCTGTCGTTGTTTTCTGGTCCACGCCTTTGGGGCGTGAGGCTTTTGCGTTTGTGCAAGATTCAGCTGCTGAAGCACGTCGCGTCGTTTGGCCAACGCGTAAAGAGACAATACAGACTACCGTTGCAGTCTTCGTGCTGGTAATGGTGATGGCGGTCTTTCTATGGCTGGTTGACATTGGCTTTTTGTGGGGTGTGAAAATGCTGATGGGAAGGGGCGCCTAAGATGAGTATGCGATGGTATGCAGTGCAAGCCTTTTCTGGCTTTGAAAAATCCGTTCAGCGTGGTCTGGAAGAGCGTATTGCTCGTTCAGATTTGCAGGATATGTTTGGTCAGATTCTCGTCCCTGTTGAAGAAGTGATTGAGATGAAAAATGGCCAGAAGGCCATTAGTGAGCGCAAGCTTTACCCTGGGTATGTGTTGGTTCAAATGCAGATGAACGACGATACCTGGCATTTGGTTAAGAGCACTCCGCGAGTGACAGCGTTTATCGGTGGTACCGCTCTCAAGCCCACTCCCATTAAGGATAAGGAAGTTGAGATTATCCTTCAGCGTATGGATGAGAGTAAGAGTAACCCCACCCAGAAGCTTACCTTCGAAAAAGGTGAGTCAGTACGAGTTATTGACGGACCCTTTAAAGATTTTTCTGGCAATGTTGAAGACATTAACTACGAAAAGAGCAAGTTGCGTGTCTCTGTCGTAATCTTCGGACGTGCCACCCCAGTAGAGCTTGATTTCGATCAGGTGGAAAAAGAAGTTTAAGATTTCAGGCTTGCCTTTGGCAGGCCTGTTTGCGTCTTTAAAAATGACGCAGTGGCTGTAGCGTAAGCTGCATTTATTGACGGGGAGCTTTGTAACTAAAGCGCTTGTACCCATTGAGGAGTTTAAAATGGCAAAGAAAGTTGTCGGCTATATCAAGCTGCAGATTCCTGCAGGCAAAGCCAATCCTAGTCCACCAGTTGGTCCAGCACTGGGTCAGCGTGGTTTGAATATCATGGAATTCTGCAAGGCATTCAATGCTGCTACGCAGAGTTTGGAGCCAGGTTTGCCAATTCCAGTGGTCATCACTGCATTTGCAGACAAGAGCTTCACCTTCGTAATGAAGACCCCTCCCGCTACCATTCTGATCAAGAAGGCAGCGAAGATTGATAAGGGTTCCCCACGTCCTCATACCGATAAGGTTGGCAAGATCACTCGCGCTCAAGCCGAAGAGATTGCTAAGACTAAAGCACCTGACTTGACAGCAGGTGATCTGGATGCGGCTGTTCGTACCATTGCAGGTAGCGCACGCAGCATGGGCATTGAAGTGGAGGGTGTGTAAATGGCTAACATTTCTAAACGTTTGCAGGCTCTGCGTGCCAAGGTTGACCGTAATAAAATTTACGCAGCCACCGAAGCCCTTGCTCTGGTAAAAGAAACCGCAACCGCCAAGTTTGATGAGTCGGTAGACGCTGTTATCAATCTGGGTATTGATGCACGTAAATCTGACCAACTGGTTCGTGGCGCTCTCGTATTGCCACACGGCACTGGTAAGACCAAGCGCGTGGCTGTATTTGCCCAAGGCGCCGCTGCTGAAGCAGCCAAAGCCGCAGGTGCAGATATTGTTGGTTTTGAAGATCTGGCTGAACAAGTTAAGGGCGGCATGCTCGACTTTGACGTTGCAATTGCGACTCCTGATGCTATGCGTATCGTGGGTGCCCTGGGTCAAGTGCTCGGTCCACGTGGCCTGATGCCTAACCCCAAGGTTGGTACGGTTACTCCTGACGTGGCTACTGCCGTCAAGAATTCCAAGGCAGGTCAAGTCCAATATCGTACAGACAAGGGCGGTATCGTGCACTGCACTATCGGTCGTGCCTCTTTCGGTGTTGATGCTCTGCAAGCCAACTTGGCTGCACTGGTTGATGCTTTGAACAAGGCCAAGCCAGCATCTTCCAAGGGTGTTTACCTGAAGAAGGTTTCGGTTTCCAGCACCATGGGTGCTGGTGTGCGTGTTGATCAGTCCAGCATCGCTTAATGTAAAACTTGCCAGCCTGGCTGGCATTAAAAGAACTTTGGGCCTGTGGCGGGAACATTCGTCACAGGGTTATCAAAGACCGTAGGAATCTCGCAAGAGATTTAATCGGGGCAGGCTTAAGTTGGTGGCTTGTCTATCCTACGCAGATGGCGTTACCCGAAACAGGATATCAACACAATGTGTACTCCTGATGAAAGGTCGCCGTGGGAAGGTGTTTGCGGGCAACTGCAAATGCTTAATTAACGGAAGGAGAAGACCTTGAGTCTTAATCTTGAGCAGAAAAAGGCAGTGGTTGCTGAGGTCAGCGAGCAAGTCGCAACGGCACAGGCAATCATTCTTGCTGAGTATCGTGGCATTGAAGTAGGGGATATGACTCAACTGCGTGCACAAGCCAGAAAATCCGGTGTGTATCTGCGTGTTCTGAAGAATACGCTGGTGCGTCGTGCTGTTGATGGCACCCCGTTTTCCGGTCTTGCTGACGCAATGGTCGGCCCTCTGGTATTCGGTATTTCTACCGATCCAGTTGCCGCGGCAAAGGTATTGAGTGATTTCGCCAAAGCTAACGACAAGTTCGTTATCAAGGCAGGTGCAATGCCTAACCAGGTCATGGATGCGAAAGCAGTTCAAGCCCTGGCGTCGTTGCCTAGCCGTGAAGAGTTGCTGGCCAAGTTGCTGGGCACCATGCAAGCCCCGATCGCCACTTTTGTACGTACGCTTAATGAAGTACCTACGAAGTTTGCGCGCGGTCTGGCTGCAGTACGTGACCAGAAACAAGCAGCTTAATCAAAATCAAATTATCAGGAGTATTACAAATGGCATTATCTAAAGCAGAAATTCTTGACGCAATCGCGTCGTTGACCGTTCTGGAACTGTCCGAACTGATCAAGGATCTGGAAGAGAAGTTTGGTGTATCCGCTGCAGCTGCTGCTGTAGCTGTTGCTGCAGCTCCTGCTGCAGGCGGCGCTGCTGCCGCTGAAGAGAAAACTGAATTCGACGTAATTCTGGTTTCCGCTGGCGACAACAAAGTGAACGTTATTAAGGCTGTTCGCGAACTGACTTCCCTGGGTCTGAAGGAAGCTAAGGACCTGGTTGACGGTGCTCCTAAGGCTGTTAAGGAAGGCGTATCCAAGGCTGATGCCGATGCTGCCGCCAAGAAGCTGGAAGAAGCTGGCGCTAAGGCCGAAGTTAAGTAATAAGCAATACTGTGGTGCACAGGCTGACGGGAGACCGTCAGCCTTCACCATTTTAAGAAGATATAAAACAGAGGGTTATTTTTAGCACTCTGTTTTCTACCTTCTACCCCCTCTCAGGAGATGCTATGAGCTATTCCTTTACCGAGAAAAAACGTATACGTAAAAGTTTTGCCAAACGTGAAAGCGTGCAGGAAGTACCTTACCTGCTCGCCATGCAATTGGAGTCGTATGCGGCTTTCCTGCAGGCTAATGTGCCCGTCGACAAGCGTGAAAATGCAGGATTGCAAGCCACGTTCAACTCGGTTTTCCCTATTGTTAGCCATTCCGGCAATGCCCGTCTGGATTACGTCAGCTATACCTTGGGTCAAGAGCCTTTTGACGTCAAGGAATGTCAGCAACGTGGCCTGACCTACGCCGCACCTTTGCGCGTCAAGGTCCGCCTAACAATCATGGATAAAGAAGCTTCCAAGCCTACCGTGAAGGAAGTCAAAGAGCAGGAAGTCTACATGGGCGAACTGCCCCTGATGACGGAGAATGGCTCGTTTGTTATCAACGGCACTGAGCGCGTTATCGTGTCCCAGTTGCATCGTAGCCCTGGCGTATTCTTCGAGCATGATCGCGGTAAAACCCATAGCTCGGGCAAACTGCTGTTCTCGGCTCGTATCATCCCTTACCGTGGTTCCTGGCTCGACTTTGAGTTTGATCCAAAGGACTACCTGTATTTCCGCGTTGACCGTCGTCGCAAGATGCCAGTGACCATTCTGCTGAAAGCCCTGGGCTTTACGCCAGAGCAGATTCTGGAAACGTTCTACGATCTGGACACGTTCCATATCAGCGCCAAGGGTGTGCAGTTTGAACTGTTGCCCGAGCGCCTGCGCGGTGAAGTCGCCAAGTTCGACATCATCGATGGCAGCGGCAATGTGATTGTTGCCAAGGATAAGCGCATTACCGTCAAGCATATCCGCGATATGGAAAAAGCTGGCATCAGCAAGATCAATGTGCCTGAAGAGTTTGTACTCGGCCGTGCATTAAGCTCCGGCATTATCGACAAGGAAACCGGTGAAGTTGTGGCGAATGCCAACGACGAAATCACCGAGTCTTTGCTTGAGAAGTTGCGTGAAGCCAAGGTTGGCAAGATTAATACTCTGTATGCCAATGACCTCGATCATGGTGATTACATTTCGCAAACCTTGCGCATTGATGAAATCCCTGACCAATACAGCGCACGCGTTGCGATCTATCGCATGATGCGTCCTGGTGAGCCACCTACTGAAGATGCAGTAGAAGCCCTGTTCGATGGCTTGTTCTTCAATGAAGAGCGCTATGACCTGTCGACCGTTGGTCGCATGAAATTCAACCGTCGTGCATTCCCTGAAAAGATTGAAGAGCGCACTGCTGCCTGGTTGCGTCGCTTCTATGAAAAATCAGGTGCACGTGGTGCTGAAGGTGCTCCGGTTCTCTCCAACGAAGATATTCTGGCCGTTATTGCGGTACTGGTTGAATTGCGCAATGGCCGTGGCGAAATTGACGATATTGACCATCTGGGTAATCGTCGTATCCGTTCCGTTGGTGAATTGGCCGAAAATCAGTTCCGTGCAGGTTTGGTTCGTGTGGAGCGTGCCGTTAAGGAGCGTTTGTCACAAGCTGAATCTGACAACCTGATGCCGCACGATCTGATCAATGCCAAGCCGGTGTCGAGCGCGATCCGTGAGTTCTTCGGTTCATCCCAGCTTTCCCAGTTTATGGACCAGACCAACCCGCTGTCGGAAATTACCCACAAGCGTCGTGTTTCTGCTCTGGGCCCAGGCGGTTTGACCCGTGAACGTGCTGGCTTTGAAGTGCGTGACGTACACTCGACCCATTACGGCCGTGTATGTCCGATTGAAACGCCTGAAGGTCCAAACATTGGTCTGATCAACTCGTTGGCGCTGTACTCACGCACCAATCAGTATGGTTTCCTGGAAACGCCTTACCGTCGTGTTGATGGCAACAAGGTAAGTGACAAGATTGACTTCCTCTCTGCGATTGAGGAAAGCCAATACATGATCGCCCAGGCTAACTCTGAGCTGGATAAGAATGGTCAGTTCAAGGAAGAGCTGATCTCTGCCCGGTACCACAATGAATTCACCATGGCACAGCCTGATCGCGTGCAATACATGGACGTGGCTCCTGGTCAGATTGTGTCGGTAGCGGCTTCCCTGATTCCATTCCTGGAGCACGATGACGCCAACCGCGCATTGATGGGCGCCAACATGCAACGTCAGGCAGTACCATGTCTGCGTGCTGAAAAAGCGATCGTGGGTACCGGCATTGAGCGTACCGTAGCGGTAGACTCCGGCACGACTGTACAAGCCCGCCGCGGTGGTATCGTGGATTACGTAGACTCTGGTCGTATCGTGGTGCGTGTGCATGATGCCGAAGCCGCTGCTGGCGAAGTCGGCGTGGACATTTACAACCTGATCAAGTACACCCGTTCCAACCAGAACACCAACATCAATCAGCGTCCGCTGGTCAAGATTGGTGACGTGCTGGCTCGCGGTGATGTGATTGCGGACGGCGCATCTACCGATATGGGTGAATTGGCGCTGGGCCAGAACATGCTGGTCGCCTTTATGCCATGGAATGGTTACAACTTCGAAGACTCGATTCTGATCTCCGAGCGCGTTGTGGCAGATGACCGTTATACCTCGATCCATATCGAAGAATTGTCCGTGGTTGCCCGTGACACCAAGCTGGGTGCAGAAGAAATTACACGTGACATCTCCAATCTGTCCGAGCGCATGCTTGGTCGTCTGGATGAGTCCGGCATCATCTACATCGGTGCGGAAGTGGAAGCAGGTGACGTGCTGGTCGGCAAGGTAACACCTAAGGGTGAAACTCAGCTGACACCAGAAGAAAAGCTGCTGCGCGCCATCTTCGGTGAGAAGGCTTCCGATGTTAAGGATACTTCCCTGCGCGTGCCTTCCGGCATGTCAGGTACCGTTATCGACGTACAAGTCTTCACCCGTGAAGGCATTGATCGCGACACGCGTGCACAGCAGATCATTGATGATCAGCTGGGTCACTACAAGCAGGATCTGGCTGACCAGATGCGTATTGTGGAAGACGATGCATTCGGCCGTATCCGTCGCCTGATCGAAGGCAAGGTAGCTACAGGTGGTCCTAACAAGCTGAAGAAGGGTGAGACCCTCACCGCTGAGTATCTGGAAAGCATTGGTCGTTATGACTGGTTTGATATTCGCCTGTCTGACGAAGAAGCTGCCCGCCAACTTGAGCAGCTGAAGGACAGTCTGGCACAAGCCCGCGTTGAGTTTGACAGCAAGTTCGAAGAGAAGAAGCGCAAGCTGACTCAGGGCGATGAGTTGCCTCCAGGCGTGCAGAAAATGGTCAAGGTTTACCTGGCTGTTAAGCGTCGTATTCAGCCTGGTGACAAGATGGCCGGCCGTCACGGTAACAAGGGTGTGGTTTCCAAGATTGTGCCAGTAGAAGATATGCCACATATGGCAGACGGTACCCCTATGGATATCGTGCTGAACCCGCTGGGCGTGCCTTCGCGTATGAACATCGGTCAGATTCTGGAAGTTCACCTGGGTTGGGCTGCCAAGGGCTTGGGCATGCGTATTGGCGCAATGCTGCAGGCAGAAACCAAGGCTAATGAAATCCGTAAGTTCATCGACCAGATTTACAACAACAGCAACGGCAAGAAAGAAGACATCAAGTCGCTGACCGACGAAGAAGTATTCGAACTTGCCCGCAATCTGGAACGCGGTGTGCCATTTGCAACGCCAGTGTTTGACGGTGCAACCGAGCAGGACATCCGCGACATGCTGGATCTGGCATTCCCGGATGATGATGCCCGCACACAGCAGCTGCAGTTTGCGGCTGGCAAAACCCAGGTCAAGCTGATTGACGGCCGTTCCGGTGAGCCATTCGAGCGCCCAGTGACGGTTGGCTACATGCACGTACTGAAGCTGCATCACTTGGTAGATGACAAGATGCATGCACGTTCTACTGGTCCATACTCGCTGGTTACTCAGCAGCCATTGGGCGGTAAGGCGCAGTTTGGTGGTCAGCGCTTCGGTGAAATGGAAGTTTGGGCACTAGAAGCCTATGGTGCTTCGTACACCCTGCAGGAAATGCTCACGGTTAAGTCGGATGACGTATCCGGCCGTACCAAGGTCTACGAGAACATCGTCAAGGGCGAGCACAAGATCGATGCCGGCATGCCGGAGTCGTTCAACGTGCTGGTGAAGGAAATTCGCTCGCTCGCTATCGATATTGACCTGGACCGTAATTAAGGAGAATCCGCGTGAAAGCTCTATTAGACTTATTTAAGCAGGTAACACAGGAAGAAGAATTTGATGCGATCAAGATCGCGCTGGCTTCTCCTGAAAAAATCCGCTCCTGGTCCTATGGCGAAGTTAAAAAGCCAGAAACCATCAACTATCGTACGTTCAAGCCAGAGCGTGATGGTCTGTTCTGCGCCAAGATTTTTGGCCCGATCAAGGACTATGAATGCTTGTGCGGCAAGTACAAACGCCTGAAGCATCGCGGTGTCATCTGCGAAAAGTGCGGCGTTGAAGTCACCTTGTCCAAGGTGCGTCGTGAACGCATGGCTCACATCGAGCTGGCTTCACCGGTAGCCCATATCTGGTTCCTGAAGTCCTTGCCAAGCCGTTTGGGCATGGTGCTGGATATTGCCTTGCGTGATATCGAGCGCGTGCTGTACTTCGAAGCATATATCGTGATTGATCCAGGCATGACCCCACTGACACGTGGTCAATTGCTGACGGAAGACGACTATCTGGCCAAGGTAGAAGAGCACGGTGACGAATTCAATGCTGTCATGGGCGCCGAAGCAGTACGCGAACTCCTGCGTACCATGGATGTACACACCGAAATTGAAAAACTGCGTCGCGAGCTGGGTGAAACCGGTTCAGAAGCCAAGATCAAGAAGATCGCCAAACGTCTGAAGGTTCTGGAAGCATTCCAGAAGTCTGGCATCAAGCCTGAGTGGATGATTCTGGAAGTGCTGCCTGTGCTGCCACCAGAACTGCGTCCGCTGGTTCCTTTGGATGGTGGCCGTTTCGCTACTTCTGATCTGAACGATCTGTATCGTCGCGTGATTAACCGTAATAACCGTCTGAAGCGCTTGCTGGAACTGAAGGCCCCTGAAATCATCGTGCGTAACGAAAAGCGCATGCTGCAGGAAGCGGTTGACTCGCTGCTGGACAACGGTCGTCGCGGCAAGGTCATGACAGGCGCCAACAAGCGTCCTCTGAAGTCCCTGGCCGACATGATCAAGGGTAAGGGCGGTCGTTTCCGTCAGAACTTGCTGGGTAAGCGCGTTGACTACTCCGGCCGTTCCGTGATCGTGGTAGGTCCACAGCTCAAGCTGCATCAGTGCGGTCTGCCAAAGAAGATGGCGCTGGAACTGTTCAAGCCATTCATTTTCCACAAGCTGGAAGTATTAGGTCTGGCCACAACTATCAAGGCCGCCAAGAAGAAGGTTGAAGAGGAAGGTCCAGAAGTCTGGGATATCCTGGAAGACGTGATTCGCGAGCATCCGGTATTGCTGAACCGTGCACCTACGCTGCACCGTTTGGGTATTCAGGCATTTGAGCCTGTGCTGATTGAAGGCAAGGCCATTCAATTGCACCCTCTGGTCTGCGCCGCGTTTAACGCCGACTTTGACGGTGACCAAATGGCGGTTCACGTTCCTTTGAGCCTGGAAGCGCAAATGGAAGCCCGCACACTGATGCTGGCATCCAACAACGTGCTGTCTCCAGCCAACGGCGAACCAATTATTGTGCCTTCGCAGGATATCGTGCTGGGTCTGTACTACATGACCCGCGAGAAAAAAGCCGCACGCGGCGAAGGCATGCGTTTTGCCAACGTTGCTGAAGTTCAACGTGTGTACGATGGCGGTCTGATCGATTTGCACGCACGTATCACTGTGCGTATCCGCGAATTCGACATGGAAGTCGATGGTCAGAAGCGCGAAAAGATCACCCGTTACGAAACCACGGTTGGCCGTGCTCTGCTGTCTGAAATTCTGCCAGCTGGCCTGCCATTCAGCGTGATTGACAAGGCACTGAAGAAAAAAGAAATTTCCAAGCTGATCAATGCCAGCTTCCGTAAGGTGGGCATCCGCGAAACCGTTATTTTTGCGGACAAGCTGATGTACACGGGTTACAGCTACGCAACACGTGCTGGTATTTCCATCAGCATCAATGACATGCTGGTTCCGCCTGAGAAAGAGCAATTGATCGCCGCTGCTGAATCCGAAGTCAAGGAAATCGAAGACCAGTATGTTTCTGGTCTGGTGACTCAAGGTGAGCGCTATAACAAGGTGGTGGATATCTGGGGTCGTGCTGGCGATAAGGTCGCTGACGCCATGATGAAACAACTGCGCGAAGAAACCGTGCTGGACGCCAATGGCGATGCAGCCAAGGATGAAAACGGCAAGGTTATCAAGCAAGAGTCGTTTAACGCGATTTACATGATGGCTGACTCCGGCGCTCGGGGCTCTGCAGCACAGGTGCGTCAGCTGGCTGGTATGCGCGGTCTGATGGCGAAACCGGATGGCTCCATCATTGAGACACCGATTACCGCCAACTTCCGTGATGGCTTGAACGTGTTGCAATACTTTATTTCAACCCACGGCGCCCGTAAGGGTCTGGCAGATACCGCGCTGAAAACAGCGAACTCCGGTTACCTGACGCGTCGTCTGGTGGACGTTACGCAGGATCTGGTGGTGACTGAGCTGGATTGCGGCACGACTGAAGGCCTGGTCACCAAAGCGCTGGTCAAGGGTGGTGAAGTAGTTGAGCCATTGCATGACCGTATTCTGGGTCGCGTAGCCGCGTTGGATGTGATCAACCCTGAAAATCAGGAAGTGGTTTACCCAGCAGGTACCTTGCTGACAGAAGATGAAGTTGAGCATATTGATGCCCTGGGCATTGATGAAGTCAAGGTGCGCACTGCACTGACTTGCGATACTCGTTACGGTATTTGCGCAAAATGCTACGGTCGTGACTTGGGTCGCGGCAAGCTGATCAACATCGGTGAAGCTGTCGGTGTGATTGCGGCGCAATCCATTGGTGAGCCTGGTACCCAGCTGACCATGCGTACTTTCCACATCGGTGGTGCGGTATCGCGTGCGGCTTCTATCAGTCAGGTAGAAAGCAAGTCGAACGGTATTGTCAGCTTCACTTCCACCATGCGTTATGTGACCAATGCCCGTAATGAGCAAGTGGTGATTTCGCGTAATGGTGAAGCCGTGATTCACGACGAAAATGGTCGTGAGCGCGAGCGTCATAAAGTGCCTTATGGTGCGACGCTGCAAGTGACAGATGGCAAGCAAGTGAAGGCTGGTCAGGCTCTGGCTACCTGGGATCCGCATACCCGCCCGATCATTACTGAATACGCTGGTCGTGTGAAGTTTGAAAACGTCGAAGAAGGTGTGACCGTTGCCAAGCAGGTAGATGAAGTCACTGGTTTGTCCTCTCTGGTGGTTATTGATCCCAAGCAGCGTGCTGGTCAATCCAAGGGCTTGCGTCCGCAGGTGAAGTTGCTCGATGCCAATGGTGTTGAAGTCAAGGTTGCCGGTGGCGATGCCTCTGTTAACGTGACATTCCAGCTGGGTTGCATCATTACCGTGAAGGATGGCCAGGAAGTAGGCGTGGGTGAAGTACTGGCGCGTATCCCGCAAGAGTCTTCCAAGACCCGTGATATTACCGGGGGTCTGCCGCGCGTTGCCGAGCTGTTTGAAGCACGTTCACCTAAAGATGCTGGCATGCTGGCGGAAGTTACCGGTACTGTTTCCTTCGGTAAGGACACCAAGGGCAAGCAACGTCTGGTCTTCACCGACCTGGATGGTGTATCCCATGAGTTCCTGATTCCTAAGGACAAGCACGTGACGGCGCATGACGGTCAAGTTGTGACCAAGGGCGAAAGCATTGTTGACGGTCCGGCAGATCCGCAGGATATCCTCCGTCTGCAAGGTCGTGAGGCATTGGCTCGCTACATCATCGATGAAGTGCAGGATGTGTATCGTCTGCAAGGCGTTAAGATCAATGACAAGCACATCGAAGTTATTGTGCGTCAGATGTTGCGTCGTGTACGTATCACCGATGCTGGCGATACCAACTTCATCATGGGTGAACAGGTTGAGCGTGCAGATGTGTTGTCGGAAAACGAACGCGTCATTGCCGAAGACAAGCGTCCAGCCAGCTATGAGTTTGTCTTGCTGGGTATTACCAAGGCATCGCTGTCGACAGATTCGTTCATTTCTGCCGCTTCCTTCCAGGAAACGACACGCGTACTTACCGAGGCTGCAATCCTTGGCAAGCGCGACGAACTGCGCGGTCTGAAAGAAAACGTGATCGTTGGTCGTCTGATTCCTGCAGGTACAGGGCTCGCATATCACGAAACACGCAAGCGTCAATCGGCCGGGGTGGATGCAGCACCAGCCGTTATCGAGGAAGCGATTACTGAAGTTGAACCGCAGCAAACACCAGCAGAAGAAGCCGCTGGAAATGTATAGTTGCTTGACAACCTATTGAACGCTAAATAAAATGCTATGTTTTCCGGGATGGCGCTTGTCGCCGTCCCGTAATTTTTAGCGAGCTAACAAATTTAAAGGCTAAAGAGTTATGCCAACCATCAATCAATTAGTGCGCAAGCCGCGCCAAAAAGTAGTGACCAAGAGCAAAGTTCCAGCTTTGGAAAGCTGCCCACAAAAGCGTGGTGTTTGTACACGTGTTTATACGACAACACCTAAGAAGCCTAACTCCGCTTTGCGTAAAGTGGCTAAGGTTCGCCTGACCAATGGCTATGAAGTAATTAGCTACATCGGCGGTGAAGGCCACAACCTGCAGGAGCACTCGGTTGTGCTGCTGCGCGGTGGTCGTGTGAAGGACTTGCCAGGTGTGCGTTACCACATGGTGCGCGGTAGCCTGGATACTGCCGGTGTTAAAGACCGTAAGCAGTCCCGCTCCAAATACGGCGCGAAGCGCCCTAAGGCTGCATAAGCTGATTTGCTTAGCGGTCACCAAGTTTAAGGAAAAACCATGCCAAGACGTAGAGAAGTTCCCAAGCGCGATATTCTGCCTGATCCGAAATTCGGTAGCCAGGAAGTATCCAAGTTCATTAACGTGCTGATGACTGGCGGCAAGAAGTCTGTTGCTGAGCGTATCCTGTACGGCGCATTTGATCAAATCGCCCAAAAGAGCGGCAAGGATGCTCTTGAAGTGTTCACAGTAGCTATCAATAACCTGCGTCCGGTTGTTGAAGTGAAGAGCCGTCGTGTGGGTGGTGCAAACTATCAAGTGCCTGTTGAGGTGCGTCCTGCACGTCGTAGCGCCCTCGCGATGCGTTGGCTGCGTGATGCTGCTCGCAAGCGTGGTGAAAAGTCCATGGGTCTCCGTCTGGCAGCTGAGCTGGTTGAAGCATCCGAAGGTCGCGGCTCTGCCATGAAGAAGCGTGAAGAAGTGCACCGTATGGCTGAAGCCAACAAAGCCTTCTCGCATTTCCGCTTCTAAACAAGTTCATTAGTAAAGGTAATAGCTGTGGCTCGTAAAACCCCCATTAATCGCTATCGTAACATTGGTATCAGTGCTCACATTGATGCTGGTAAGACAACGACAACCGAGCGTATTCTTTTTTATACCGGTGTGAACCACAAGATTGGTGAAGTTCACGATGGTGCTGCTACCATGGACTGGATGGAGCAAGAGCAAGAGCGTGGTATTACCATCACCTCTGCTGCGACCACCGCGTTCTGGAAGGGGATGGGTGGTAACTATCCTGAGCATCGTATCAATATCATTGATACCCCTGGGCACGTTGACTTCACGATTGAAGTTGAGCGCTCCATGCGTGTTCTGGATGGTGCCTGCATGGTTTACTGTGCGGTGGGTGGTGTGCAGCCTCAGTCTGAAACTGTATGGCGTCAAGCGAACAAGTACGGTGTGCCTCGTCTTGCCTTCATCAACAAGATGGACCGTACCGGTGCCAACTTCTTCAAGGTGTACGATCAGCTGAAGACTCGTCTGAAGGCGAATCCTGTGCCTGTTGTCGTGCCTATCGGTGCAGAAGATACATTTACCGGTGTGGTTGACCTGCTCAAGATGAAAGCGATCATCTGGGATGAGGCTAGCCAGGGCACCAAGTTCACGTATGAAGAGATCCCCGCAGACTTGCTCGCTGAATGCCAGAAGTGGCGTGAAAATATGGTGGAAGCAGCTGCTGAAGCCAATGAAGATCTCATGAACAAGTATCTGGAATCTGGCGAGTTGTCCGAAGAGGAAATCGTCAAGGGCTTGCGCGACCGTACAATCGCCAACGAAATCCAGCCTATGCTGTGCGGTACTGCGTTCAAGAACAAGGGTGTTCAGCGCATGCTGGATGCTGTGATTGATTTCTTGCCATCGCCAGTGGATATTCCTCCGGTGACCGGTGAGTTGGAAAATGGCACCCAGGCTGAACGTAAGGCAGATGATGCTGAGAAGTTCTCTGCGCTTGCATTCAAGATCATGACTGACCCGTTTGTAGGTCAGCTGATTTTCTTCCGCGTCTACTCTGGCGTGGTGAATTCGGGTGATACTGTTTACAACTCGGTGAAGGGCAAGAAGGAACGTCTTGGCCGTATTCTGCAGATGCACGCCAATCAGCGTGAGGAAATCAAGGAAGTTCGCGCTGGTGACATCGCGGCTGCAGTGGGTCTGAAGGATGCTACTACCGGTGATACCCTCTGTGATCCGGATAATGTGATTATCCTGGAACGCATGGTATTCCCTGAGCCAGTGATTCACGTGGCTGTTGAGCCCAAGACCAAGGCTGACCAAGAGAAGATGGGTATTGCCCTGAACCGCTTGGCCCAGGAAGATCCTTCTTTCCGTGTGCGTACTGACGAAGAAACCAATCAAACCATTATTTCCGGTATGGGTGAGTTGCACCTGGAAATTCTGGTGGATCGTATGCGCCGTGAATTCAACGTTGAAGCTAACGTTGGTGCGCCTCAGGTTGCGTATCGCGAAGCGATCAAGAAGAAAGTCGAAGTGGAAGGCAAGTTTGTTAAGCAGTCCGGTGGTAAGGGTCAATACGGTCACGTATGGATCACCATGGAGCCTAACGAAGCTGGCAAGGGTTACGAGTTCGTGGATGCCATCAAAGGCGGTACCGTTCCTCGTGAATTCATTCCTGCAGTTGACAAGGGTCTTCGTGAGACGATTCCTGCAGGTATTTTGGCTGGCTTCCCTGTTGTTGATGTCAAGGTAACCCTGTTCGATGGTTCTTACCATGATGTTGACTCGAACGAAAACGCCTTTAAGATGGCTGCTTCGATCGCGTTCAAGGATGGTATGCGTAAAGCAGATCCTATCCTGCTCGAGCCTATGATGGCGGTGGAAGTTGAAACACCTGAAGACTACATGGGTGATGTGATGGGTGACTTGTCCTCACGTCGCGGCATGATTCAGGGTATGGAAGACAGCCCGAGTGGCAAGATTATTCGCGCTGAAGTTCCTCTTGCTGAGATGTTTGGTTACTCGACTGTTGTGCGTTCTCTGTCACAAGGTCGCGCCAGCTACAGCATGGAGTTCAAGCACTACTCGGAAGCTCCAAGAAACGTCGCAGAAGCGATTATCAACAAGAAATAATTGAATATTAGTTGGATTAATAAAGGAAACGGTAATGGCAAAAGGTAAATTTGAGCGGACGAAGCCGCACGTCAACGTAGGCACGATTGGTCACGTTGACCATGGTAAGACGACGCTGACAGCGGCGATCACGACAATTCTGTCGAAGAAGTTTGGTGGTGAAGCCAAGGCATACGACCAGATCGATGCGGCGCCAGAAGAAAAGGCACGTGGTATTACCATCAACACAGCGCACGTTGAATACGAAACTGCAACTCGCCACTACGCTCACGTAGACTGCCCAGGCCACGCCGACTATGTTAAGAACATGATTACCGGCGCTGCGCAGATGGACGGCGCGATTCTGGTCTGTTCCGCCGCTGACGGCCCGATGCCACAAACCCGTGAGCACATCCTGTTGGCACGTCAGGTTGGCGTACCTTACATCGTCGTGTTCATGAACAAGGCCGACATGGTGGATGACGCCGAGCTGCTCGAGCTGGTTGAAATGGAAATCCGCGAACTGCTCTCCAAGTACGACTTCCCAGGCGATGATATCCCTGTGATCAAGGGTTCCGCCCTGAAGGCACTGGAAGGCGACCAATCCGAAATCGGCGAACCTGCCATCTTCCGTTTGGCAGATGCGTTGGACAGCTACATCCCAACTCCAGAGCGTGCAGTTGACGGCACCTTCCTGATGCCAGTAGAAGACGTATTCTCCATCTCTGGTCGCGGTACTGTCGTTACTGGCCGTATCGAGCGTGGTATTGTGAAGGTTGGTGATGAAATCGAAATCGTAGGTATCAAGCCAACCCTGAAGACCACCTGCACCGGCGTAGAAATGTTCCGCAAGTTGCTGGACCAAGGTCAAGCAGGCGACAACGTTGGCGTACTGCTGCGTGGTACCAAGCGTGAAGAAGTTGAGCGTGGTCAAGTATTGGCCAAGACTGGTTCGATCAAGCCACACACCAAGTTCAGCGCAGAAATCTACGTGCTGGGCAAGGACGAAGGCGGCCGTCACACCCCATTCTTCAATGGCTACCGTCCACAGTTCTACTTCCGTACCACTGACGTAACTGGTGCAGTAGAACTGCCAGCAGGTACCGAAATGGTAATGCCAGGCGACAACGTATCCATCACCGTGGCACTGATTGCCCCGATCGCGATGGAAGACGGTCTGCGCTTTGCGATTCGTGAAGGTGGCCGTACCGTTGGTGCCGGCGTCGTCGCGAAAATTATTGAGTAATTAATACTTGTCAGGCCGCAAGCTTATGCTTGCGGCCTTTTTGTTCTTTAGAAATATCGCTCTTTAAGGAAAGTAACATGGCTGCTCAAAAAATCCGTATTCGCCTCAAAGCATTTGACTATCGTCTGATCGATCAGTCCGCTCTTGAAATCGTAGAAACTGCAAAGCGCACCGGCGCAGTTGTCAAGGGCCCAGTTCCTTTGCCTACCCGTATTGAGCGTTTTGACTTGCTGCGTTCTCCTCACGTCAACAAGACTTCGCGTGACCAATTCGAAATTCGTACCCATCAGCGCTTGATGGACATTGTTGATCCTACGGATAAAACAGTGGACGCACTGATGAAGCTGGATCTGCCAGCAGGTGTTGATGTAGAAATCAAGCTGTAATTTGCAACAGTAAGTTGTGTTTGGTTGCAGGCTCGGATATAATCCCGGGCTTGCATTAAAAATCGGCCGATCAATTGTAATCGGCCTTTTAATTATTATAAGGAAATGATCATGAGCTTAGGGCTTATTGGTCGCAAGGTGGGTATGACCCGCGTATTTACCGATGAAGGCGAAAGCATTCCGGTAACTGTGCTGGAAGTTGTACCAAACCGTGTGACACAAGTTAAGACGCCGTCTAGCGACGGCTATGCTGGTCTCCAGGTTGCGCATGGTGAGCGTCGTGCTAGCCGTGTAACCAAGGCGCTGGCTGGTCACTATGCCAAGGCTGGCGTTGCTGCTGGTTCTGGTATCAAAGAATTCGCTGTTGCTGAAGATGTTCTGGCCAACTATGCCGTTGGCGGTCAGATCACCGTTGAGCTTTTCCAGGCTGGTCAGTACGTTGACGTTACTGGCGTTTCGCTTGGTAAGGGTTTTGCTGGTGCAATCAAGCGCCACAACTTCAGTTCTAACCGTGCCTCTCACGGTAACTCCCGTTCGCATAATGTTCCCGGCTCTATCGGTATGGCGCAGGATCCAGGTCGTGTATTCCCTGGTAAGCGTATGCCTGGTCATCTGGGTGCTGTGAAGACTACCGTTCAAAATCTGCAAATCGTTCGCGTTGATGCTGAGCGTAATCTGTTGCTGATTAAGGGTGCTGTTCCAGGATCCAAGGGTGGCGACGTAGTGGTTCGTCCCGCTGTTAAGGCAGGTGCATAATGGAACTCAAGTTAATCGATAAAAATGGTAAGCCGGCCAAAAGCGGCGTTGAAGTTTCCGAAGTAACCTTCGGTCGCGAATTCAACGAAGCCCTGGTGCATCAAGTAGTTGTTGCATATCAGGCAAATGCGCGTACTGCGACGCGTGCACAATTGGGTCGTGGCACAGTTAGCCACACTACCCATAAGCCATGGAACCAAAAAGGTACTGGCCGTGCACGTTCGGGTATGAGCTCCAGCCCAATCTGGCGTGGAGGTGGTCGCGCTTTCCCAAATAGCCCTGACGAAAACTTCAGCCACAAGGTTAACCGCAAGGTTTACCGTGCTGGTATGCGCTCCATCCTGTCCGAACTGGTTCGTCAGGATCGTTTGAGCGTGATTGAAGAGTTTGTGGTTGAGACTCCAAAAACCAAAGCTCTGGTCGAAAAGATCAAGGGTCTGGGTTACGGTGAAGGTGTTCTGGTGCTGGTGGATGGTTTTGATGAAAACCTGTACCTCTCCGCACGCAATCTGCCTAACGTTCTGGTTGTTGAAGCTCAATACGCTGATCCTGTTAGTCTGGTTCGCTTCCCAAATGTGGTGGCTACCAAGGCTGCAGTCAAGAAATTAGAGGAGATGCTGGCATGAGCGCAAATCTGAACCAGATCGCTACTCAAGATCGTTTGCTGCAAGTCATCCTGGCTCCGCAAATCACGGAAAAAGCAACTTATGTTGCTGACAAAAACCAACAGATCGCATTTAAGGTGCGTACTGATGCAACCAAGCCAGAAATCAAGGCTGCTGTTGAACTGGTTTTCAAGGTCGAGGTTGCTGCCGTTACTGTTGCCAATGTTAAGGGCAAAGTAAAGCGCGCAGGCCGTGTGCTGGGTCGTCGCAAGGACTGGAAAAAGGCTTATGTGAGCCTGAAGCCAGGCCAAGAAATTAACTTTGCAGCAGGCGAATAGGAGATATTATGGCACTGATTAAAGTCAAGCCGACTTCCCCTGGCCGTCGCGCAGTCGTTAAGGTTGTTACACCTGAGTTGCACAAGGGTAAGCCTTACGCGCCTCTGCTGGAGAAGCAAAGCAAAAAAGCTGGCCGTAACAACAACGGTCACATCACGACACGTCACCAAGGTGGCGGTCATAAGCAGCACTACCGTGTAATCGATTTCCGTCGCAACAAGGACGGTATCGTCGCCAAGGTTGAGCATCTGGAATACGATCCAAACCGTAGCGCACATATTGCGCTGCTGGTTTATTCGGATGGTGAGCGTCGCTACATCATCGCCCCTCGTGGCGTTTCTGCTGGTGCGCAACTGGTGAGCGGCTCTGATGCTCCAATCAAGGTGGGTAATGCATTGCCTTTGCGCAATATCCCTGTTGGTAGCACCATTCACTGCGTAGAAATCATGCCAGGCAAGGGTGCGCAAATTGCTCGCTCAGCTGGTACTTCAGTCCAGCTGTTGGCTCGCGAAGGCAGTTATGCTCAGTTGCGTCTGCGTTCTGGTGAAGTCCGCCGTGTTCACGTGGATTGCAAAGCAACCATTGGTGAAGTGGGTAACGAAGAGCATTCATTGCGTTCCATCGGTAAAGCTGGTGCGATGCGTTGGCGCGGTGTTCGTCCTACCGTTCGCGGTGTGGTAATGAACCCTGTTGATCACCCGCACGGTGGTGGTGAAGGTAAGACCGCTGCTGGTATGAATCCAGTAAGCCCATGGGGTACGCCTACCAAGGGTTATCGTACACGTAGCAACAAGCGCACCGACAACATGCGCGTAAGCCGTCGTCCGGCTAATAAGAGGTAAGGAAAATGGCACGTTCAATTAAAAAAGGCCCATTTATTGATGGGCACTTGGCTAAGAAGGTGGAAGTGGCTGTTGCTGCTCGCGACAGAAAGCCAATCAAGACTTGGTCTCGTCGCTCCACCATTCTTCCTGATTTTATTGGTCTGACGATCGCTGTGCACAATGGCCGCCAACACGTGCCAGTGCTGATCTCGGAAAACATGGTAGGCCACAAGCTCGGCGAATTCGCGCTGACCCGTACGTTCAAGGGTCACGCTGCCGATAAAAAAGCCAAGAAGTAGGAGATGACGATGCAAGTATCCGCAGTATTAAAAGGTGTTCATCTGTCCCCGCAAAAGGCTCGCTTGGTTGCTGACCTGATTCGCGGCAAGAAAGTTGATTACGCACTCAATATTCTGAATTTCACACCTAAAAAGGGTGCTGAGATCATCAAGAAGGTTGTTGAGTCCGCTATCGCTAACGCTGAACACAACGAAGGTGCCGATATCGATGAGTTGAAGGTCACTTCAATCTACGTCGACAAGGGCATCGTTCTTAAACGTATTCGTGCGCGTGCCAAAGGTCGTGCTGGACGGATTATTAAGCCTACATGTCACATCACAGTGACTGTTGGTAATTAAAGGAATCGTTATGGGTCAGAAAATTCATCCGTTTGGTTTCCGTCTGAGTGTCCAGAAAAACTGGTCATCTCGTTGGTACGCCAACAGCAAGAACTTCCCAGCTATGCTGAATAGCGACATCAAGGTACGTGACTTCCTCAAGAAGAAGCTCTCGCACGCTGCTGTCAGCAAGATCGTGATCGAGCGTCCTGCAAAGAACGCAAAGATCACCATTTACAGTGCACGTCCAGGTGTGGTGATTGGTAAAAAGGGTGAGGATATTGAATCCTTGCGCTCCAGCCTGCAAGGTTTGATGGGTGTTCCAGTTCACTTGAACATCGAAGAAGTGCGCAAGCCTGAAATTGACGCAACACTGATCGCTGAGAGCATTGCTCAACAGCTTGAGAAGCGTGTGATGTTCCGCCGTGCAATGAAGCGTGCAATGCAAAACGCGATGCGTCTGGGTGCTCAAGGCATCAAGATCATGAGCTCGGGTCGTTTGAACGGTATCGAAATCGCGCGTACTGAGTGGTATCGCGAAGGCCGTGTGCCATTGCACACTCTGCGTGCTGATATCGATTACGGCGTAGCTGAGGCTAAAACCACCTACGGTATCATCGGCATCAAGGTGTGGGTATTCAAGGGCGAAGTGTTTGGCACTCATGCCGAACAGCAAGCCGCAGTACCTGCTGAACCAGAAAAGAAAGTAAGAAAGTCGGGGGCGAAAAATGCTGCAGCCAGCTAGACAGAAATTCCGTAAACAGCAGAAGGGCCGTAATAAAGGCATTGCTACTACCGGTAACAAGGTGAGCTTTGGTGAGTTTGGTCTGAAAGCTGTTGGCCGTGGCCGTTTGACTGCGCGTCAAATTGAGGCTGCTCGTCGTGTGATGACGCGTCACATCAAGCGTGGTGGTCGTGTCTGGATCCGCATTTTCCCCGACAAGCCAATCTCCAGCAAACCTGCTGAAGTTCGTATGGGTAACGGTAAAGGTAGTCCGGAATACTTCGTTGCTGAAATTCAACCGGGCAAGATGTTATACGAGATGGATGGTGTGAGTGAGCAGTTGGCCCGCGAAGCGTTCCGCTTGGCGGCAGCTAAGTTGCCAATCGAAACTACTTTCACAACTCGTCATATCGGGAGTTAAAGATGAAAGCTAGTGATTTAAGAAACAAGTCTGTTGATGAGTTGAACAATGAGTTGATCGACCTGCGTCGTGCTCAATTCTCCTTGCGTATGCAATTGTCTACTCAGCAATTAAACAAAGTTGATCAGGTAAGCAAGGTTCGTCGCGATATCGCTCGTGTACGTACCGTGCTGGCTGAAAAAGCTAAGCAAGCTTAAGGTGAGTAGATGATGACCGATACACAAGCAGATAAAGTTGTACGCAGTCTGACTGGTCGCGTAGTCAGCGACAAAATGGACAAGACCGTAACCGTATTGGTGGAGCGCAAGGTTAAGCACCCACTGATCGGTAAGGTTGTTCGCCGTTCTAACAAGTTCCATGCACACGACGAAAACAATGAGTGCAAGGAAGGCGACCTGGTAGTGATTGAGGAAAGCCGTCCGCTTTCCAAGACCAAAACCTGGAAAGTCAGCAAGATTGTAGAAAAAACACGCAACATATAATTTATATTGCATCCCGTCTGGGATGCAATATATAATGACGGACTTTTTGGCGCCCATGCAAGCTGGCGCCCCAATACTGACCGTAGTGCTGTCGGCCGTGATGCTCGCGGCCGGTGTTGGTTTAACGGATTAAGTTGGAGATTATTCTCATGATTCAAATGCAATCTCGGCTGGATGTTGCCGATAATACTGGTGCGCGTTCCGTAATGTGTATCAAGGTATTGGGTGGCTCCAAGCGTCGTTACGCCGGTATCGGTGATGTGATCAAGGTCACTATCAAGGATGCTGCGCCCCGCGGTCGTGTTAAAAAAGGCGAGGTATATAGTGCCGTAGTGGTTCGTACCACTAAGGGTGTTCGTCGTCCAGATGGTTCTCTGGTGAAGTTTGATGGCAATGCAGCAGTATTGCTTAACAACAAGCTCGAGCCTATCGGTACGCGTATTTTCGGGCCTGTGACCCGTGAGCTTCGTGGTGAGCGTTTCATGAAGATCGTGTCTCTAGCCCCAGAAGTCTTGTAGGAGCGTTGAGATGAGTAAGATTCGCAAAGGTGACGAAGTAATTCTGAATACTGGCAAGGATGCAGGCAAGCGCGGTACCGTACTGCGCATTCTGGATTCTGGCAAAGTGGTAGTTGAAGGCGTTAATTTGGTTAAGAAGCATGCCAAGCCAAACCCAATGCGTGGTGTGGCTGGCGGTATAATCAGCAAGGAAATGCCTGTTGATGTATCGAATGTTGCTTTATTTAACCGCGCCACCCAAAAAGGTGATCGCGTGGGTTTCAAGACACTGGATGATGGCCGCAAGGTCCGTGTTTTCAAGTCCAGCGGCGAAGTTGTGGACGCGTAAGGGTTAATCATGGCTCGTTTAAAAGATTTTTATAAAGATACTGTGGTCAAGTCTATGACCGAGCAGTTCGGCTACACCTCGCCAATGCAAGTTCCACGCATTGAGAAGATCACTCTTAATATGGGTGTTGGTGAAGCGGTTGCTGACAAGAAGGTAATGGAAAACGCCGTTGGCGATATGGAAAAGATTGCTGGTCAAAAAGCGGTCATCACCAAAGCCCGTAAGTCCATTGCATCATTCAAGATTCGTGATGATTATCCTGTTGGCTGCAAAGTCACCTTGCGTCGTGAGCGTATGTATGAATTCCTGGATCGTTTGATTACAGTGGCTATCCCACGTATTCGTGACTTCCGTGGTATTTCCGCAAAGTCGTTTGACGGTCGCGGTAATTACAACATGGGTGTGCGCGAGCAGATCATTTTCCCTGAAATCGAGTACGACAAGATTGATGCTTTGCGTGGTATGAACATCACCATCACGACAACAGCAAAAACCGATGAAGAAGCGCGTGCACTGCTTGCAGCGTTCAACTTCCCGTTTAGGAACTGAGGCTAACAATGGCTAAAACCTGTTTGATTGAACGCGAACAAAAACGTCGCGATACAGTAGAAAAATTTGCCGCCAAGCGCGCTGAATTAACTGCTGCTATGAATAATGCTGCAGCGAGTCCTGAAGAGCGTCGTGCTGCACGCCTTAAGCTGCAAAGTCTGCCACGTAACTCCAGTCCAGTTCGCCTGCGTAACCGCTGTGCATTGACTGGTCGTCCTCGTGGTGTGTTTAGTAAGTTTGGTATTGCGCGCGGCAAGCTGCGCGAATTGATGATGCGTGGCGAAGTGCCAGGCGTTACAAAAGCCAGCTGGTAACGGAGGAATTAGACGATGAGTATGAGTGATCCGATTGCCGATATGCTGACGCGCATTCGTAATGCGCAGAGCACCAACAAGCAAACTGTTTCTATGCCTTCTTCCAAATTGAAGGGCGCTATTGCTAGCGTTCTGAAAGATGAAGGTTATATCGATGATTTTGCGGTGCAGTCTGTAGATGGCAAGCCACAATTGAATATCAGCCTCAAGTACTATGCTGGTCGCCCAGTGATTGAGAAGATTGAGCGCGTAAGCCGCCCTGGTCTTCGTATCTACCGCGGCAACCAGGATATTCCTGTGGTAATGAATGGTCTTGGTGTGACTATCGTGTCTACATCCAAGGGTGTGATGACTGATCGTAAAGCGCGTGCTGCCGGTGTTGGCGGCGAAGTGCTCTGCGTAGTAGCTTAAGGAGAATACTATGTCTCGTGTAGCTAAAAACCCAGTCGCTATTCCTGCCAAGGTTGAAGTTGCATTGACTGCAAGCAACATTGCAGTCAGCGGCCCTCTGGGTAAGCTGAATCAAGCACTGACTGGTGCAGTTAATATTGTTCGCGAAGGTGACAATCTGACATTCGCTGCAGCTAATGACAGCCAGCACTCGCGTGCAATGTCAGGCACTGTACGTGCCCTGGTGGCCAACATGGTGCAAGGTGTGTCGCAAGGGTTTACCCGCAAGCTTAATCTGGTTGGTGTGGGCTATAAGGCCCAGGCGCAAGGCGCTACTCTTAATCTGGATCTGGGTTTTTCCCATCCGATTAACCACAAGATGCCAGAAGGTGTGACCGTGCAGACGCCAACTCAAACCGAAATCTTGTTGACAGGTGTCGACAAGCAGGTTGTTGGTCAGGTGGCTGCCCAGATTCGTGCATATCGTTCACCAGAGCCTTATAAGGGCAAGGGTGTTCGTTATTCCGATGAAGTGGTCACTATCAAAGAAACCAAGAAGAAGTAAGGTTTAAGCCATGAATAACGTAAATTCACGCCTGCGTCGTGCACGTAAAACCCGTGCCAAAATCGCAGAATTAAAGGTAACGCGTTTGAGCGTTCATCGCAGTAATGGCCATATTTATGCCCAAATCATTGCGGAAACCGGTGACAAGGTATTGGCAAGTGCCTCTACTGTTGAGGTGGAAGTTCGCAAAGATATCAAGAATGGTGGGAATGTGGCTGCTGCTGCCGTGATCGGTAAGCGTATTGCTGAAAAGGCGAAGGCTGCCGGCATTACTTCTGTGGCTTTTGACCGTTCGGGTTACAAATACCACGGCCGTATCAAAGCGCTGGCTGATGCCGCGCGCGAAAACGGTCTGTCCTTCTAATTACGAGGTTGATGATGGCTAAAGATATTGAACAACAGCAAACCGATGGTTTGCGCGAGAAAATGATCTCGGTCAACCGCGTCACTAAAGTGGTTAAGGGCGGTCGTATCATGTCCTTCGCTGCACTGACAGTGGTTGGTGATGGCGACGGTGCCGTTGGCATGGGCAAGGGCAAGGCACGTGAAGTTCCAGTTGCTGTGCAAAAGGCAATGGATGAAGCACGTCGCGGTATGGTTAAGGTAAGTTTGAATAACGGTACGCTGCATCATGCAGTTACCGGTGTTCACGGTGCTGCCAAGGTATTCATTCAGCCAGCTTCTGAAGGTACCGGCATTATTGCTGGTGGCGCAATGCGCGCTATCTTTGAAGTGATGGGCATTACTAACGTGTTGGCTAAGTGCATTGGTTCTACCAATCCTTACAACGTGGTGCGTGCTACATTAAATGGCTTGCAGTCTATGAATACCCCGGCTGAAGTTGCTGCAAAACGCGGCAAGACCGTCGAAGAAATCAGAGGTTAATCATGGCTAAGGCAAAAAAAGCAGCAGCTACAGTAAAAGTGACTTTGGTAAAAAGTACCATTGGCCGTATTCAATCGCATCGTGCATGTGTTCGCGGCTTGGGTATTCGTCGTCTGCATCAAACCGTTGAAGTGCTGGATACCCCAGCAAATCGCGGCATGATCAATACAGTCGGCTATCTGTTAAAGGTTGAAGCATAATGAAACTGAATTCCATCAAGCCCGCTGAAGGCAGCAAGCACGCTAAGCGTCGTGTTGGCCGCGGCATTGGTTCTGGCCTGGGTAAGACTGCAGGTCGTGGTCACAAGGGTCAAAAGTCCCGTACTGGTGGTTTCCACAAGGTGGGTTTTGAAGGCGGTCAAATGCCTATACAACGCCGTCTGCCAAAGCGTGGTTTCAATTCCCTGACCAAGGCTGATACTGCTCACGTGCGTACCAGCGAACTGGACAAGGTTCAAGCTGACGTAGTGGATCTGCTGGCATTGAAGCAAGCCAATGTAATCCCTGGTTCTGCTCGTGCTGCAAAAGTTTATCTTTCTGGCGATCTTTCCCGTGCGATCACTGTGCAGGGTTTGTTGCTGAGTAAAGGCGCCAAGGCTGCAGTTGAAGCCGCTGGCGGCAAGATCGTAGAGTAATTGCAAGTTGGCTAAAGATAATATTTTAGGTGCGGTAAGCAAGACCAGTGAGCTGAAAAGCCGCTTGCTGTTTGTGCTTGGTGCCCTCGTTGTCTATCGCCTAGGTGCGCACATTCCGGTTCCAGGTATTGATCCGGATGTGCTCGCCAAGTTATTTGAATCGCAAAGCGGTGGCATTCTGGGCATGTTCAACATGTTCTCAGGTGGCGCTCTTTCCCGCTTTACTGTATTCGCACTGGGTATCATGCCTTATATTTCGGCATCCATCATCATGCAATTGCTGACGGTGGTTTCCCCGCGTATGGAACAGTTAAAGAAGGAAGGTGAAGCTGGGCGTCGCCAAATTACCAAATACACACGCTACGGCACTGTGTTCCTGGCTACTTTCCAGGCTTTGGGTATTGCGATTGCTCTTGAAGGTCAAGCAGGGTTGGTATTGGATCCTGGCCTGATGTTCCGATTCACAGCCGTGATTACCTTGGTAAGCGGCACTATGTTCCTGATGTGGCTGGGTGAGCAGATTACCGAGCGCGGAATTGGTAATGGTATTTCAATTATCATTTTTGCAGGTATCGTCGCTGGCTTGCCGCATGCGATTGGTGGAACATTGGAATTGGCGCGTACAGGTGCATTCTCCATACCTCTGGTGATCTTCCTGTTTGCCGCTGCTGTGCTGGTAACTGCATTTGTAGTGTTTGTAGAGCGTGGTCAACGCAAGATCACGGTGAACTATGCCAAGCGTCAAGTTGGCCGCAAAGTGTTTGGTGGGCAGACAAGTCATTTGCCATTGAAGCTCAATATGGCGGGCGTCATTCCTCCGATCTTTGCTTCAAGCATTATCTTGTTCCCTGCCACCATGGCTGGTTGGTTTGGAAGCAGTGAGAATTTTTCCTGGCTTAAGGATATTGGTACTACCTTATCGCCTGGTCAGCCGCTTTACATTATTTTCTTCGCTACAGCGATTGTGTTTTTCTGCTTCTTCTATACGGCATTGGTATTCAATCCAAAAGAAACAGCAGATAACCTGAAGAAGAGTGGTGCTTTTGTTCCAGGTATTCGTCCTGGTGACCAAACCGCCAAATATATTGATCGCATCATGGGTCGTTTGACTTTAGTGGGTGCTCTTTATATTACTGCCGTATGTTTATTGCCTGAGTTCCTGATATTGAAATGGAACGTGCCGTTTTACTTTGGTGGGACTTCGCTGCTGATTATCGTGGTTGTGACGATGGATTTCATGACTCAGGTTCAAGCGCATTTGATGTCCAATCAATACGAAGGCTTACTCAAGAAAGCCAATTTTAAAGGCGGTGCGGGTATTACTCGCTAAACAGGCGCAGGTAGCGGCATGGCAAAAGAAGACAGAATCGAGATGCAAGGCGAGGTTCTTGAGAACCTTCCGAATGCAACGTTTAGAGTTAAGCTGGAAAACGGTCATGTAGTGTTGGGTTATATCTCTGGGAAAATGCGTATGCACTACATCCGTATTCTTCCAGGAGACAAAGTAACAGTTGAAATGACCCCCTACGATTTATCGCGTGCGCGGATTATTTTCCGCGCCAAATAAAGTTTTTGCGAAGAGGTGAAATATGAGAGTTCGTGCTTCAGTCAAGGCGTTATGCCGTAATTGTAAAGTGGTTCGTCGCCGTGGTGTGGTACGTATTATTTGTACTGATCCACGTCACAAGCAGCGCCAAGGTTAATCAGGCAACGCAAATTAGTTGTGAAATCAGCGAATACGATTGTTAAAACTCGGACAAGCTGTTAAAATTTTGGGCTTTTTTGGCGATTTGTAAAAAAATTAAATGCGCCATTATTTTGGAGTAGGTACATGGCTCGTATAGCAGGGGTAAACATCCCAAATCATAAGCACACTGAAATCGCATTAACTTCGATTTACGGTGTGGGTCGTAACACTGCGAAGCAGATTTGCTTGGCTGCTGGCGTTGCTGGCACTGCCAAGATTAAAGATCTGAATGATGCAGAAGTTGAAAAGCTGCGTGACGAAGTCGCTAAGCTCAAGGTTGAAGGTGACTTGCGTCGTGAAGTTACCATGAACATTAAGCGTCTGATGGATTTGGGCTGCTATCGCGGTGTACGTCATCGCCGTGGCCTGCCAGTCCGTGGTCAGCGCACCAAGACCAATGCGCGCACACGCAAGGGTCCTATTAAGCCTATTAAGGCATCCAAGTAAGGAATAATGCAACATGGCTAAAGCTAACGTACGCGTACGCAAGAAAGTCAAAAAGAACATTGCCGAGGGCATTGCCCACGTGCATGCTTCTTTTAACAACACGATTATTACGATTACTGATCGTCAGGGTAATGCCTTGTCTTGGGCGACTTCTGGTGGTGCAGGTTTTAAGGGTTCACGTAAAAGTACTCCTTTTGCAGCGCAGGTTGCAGCTGAAGCCGCCGGCAAGGCAGCTCAGGAATGCGGCGTGAAGAACCTTGAAGTTCGTATCAAGGGCCCAGGTCCAGGTCGCGAATCTGCTGTTCGCGCACTGAACGCTGTTGGCTTTAAAATCACCAGCATTTCTGATGTGACGCCAGTCCCACATAACGGCTGCCGTCCACCCAAAAAGCGCCGCATCTAAGCCGCGCCTGATAGAACTAGGAGAATACCTTGGCTAGAAATCTTGATCCAAAGTGCCGTCAGTGCCGCCGCGAAGGCGAGAAGCTTTTCCTGAAAGGTGAAAAGTGCTTCACTGACAAATGCGCGATTGAAAAGCGTAACTTCCCACCTGGTCAGCATGGTCAGCGCCGTAATCAGCGCTTGTCCGACTACGGTGTGCAATTGCGTGAAAAGCAAAAAGTACGTCGTATCTATGGCATCCTCGAAGGCCAATTCCGCAGCTACTACGCTGAAGCTGATCGCCTGAAGGGCATCACCGGTGAAAACCTGCTGCAATTGCTGGAATGCCGTCTGGATAACGTTGCATACCGTATGGGTCTGGGTTCTTCCCGTACTGAAGCGCGTCAAATCGTTCGCCACAACAGTATTCTGGTTAACGGTAAGCGCGTAAATATTCCTTCATATCAGGTTCGTCCTGGTGATGTGGTGCAGGTTGCAGAGGCTTCCAAGTCGCAACTGCGTATCAAGGGTGCTCTGGAAGCTGCTGAACAGCGTGGTTTCCCCGAGTGGCTCGAAGTTGATGTCAAGGCTCTGAAGGGTACCTTCAAAGCCAAGCCTCAGCGTGATGAACTGCCTGCTACCATTAACGAATCGCTCGTGGTTGAACTTTACTCTAAGTAATCCAGGGCCGTAAGGAACATTATGCAAAACAGTCCTACCGAATATTTGAAGCCTCGCGTTGTTGACGTTGAAGTTATTTCGCCGGTGCGTGCACGGGTGACGCTTGAGCCGATGGAGCGTGGCTTTGGTTATACGCTGGGTAATGCGTTGCGCCGCGTATTGCTTTCTTCCATTCCTGGCTTTGCTATTACTGAAGTCAAAATTGATGGTGTGGTGCATGAATATTCCACACTGGATGGCGTTCAGGAAGATGTAGTGGACATTCTGCTGAATCTGAAGGGTGTTGCCCTGAAGTTGAACAGCAAGTCCGAAACCACTCTGACCCTGAAAAAGTCGGTTGAAGGTGTTGTTACTGCCGGTGATTTCGATACTGGCCACGATGCTGAAATCGCTAATCCAGGTCATGTCATTGCGCATCTGACCAAAGGTGGCAAGATCGACCTTGAAGTCAAGGTTGAAATGGGCCGTGGCTATCAGCCAGTTCCAGCTCGCCAGAAGACAGATGAAGACCGTGTGCTGGGTTTCATCATGGTGGATGCCTCGTTCAGCCCAATCAACAAGGTAAGCTACCATGTTGAAAGTGCTCGTGTTGAACAGCGTACGGATCTGGACAAGCTGATCATGGACGTTGAAACCAACGGCGTGGTTGAGCCTGAGCAAGCTATTCGTGATGCAGCGCGTATTCTGATGGGTCAGCTGTCTGTATTCGCTGATCTGGAAGGTGCTCCAACCGAAGTTGAAGTAAAGCACACGCCACAGGTTGATCCTATCCTGTTGCGTCCAGTTGATGATCTGGAATTGACTGTTCGCTCGGCAAACTGCTTGAAGGCAGAAAATATTTATTACATTGGTGACTTGATTCAGCGCGGTGAAAACGAGCTGTTGAAGGCACCTAATCTGGGCCGCAAATCTCTGAATGAGATTAAGGACGTGTTGGCTTCCAAAGGGCTGACACTGGGCATGAAACTTGAAAACTGGCCACCTGTTGGCCTGGAAAAAGCATAACAGCAAAGGTGTGAGGGTATCACTATGCGTCATCGCAACAGCAATCGTAAATTAAACCGCACCAGCAGCCATCGTCAGGCAATGTTGCGGAACATGGCCACTTCACTGCTGCGCCATGAAGTTATTAAAACAACCTTACCCAAGGCTAAGGAGTTGCGTCGTGTCGCTGAGCCACTCATTACTTTGGGCAAGAATGCTACTCTGGCAAACCGCCGTCTGGCATTTAGTCGCCTTCGTGACCGTGATATCGTTGGTAAATTGTTCAATGAACTCGGCCCACGTTATCTGACACGCAATGGTGGTTATTTGCGTATTCTGAAGTGCGGTTTCCGCGTTGGTGACAATGCGCCTATGGCACTGGTTGAATTGGTTGACCGTCCAGATCTGAGCACTGAAGCTGTTGTTGCTGAGTAATTAGTGACAACATAGCTGTAAAAAAGGCCGGTTTCCCCGGCCTTTTTTATTGGGCGCTCTCAATGAGATGTGTGATCTCATTGGCAGAAAATGGCCAGTACAGGCTGGTTTTATCGGCGAAGGTAAGAACGGGTATCTTGAGGCTGTAAGCATTCATTAATTCTTCGTCGTCGATAATATCGATGTAATGGAATGTGATATTGGCATATGGCAAAGTTGCCTCGGTTATCAATTCAAGTGCCTTATCGCACAAATGGCAACCTTCTGTACCGTAGAGTTTCAATTGAATCATGCGCTTGTATTCGTCATTGGGATGGAGTGGTGGCAGATTGCCTTGGGTAATGAATTTAAGGTTTTCGTTAACTTTAAAAAGCTCCATAATATCGAAGTTGCATGATGGACGCATAGGTTACCTGCATAGTGCAGGCTGGATTTTCCTGATGTATTAAGTATTTCTTGGCGGGCTTTAAAGAATGGCTGATATTCAAGAATCAAAAGAAAGCTTGCAGGAAAGTTTACAGCAGGTCATTACCCTGCTGAGCAAACATCGCTTGGTCGAAGACCTGATCCATAAGCAGGATATGCCCAAGCAGCAGCTGGTTGAGACTCTGGTTCACAAACAGAACCTGGCCGAGCTGCAGAAAAAACTGGATGCCCTGCACCCGGCTGACGTTGCATACATCCTTGAAGCCCTGCCTCTTGAGCAGCGTCTGGATGTATGGGAACTGGTCAAGGCTGAGCGTGATGGCGAAATCCTTCTTGAAGTATCTGATGCTGTCCGGCAAACCCTCATTGCCGACATGGACAGCGACGAACTGCTCGCAGCGGCTGAGCAGCTGGATACTGACGAGCTGGCCGATCTGGCCCCCGATCTCCCGAAAGATGTGCTGCAAGAGCTCCTGGATAGCCTGGACATACGCAATCGTGAACGCCTGCAGTCCGCGCTGGGTTACGAGGATGACACAGTAGGCGCGCTCATGGACTTTGATATCGTCACAATACGTGAAGACATCACCCTGGAAGTCGCCTTGCGCTATCTGCGCCGTATTGGTGGTTTGCCAGACCATACCGACAAACTGTTTGTGGTCGATCGCTATGACATCTTGCGCGGGGTCCTGCCGCTCAAGCGCATGGTGGTGAATGATCTTGATGCCGAAGTGGCCGACATCATGGCCGATGATGCAGTGGTGTTTCACCCGGAAGATGAAGCCGATGAAGCCGCGAAGGCGTTTGAACGCTATGACCTGGTCACCGCGCCCGTGGTGGATGCCAATAACAAATTGGTAGGGCGGCTTACGGTGGATACTGTCATGGATTACATCCGTGAAGAAGCGGAAAGCGACATGCTCTCGATGGCCGGTTTGCGCGAGGAAGAAGATCTGTTCTCTTCCGTGTGGAAGTCGGTGCAAAACCGTTGGACCTGGCTGGCCATCAATCTTGTCACAGCGTTTGTAGCTTCGCGCGTTATTGGCATGTTCGAAGATTCCATAGAGAAAATCGTAGCCTTGGCGGCTCTCATGCCTATCGTGGCTGGTATAGGTGGCAACTCCGGCAATCAGACAACGACGATGATTGTGCGCGGCTTGGCATTAGGCCAGATTGCTTCACACAATATGAAGTCATTGCTCAAGAAAGAGCTGGGTGTCGCCCTGCTCAATGGTCTTCTCTGGGGCAGTGTGCTTGGCGTGGTGGCGTATGCGCTTTATCACAACATTGCGCTCGGGCTGGTCATGACCGGGGCGATGACCTTGAATCTGTTACTGGCTGCCATCATGGGTGTCATGATTCCTCTGGTAATGACCAAGGTTGGCCGTGATCCCGCAGTGGGGTCAAGCGTATTGATTACTGCCATGACCGATAGCGGTGGCTTCTTTATTTTCCTGGGACTCGCGACGATTTTCTTGTTATGAATAGTGACATGCAGCAACTTTGGACGGAGTTTCTTGCCGATCTGGCGACTCCGGCATTTACCTGGCAAGTGGGTATTATCATTGCCGGCTTGCTTTTTGCGTGGTCCATGAATGGAGCCCTGCGGGCCTACGTCATGCGCAATGCCCCTGAAACCTGGAAAGTCGGCATTGGCGGCATCAACAGAGTGCTGTTCCCACTGACATCTCTGATATTCATTTACGTCAGTGAATTAATCCTGAAGCACTGGCAGCATACCAGCATGCTGTTGATCGCTATGAATCTGCTGGTGGCCATGGCCGTTATCCGGCTGGTGGTCTATGCCTTGCGTTATGTCTTTTCCCCCAGTGCCTGGGTAAGCACGATGGAAAATGCAATCTCGAGCACAGTGTGGTTGGTTCTGGCGCTTCATGTCAGTGGCATTCTGCCTGAAATACTGCACACGCTTGAAGATGTCAGTTTCAATATCGGCAAGAGCAAGATGAATCTGCTACTGCTGATACAAGGCTTGCTAACCGTACTGATCACCCTGTTTATTGCGCTTTGGCTAAGTCGCTGGCTGGAAAATCGGCTGATGCGGGCTCAGCAGATCAATATGAATGTACGCGTGGTATTGAGCAAGCTGATCAGAATAGGACTTTCGTTTATCGCTATCCTGATGGCGCTGTCAGCGGTGGGGCTGGATATCACATTGCTGTCGGTGTTTGGCGGCGCGCTTGGTGTTGGCCTCGGTTTCGGCCTGCAAAAAATCGCCAGCAATTACGTGAGCGGTTTTATCATTTTGCTTGATCGCTCCATGCACATGGGTGACGTGATTACGGTGGATGCCCATTATGGCGTGGTGAGTGAAATGCGCTCCCGTTACATGGTGCTGCGCAAGCTGGATGGCACCCAGGTGGTGATTCCGAATGAAACACTGATCACCAGTGCGGTTATCAATCACTCTTATAGCGAACGCAAGGCGCAGGTCAAAATGCCTTTGCAGGTGAGTTACGAGAGCCCGTTGGAAAGAGCCATGGAGATCATGCAACATGCTGCCATGGCACAAGATCGCGTGATGCAAGACCCGCTGCCGGATGTCAAGATTGCCGGCTTTGGCGAGAGTGGCATTGATCTCACCCTGACGTTCTGGATACCCGATCCTGAAGAGGGCTCTGGGCGGCTGCAATCCGATATTTACCTGGATATCTGGCGCGCATTCCAGAAGAACAGCATCAGTATTCCATATCCGCAGCGCGAAGTGCGTATACTGAATGCTGGGACGCCGACAATGCCTGCTGCTCAAGGATAAGTTCGCGTCCGTTCGCTAGTTGGTTATATAAAGGAAATCGTCATGACATTCTGGATGTTTGACTTGCCATGGTGGGGCTACATTCTGGTGGCCTTGGGTCTCACCCATATTACGATTGCTGCCGTCACCATTTACCTCCATCGTTGCCAGGCCCATCGGGCGCTGGATTTGCATCCCATCGTGAGCCATTTTTTCCGCTTCTGGTTATGGATGACCACCGGCATGGTGACCAAGGAGTGGGCCGCGATTCATCGCAAGCATCATGCGCATTGCGAGACGGTGAATGATCCTCACAGTCCGCAGATCCTCGGAATCAGGAAAGTGTTGCGCGAGGGTGCCGAGCTTTACCGCAAAGAAGCGGCCAATGAGGAAACCCTGCAGAAATATGGCAGCGGCACACCCGATGACTGGATGGAGCGTCATGTCTATAGTCGACACAGTGGCCTTGGCATACGCTTGATGCTGATCATCGACGTGCTACTGTTTGGCCCACTCGGACTGACGATCTGGGCGGTGCAGATGGCTTGGATCCCCTTAACCGCCGCAGGCATTATCAATGGGCTGGGCCACTACTGGGGTTATCGTAATTTTGCAGCGGCAGATGCCAGTACTAATCTCGTGCCTTGGGGCATCATCATCGGTGGTGAAGAACTGCATAACAATCACCATGCCTATGCCAGTTCCGCACGTTTATCCAGCAAGTGGTATGAGTTTGATATAGGCTGGATGTATATCCGCCTCATGCAGATGAGTCGCCTGGCCAAGGTCAAGAAAATAGCGCCCAAGGTCAAGTTTGACTGGGCCAAGACGCGTTGTGATCTCGATACCTTGCAAGCCGTCATTACGCACCGCTTCGATGTCATGGGCAAGTATGGCGTGATGCTCAAGCAGGCTTACAAGGAAGAGATCAGCAAGATTCGTCTGGCTTATCAGCAGCACGGCCACGAGACGACCGTACTTGAGCGTTTGCGTCACTGGCTGCATCTGGATGCCAAGGATCTCGAAGTGCAGGACAAGCAAGCACTGGAGCAGGCCCTGACACATAGCGCACGGTTGCAAACCATCTATCAGCTCAAACAGGAGCTGGCGCAGGTGTGGGCGCGCTCTACAGCCTCGCAGGAGCAATTGCTGAAGGGGCTTGAGGACTGGTGCCAGCGCGCCGAGAAAAGTGGCATAGCGGCGCTGGAAGAGTTCTCACGACGCCTGCGTTGCTATCGCATGGCGTAGATGTGTGGTGGGGTGCCATCATTGGTGCCCTTCCAAAGCCATGTAATGACGCTCGCTAAATGAAACGCCGACTGGTGGTATTACATGCGCCAGCCAATAAAAAAGCCCGCATAAGCGGGCTTTTTTATTGGGAACCGGGGCCGAATTACTTCAGCTTGGTTTCCTTGTACATCACATGCTTGCGAGCGACAGGATCAAACTTCTTGATTTCCATCTTTTCAGGCATGGTGCGCTTGTTCTTGGTCGTGGTGTAAAAGTGACCAGTACCAGCGCTAGATTCCAGTTTGATTTTTTCACGCATGATGAATCCTTAGATTTTTTCGCCGCTGGCGCGCAGATCGGCCAGAACGGCATCAATGCCGTTCTTGTCGATCGTACGCAAGGCTGCGTTGGTGATACGTAAGCTAACCCAGCGGTTTTCGCTTTCAACCCAGAACTTGCGGTTTTGCAAGTTAGGCAAGAAACGACGCTTGGTCTTGTTATTTGCGTGGGAAACGTTATTCCCAACCATCGGCTTTTTGCCGGTTACCTGACATACGCGTGCCATGGCGGACTCCGAAATTCGAAAAGACCGCATTTATACCATGAAACGAAGCGGCAATTCAAGTTAAATTGCTAGTTTTTAATGTTTTCCGGTACTGCCGAAGCCACCTTCGCCACGTTCACTTGTGGTGAAGTCCTGCACGATATTAAAGCTGGCTTGTATGACAGGCACGATCACCAGTTGGGCGATGCGCTCCATCGGGTTCAGCAGAAAAGCTTCCTTGCCACGGTTCCAGCAGGAGACAAGTAGCTGGCCCTGATAATCCGAATCGATGAGTCCGACCAGATTACCCAGCACGATGCCATGTTTATGACCGAGGCCCGAGCGTGGCAGGATCATGGCCGCATATCCCGGGTCAGCCAGATGGATCGCCATGCCGGTGGGTATCAAGGTGGTCTCGCCTGGATGCAGGGTTTGGGTATGCTCAATACACGCCCGCAAATCCAGCCCGGCAGAACCCGGGGTGGCATAGCCTGGCATCATGTGATGCAATCGATCATCAAGGATTTTCAAGTCAACTTGTAAGCTCATTCAGGGATACTCGCGTCATAAGTGGTTGAAGGAGGCAGCATGCCGGCCATATGTTGCAACAGCATGTGCGCCAGCATGGTTTTGGAGCCAGGAGGAAGCGGATGTTCACCATGATCATCTATCAGCACGATACGGCTATCGTCGCCCCCCATGGCTTCACTGACCAGGTTGGCCGCCAGCAAGGGGACATTTTTCTGCAGCCGTTTTTTGCGCGCATGTTCCAGCAACTGATCGCTCTCGGCAGCAAAGCCGACACAGAATGGCCGGTCAGGCAGGCTGCTCACCGCGGCCAGGATATCCGGATTACGCACCAATTCGAGCTGCAGGGTATCAGCATGTTTCTTGATCTTCTGGTTTTGCATTTCTCGCGGGCGATAGTCGGCAACGGCGGCCACCGCAATAAAGACATCCTGCCCACGCACTTCCGCCATCACGGCGTCATGCATTTGCTGGGCGCTGGTGACTTGAATGGTGGTGCAGTGCCTTGGTGCCGCCAGGGCTGTAGGCCCGCTGATCAGGGTAACATCCGCACCCATCTCAATGGCCGCCTGGGCAATCGCATAGCCCATTTTGCCAGAGCTGAAATTGGTAATGCCACGCACCGGATCAATAGCTTCGATGGTGGGCCCCGCCGTGACAAGAATACGTTTGCCTGCCAGCAAGTTGCTTGGGCATGTAACTTGCAGCGCATCCACTATGGATTGCGGTTCCAGCATGCGGCCCAGGCCGGTTTCGCCGCACGCCTGTTCGCCGCTATCGGGGCCAATCAGGCGTACGCCGTCTTGTTGCAGTTGTGCGACATTGCGCTGGGTCGCCGGATGTTCCCACATCTGGCGGTTCATGGCCGGGGCTACGATCAAGGGACAATCGCGTGCCAGACACAAGGTGGAAAGCAGGTCATCGGCAGCACCATGCACCAGTTTTGCCATGAAGTCAGCACTGGCAGGGGCGACCAGAATGGCATCCGCCTGGCGTGAAAGCTCGATGTGCGGCATGCCATTAGCAATGCGCTCATCCCACAAGTCGGTGTATACCGGGCGACCAGATAGAGCTTGCATGGTCAGTGGGGTGATAAAGCGCGTGGCTGCCGACGTCATTACCACGTCTACCTGTATGCCTTGCTTGACCAGCAGGCGCACCAGTTCGGCGGTTTTATAGGCGGCAATTCCGCCCGTCATGCCGACAACCAGATGTTGAATTGGACGAGTCATGATAAATTCTTGAATTAGTGGGCTCATTTTAATACAAATTACGGCAGCGCCAGTCTGCCGATTGCACGATTTAAACGGGGATGCAGGGTATGTGGCGAAAACTCAGGATATTTGTATTGCTGTTTGTGTTGGTGACCGTGGCCCAGCAAGCATGGCTGAAAAACGGGCAGCCGGACTGGCACCGCACGTTGTATGTCACGCTATACCCGGTGAATGCCGACCTAAGTGAAGCCTCCAATGTGGCAATCCGCCGGCTGAATCAGGCACAACTGACGCAAATTGAAGAATATTTTGCCGAGCAGGGCAAACGATACCATCTCGCGCAGGCACAGCCATTTGCCGTGCACCTTGGGCCTGTGGTTGCGGATATTCCACCGCCCCCGCCGCGCAATGCGGGCATGCTGTCTACCATGACCTGGAGCCTGCATTTTCGCTGGTGGACCTGGCGACATAGTCCGCCCACGCCGATAAAAGCCGATATTCGCCTTTATCTGCTCTATTTTGATGTGGCGGGTCATCCCACCTTGCCGCATTCCACCGCCCTCAGCAAAGGCCGTGTCGGGCTGGTGAACGTATATGCCGATCCCGGACAAACCGCGCAGAATAATGTGGTGATTGCCCATGAGCTGCTGCACACCGTGGGTGCCCGCGACAAATATGATCTGACGACTACACAACCGCATTACCCAGAGGGATACGCCGAGCCGGACCGGCAGCCCTTGTATCCGCAACGCTTCGCTGAACTCATGGCTGGACGCATTCCAGACAGCCAGCATGGCGCGCATATTCCGGCAAATCTGTCACAGACGTTGGTGGGGGACCTCACAGCCAGGGAAATCGGATGGCAACCATGAGGAAACATAACGTATGGCAATTATCGATTGGCCGGAAGGGGAGCGCCCGCGCGAAAAGCTGCTGACGCAGGGTAGTAGCGCATTGTCAGATGCTGAATTGCTGGCGATTTTTTTACGCGTAGGCGTGACTGGCAAAAGCGCCGTCGATCTGGCGCGCGAGCTATTGCAGGTGTTTGGCAGCCTGAATGGTATTTTTGCCGCCAGCCTGGAACAGATTTCCCGGATCAAGGGCATGGGCAGCAGCAAGTATGTGCAGCTGCAGGCGATTTTTGAGATGAGCCGGCGTGCGCTCACTGAAGAAATGCAGGCGCGCGATGTCATGAACTCGCCGCAACAGGTGCGCGATTTTCTCAGCCTCAAGCTGGGAGGGCTGCCGCGCGAAGTGTTTCTGGTGATATTTCTGGATGCGCAAAACCGCGTACTGGCACATGAGGAGATGTTTGCGGGTACGCTGACACAGACCAGCGTGCATCCGCGGGAAATCGTCAAGCGTGCGCTGTATTACAACGCGGGCGCGGTGATCCTGGCCCACAACCACCCCTCCGGTGTTGCCGAGCCTAGCCGGGCCGATGAAATGATCACGGCTCAGCTGAAGACGGCGCTGGATCTGGTAGATGTGCGCGTGCTGGATCATTTTGTCGTGGCGGGCAATACCACCTTGTCGTTTGCGGAACGCGGCCTGCTCTAGGATGGCGCCTCGCTGAAGCGGGCGAATTCTGCTCGATCAGTTCTGCTCGATGGGGGTCACGGTGACGCTGACATCCAGCTGCTGGGCGCCACCGCCCAGTACTACACCCCGCATGGGCGAAATATCGCTGAAATCGCGTCCCCAGGCGACGGTGATGTGATCCGTCTGCACCAGGCAGTTGTTGGTCGGGTCAAAATCCACCCAACCTGTATCCGGGCAGTAAACCGAGGCCCAGGCATGCGAGGCATCGGCACCAATCATACGCTCCTGGCCTTCGGGTGGGGTCGTGAGGATATAACCGCTGACATAGCGGCAAGCCAGGCCCAGGCTGCGCAGGCAGGCAATCATCAGATGCGCAAAATCCTGGCATACGCCACGGCGCCCGGCCAGCACGTCGGATAGAGGCGTAGAAATGCTGGTGGCCTGGTCATCAAACTCAAAATCCTGGTAGATGCGCTGGGTCAGGTCCAGCGCCGCTTCGAGCAAGGGCCTGCCGGGCGTGAAGCTGGGGGCTGCGTAATTTGCCAGCGTATGGTGGCGACCCGCCTTGGGCGAGCTGAACAGGAACGCCTGCGCCTCGATATGCGTGTTGTAGTGCTGGATCAGCTCTTCTTTCACAAACTCCCAGCTCGGGCTTTGGCTTAGTGAAGCGGGCAATACGCGCGGCAGCACCTCCACGGTGGATTCCGAGATGA
The DNA here is from genome assembly GCF_009858335.1 of Methylovorus glucosotrophus. Taxonomy (NCBI): domain Bacteria; kingdom Pseudomonadati; phylum Pseudomonadota; class Betaproteobacteria; order Nitrosomonadales; family Methylophilaceae; genus Methylovorus; species Methylovorus glucosotrophus. The sequence goes on from NZ_VMSE01000002.1 coordinate 260,483, forward strand.
CAGACAAGGTCTGGTGCGGGCTGTAAATGGAAAAATACAGGCGAGAATTGCCGAAATAATCCAGCCGCTGCGAAGTCTCGCTGGGATTGGGGGAAATGGTGATCTGATGCGCCAGCGTGGTTTGCCATGCCAGTAGTCGCGGCGTCATGTGCAGCATGTGCTGCGACAGGGTCACATCAAAATCGTACTGATACTCGGTCTGGTGCTGGATGTGGTAGCGCATGGCGGCTTAGTTGGCGGTGGTGTCCGAGAAGCTGAAAAAGCGATGCCCCAACTGCGTAGAAATATCCACGCTGGCCTGATAGGTGTCGCTCAGCCATACCATCAACTCCGGGCTGTTGTGATGGAATGATGCATCCACATCAAACGCGCGCAGGCTTTCCATGCGCTCCATCATGCGTCCTTCGCCGCCACCGCCGTTGTAGGTGGACGATATCTGCGACAGGTATTTCACCAGTCCGCGTAACTGGAACATCATCGCATTCGGATTATTTTCATCAATCAGCAACAGATAAAGCACTGGCAACCACTCGGGCTGCGCGGCATAGCGTGCGCGATAGGTGACGATGGAATCGGTCAGTTCCAGCAGCCAGTCCAGGCTGCTTTCGGCCGGCATCGCCAACGCCTTTTGCAACAGGATGCACAGAAACTGCAGGCGTTCGATGCGGCGCCCCAGGGACAGGAAGCGCCAGCCCTGGTCACGCGTCATGCTGTCCAGCGTAAAGCCGGAGATGGTGACCAGAGAGGTATTGGTTTCATCCAGCACTGCCAGCGCCTCGCTCAGGGAGGCTTGGGCATCACGCTCGGCAAAACGCAGATGCAGCTGGTTGATCAGGCGCCAATGGTCGCCCGACAAGCGTTCGCGCAAACTGAAAGCCAGCTGGAAAAACTGGGTAATGTGATTGGCCAGGCTGGAGCTGTCATTGGCAAAAATGGCCGCAATCAGCAGGCACTCAATGGCGTTTTCATCTTCGGCAAACAGGGGGTAATTGCCGTCAGACTCCTCATCTTCAGGCGGCATGAGGTTATACCAGACACACATGGCTTTGACGGTAGGCCATTCCACAGCCCGATGCTCGGGCGAGAAATCCAGCAGGTAATGAATAGCCGTGCGCAGCAGTCGGGTGGCATGGTAGCTGCGCACCGAATGACGGCCAAACCAGAACAGGTTTTCAATGACGCGGCTGGAAAGGTGAATGTTGTCATGCACCAGCCCGGCACTGGAGGTGGTCTTGCGCAGCAGGCTGGGCGTGTTCGGCTTGAACTCGGGCGTGATCACCCAGGTATCCTTACTGCAGCCGCTGCCCTGCATGGTAATCACGCGTTTGCTGGCATTGCTGGCAACCCGTGTCAGGCCGCCTGGCATGACGATATAGCCATTGGGCGTGGCACAGGCAAATACCCGCAGCCCCACCGATTGCGCCTGCATCTGCTGCAGCTGGCTGTTCCAGACCGGCGCCTGCGATACCTTGACCAGCTCCTGCGCCAGGTAGTTTTCCGGATTGGCGCGCAGTTGCGCAATCAGCTCCTCGCGTGCTGCGCCATCCAGGTCCTGCCCGTAAATCATGATTTCGCGCGTGTGCAAAAAGGCGTTCTTGATCAGCAAGCGATCCAGATTGGCAATCACGGTCTCCAGGGCCTTTGGCTCACCGCACCACCACGTGGCGACGGAAGGCAACATCAAGGGTTGCTTGAGCAGATGCTGGCTGAGCGCGGGCAAAAAGCCCATCAGCGCGCCCGATTGCAGCACATTGCTGCCCAGGCTATTCGCCAGCAGCACATGGCCGCGACGCGCGACTTCGGTGAGCCCGGCAATGCCCAGCAGCGATTCGGCATTCAACTCCAGCGGGTCACAGTAAATATCGTCGAGCCGCCTGAGGATGGCATGCACAGGCTTGAGGCCTGCCAGTGTTTTGAGCCAGACCACGCCTTCGCGCACGGTCAGGTCGTTACCCTGTACCAGCGGAAAACCGAGATAGCCTGCCAGGTAGGATTGCTCGTGATAGGTTTCATTGAAGGGCCCCGCCGTCAGGATCACTGTAAGCGGCTGCTCGCTGGGGCTCAGCGGTGCGATGTTGGGGTTGGCTTGCGATTGTCGATAGGCACACTCACGTCCCCAATGGGCCAGGCTATCGCGCAGGCTGGCAAAAAATCCGCTCAGGCGCTGGATGTTAAGGTCACGGAACAGATCGGGAAACACGCTGGAAATCACCATGCGGTTTTCCAGCGCATAGCCTGTGCCCGCAGGCGCCTGCGTGCGGTCCGACACTACCCACCAGCGGCCATCGGCCGAGCGGGCGAGGTCTACGGCATACATGTGCAAAGCGACGCCATCCGGCTGCGGAATGCCATGACAGGGGCGCAGGAAACCGGCATTGCCGTGTATGAGGGCTGGTGGCAGCATGCCTTGCGCCATCAGTGTCTGTTCACCGTAAATGTCGCGCAACACGGTGTTGAGGATGGTGGCACGCTGAATGACGGCGGCTTCGATATGTGCCCATTCATCCTGCGGCAGGATAAAGGGCAGGGGGTCCAGATCCCAGGGCCGCTGCCCGCCCTGAGTGTCGGCGTAGGCGTTATAGGTCAGGCCGTTTTCGTGTACCAGTCGACGCACGTTTTCAACGCGCTTGCGCATCTCGGCTGGCTCTTCACCACTTAATGAATCTATCAGTGGCTGCCAGTGAGGGCGGGGCGTTCCGGGCGATTGCAGCAGCTCGTTATGAGAGTTTGCCGCAAACGGGTATTCGTTCAGTATCGAAGACAGCATGGCGCAATATTAAACAGCTTGCCACCGCAGGTCGAGCGTAAACGGGAATTTCGGGTTGCGCGGCTCTTCGGCAATCGATACCGCCCCCGGCGTGTGACCATGATCCCAGAAGCGCGTAAAGCGGCGCGCCTCGGCCTCAAAGGCATTGACCGGGAAGCTGTCGTAATTGCGCCCACCAGGATGGCTGACGTGGTAAGTACAACCGCCTATTGCCCGTCCGCTCCAGGTATCGACCAGATCAAACACCAGTGGTACATGCGGTGCGATGGTGGGGTGCAGGGCGGACCAGGGGCTCCAGGCGCGGAAGCGCACGCCCGCGACATATTCGCCGGCAATGCCGGTGGCTTGCAGCGGTAGAGGTCTGCCATTGCAGGTGACGATATGGCGGCCATCCGTGAGGCCGCGCACGCGCAACTGCATGCGCTCTACCGAGGAATCCACATAGCGCGAGGTGCCGCCGCCGCTCATCTCTTCGCCCAGCACATTCCAGGGCTCGATGGCCTGACGCAATTCCAGCTCCACGCCGTGGTAGTTGACCGTGCCGTAACGCGGGAAACGGAATTCAACAAAAGGATCAAACCAGTGTTTTTCAAAGGCATAACCCGCTTCGCGCAGGTCCGCCACCACATCGCCAATATCCTGCGCAATAAAATGCGGCAGCATCCAGCGATCATGCAGCTCGGTGCCCCAATGCACCAGCTTGCCCTGGTAGGGCTTGCGCCAGAAATGCGCCACCAGCGCCCGTAGTAGCAGCATTTGCAGCAGGCTCATGCGGGCATGGGGCGGCATTTCAAAGGCGCGGAATTCCACCAGGCCCAGACGGCCAGTCGGCCCATCAGGCGAATAGAGTTTGTCGATGGAAAATTCGGAACGGTGCGTATTCCCTGTCAGATCCACCAGCAGATTGCGCAGCAGCCGGTCGACCAGCCACGGGCGCTCACTCTCCGTGGTGTCTGGCAATACCTTGTCCATTTGCTGAAAGGCAATCGCCAGCTCGTAGAGATTGTCGTCGCGTGCTTCATCCACCCGTGGCGCCTGGCTGGTGGGCCCGATAAAGGTCCCAGAAAACAGATACGACAATGCCGGGTGGTTTTGCCAGTAGGTAATCAGGCTTTTCAGCACATCTGGTCGTCGCAGCATGGGACTGTCAGCCGGGGTGGCGCCGCCCAGGGTGGCGTGGTTGCCACCGCCGGTGCCTGTGTGGCGGCCATCCAGCATGAATTTCTCGGTGCCCAGCCGGGTCTGGCGGGCTTCTTCATACAGGGTGGTGACATTGCCCACCAGCTCCTGCCAGCTCGCTGCCGGGTGGATATTGACCTCGATCACGCCCGGGTCGGGCGTGACGCTGAGTGACTTGATGCGTGCATCGCGAGGAGGTGGGTAGCCTTCCAGCCAGAGCTTGAGCTGATGCTTGGCTGCGGTGGCTTCAACCGCCGCCACCAGGGTCAGGTAATCCTCAATGCGCGACACGGGCGGCATGAACACATGCAGTCGTCCGCCACGGACCTCCACGCACAGCGCAGTGTGCACTACCTCGCGCGCTTCCGGTTTTTTCAGGCTGGCCTTGCCGGGCTTGCTGCGGGCCAGAGGTTTTTCCGGCAAGTCTGCTCTGGCTTCAAAGGGATCCACCGCAAACTCGGGCTCGACATCGTCGGGCAATACCCATGGCAGCGAGGCTAAAGGCAGGCGCAGGCCCATGGGCGAGTCGCCGCTCAACAGGTAAAGATGCTCGCGGCGTAGCGGCCATTTGCTGGTGCGCCAGCTGGTGGTTTTGCTGGTGGATTCCGGCTTGAGTGGAATCACATAACCAGCGGCTTTGCCCAGGCCCACTTCCAGCAGTTGCGCCAAGCGTTTGCGTTCTTCGCTGGCAGCAAGGTCGGCCTGCAGGGGGTCAACATTGTCCGGCAGGCGTTGCTCCAGCAAGGCTTGCTGCATGACATCCTCATACGCTTCTATCATGCAGGCCGGGGGCAGACCCAATGTTTCCACCAGGCTGGTGGCAAAAAGCCTTGCCTCGGCTACGTCGTAATTCTCCGGCTGACCATCCCTGGAAAACAGCGAGGCATCGTTCCACATGGGCTGGCCATCCACACGCCAGTACATATTGATGGCCCAGCGCGGCAAAGGCTCGCCCGGGTACCATTTGCCCTGGCCATAATGCAGCAGCCCGCCCTGGCTGAAGCGCTCTTTCAGCCGCAGCGCCAGCTTGCCTGCGAGCTCACGTTTCTTGTCGCCATGTGCCTGGGTGTTCCACTCGGGGCCGTCCATGTCATCGATCGATACAAAGGTGGGCTCGCCGCCCTGTGTCAGCCGCACATCCTGCTTTTGCAGATCACGGTCTACCTGCTGACCTATCTGGTCTATCTTTTCCCAGTCTTCTTCACTATAGGGTTTGGTGACGCGCGGGTCTTCGTGTATGCGCGTGACACTCATTTCATGGTGAAACGTAACTTCTGCGATATCGGTAAAGCCGGTTACCGGCGCGGCCGAGGCGGGCATGGCGGTACACGCCAGCGGAATATGGCCTTCGCCTGCCAGCAAGCCGGAGGTCGGGTCCAGGCCTATCCATCCGGCGCCGGGGATATACACTTCGGTCCATGCATGCAGATCGGTGAAGTCCACCTCGGTGCCACTGGGCCCATCCAGCGCCTTGATGTCGGCGGTGAGCTGAATCAGATAGCCGGAGACAAAACGTGCCGCCAGGCCAAGGTGGCGCAGTATCTGCACCAGCAGCCAGGCGCTGTCGCGGCAGGAGCCACTGCGTTTTTCCAGCGTTTCTTCCGGCGTTTGCACGCCGGGCTCCATGCGCACCAGATAGCCGATATCGCCTTGCAGACGCTGGTTGATGGCCACCAGGAAATTGGCAATGCTGAGTGGTGCCCCCAATAGCTGGCTGCGCGTGTCGTCCAGCCACTTGGCCAGCCTCGGGCCTGCCGGTTCCGCTTTCAGGTAGGGCGCGAGTTCGTATTCCAGTTGTTCGGTATAGGCAAAAGGAAACTGCTCGGCGTATTTTTCCACGAAAAAATCGAAGGGGTTGATGACCGTCATATCGGCCACCAGCGTCACTGTGAAGTCCAGCTGGGTGACTTTTTCCGGGAACACAAAGCGTGAAATGTAATTGCCGTAGGGATCCTGCTGCCAGTTGATGAAGTGCTTTTCCGGGTTTACCGTCAGCGAGTACGACAACACCGGCGTGCGGGCGTGGGCCGCGGGCTTGAGCCGTACTTCATGCGGAGAGAGATTAACCAGGCGATCAAAGGTGTAGCTGGTCTTGTGGTGCAATGCAACGCGTATGGCCATGCGAATCCTTCACAACTGTTCTTAAGTTCACGAGTCTTGAGTCACGAATCTTTGGGTCATGAATCTTTGGGTCACGAACGTTCTTGGACTTATTCAGATGGCAGGCCAACATGACCTGCCACGGCCATGAATACCAGCATGAACCATGCCAGCAAACGACTGCTGAGCCTGTTTTCAGGCTGTGGGGGAATAGCGTGGTACTGCTTCAGCCCAGCGCACACCGGGAGTGAAGGCTAACTTGGCTTTTAGTATGCGCTGGATCGAGGAAATAAACCGTGCTCTTTAAAAAATGAACGCTATTTCAAAGAGCACCTATCAGGAATGGCTTAACGACCCTTGCCGCTCATGGAGCCGCGGTTGTAATCCTTGTCGCCTTGCGGAATGCAACGACCAAAGCCGAGGAAGCCGCCTTGCATATTAGATGGACAGCCCTGGTTTTCCGGGAACTGCTTGGCGATTTCCTTGGCTTCAGCTGCTTTTGCCGTATCCACGAATTCCCAGCGGCCGTTGGGGTGGAGCACGACTTTCTCGCCCTTGTCGGTGGTGCCGGTGATGTCTTGCGCCTCACTGTCGGCGGCATGGGCGAAAGGAGTGAGGGCGGCCAGCAGCAGGCCGATGTAAACGAATTTCATGGATTGTCCTTATGGTTAAGCGGCAGTTCTGCCGTGCAGTTGTACCAGTTTTTTCAGTTCGGGCACGCAGGAACCGCATTGCGTACCGCATTTCAGCTTGTTTTGCAGGGTAATGAAATCAGCGCCCATCTGTATGGTATCAATAATTTCGTTCTCTGCCACATTCAGACAATTGCATACAATCTTGCCGCGACTCCTCTGGCCGGTGGGTGGCGCACTCAATGGCGCCAGCGCCCAGCGCCTGAGCTCATCGCTGAACTGGCCTTCCGTCATGACTTCGCGCAGCCACTCGGCGGCCAGGGTTTCGCCTATCAGCCGCACACCGGCCACTTGCTGGCGACCGGTCGCGACGTCGGGCTCCACCAGAATACGCTTGCTGATACCGCGCCGTGCATCCTGATAATTCAGCATGGGTGCACCTTCTGTCATACCAAGCAGTGCATCCAGCGCATCTATCACCGCGGCATCGGGGGCTGCATGATGGGCGGCTTGCAGCACGACCATGCCGTTGCCGCGCCCATAAAGCCCACAACTCGCATAGTCGAAACCGGGCAGCAGGCGGCGAATCGCCTCCAGCAACTGCATATCGTCACAGTTGCGCATCACGGTCATCTGCCATGGCAGCTCGACTTTCTCCAGCTTGACCGCGGTGTGCTTGAGTTCGGGCTGGCGTGAGATTTTGTCAAACGCCGATGGCATCAGCGCATTGCAGCCCAGCCCGCTCATGAACTGGCTGCCCCAGTGCATGGGAATAAAACTCTGCGCCGGCTGGATCTCATCGGATGGTTGCGCCCGCAATGTCAGGCTGCCACGTTTGTTGCTGACCTTGACCAGGTCGCCGGGCTTGATCTGGCGCCGCTCCATGTCTTGCTGGTTGAGCGAAATCACTGGCTCATCCACATGGTTGAACAGCTGGGCCACGGTGCCGGTGCGGCTCATGCCATGCCACTGGTCGCGCAGGCGTCCGGTGAGTAAATGCAAAGGCTGCCGCGCATCGGTTTTGTCGGCGGTGGGCTTGTAATGCGCGATATGAAATTGCGCGCGGCCATCCGGTTTCGGGAAAATGCCATCACTATATAAGCGTTGTAAGCCAGTGCTTACCTTCTCGTTAAGCGGCCACTGTTGTGGGCCCTGCGTATCCAGAAGCTGATAACTGAGACCGGTAATATCGAGGTCACGGCCGCGGGTGGATTCGCGGTGCTCATTGAAGATCGTCTCGGGAACCAGGTAGTTGAACAATATGTTTGCCTTGCCCAGCCGCTGCTCCAGACGCTGTGCAAAGTCGACCACAATCTCCCAGTCATGGCGGGCTGCCCCCGGTTTGGCGACGGCTGGGGTGATATGCGTAATGCGCCGCTCGGAGTTGGTGACGGTGCCTTCTTTCTCGCCCCAGCTGGTGGCGGGCAGCACAACATCGGCATAGATATTGGTATCGGTATTGCCGTACGCATCCTGCAATACCACCAGTTCGGCATTCTCCAGCGCGGCTCTTACCTGGTTGAGGTCGGGCATGGAATGCGCCGGATTGGTGCAGGCAATCCAGATTGCCTTGATTTCGCCTGATTTCAGGGCATCGAACATCTCGACGGCGGTCTTGCCTGGTGTCGCGGGTACATCCTCCACACCCCACAGGGCGGCAACCTCGGCGCGATGCTCTGGATTATCCAGATCGCGGTGGCCAGATAGCAGATTCGCCATGCCGCCCACTTCACGTCCGCCCATGGCATTGGGCTGGCCGGTAAGCGAAAAGGGCCCGGCGCCCGGTTTGCCGATTTGCCCGGTGGCGAGGTGCAGATTGATAAGAGCGGCGTTTTTATCGCTGCCATGGATAGACTGGTTGAGCCCCATGCAATACATGGAAAGTGAGGGACCGCTACCAAACCACTTGGCGGCAGTCACCAGATCGGCTTCGCGGATACCGCAAATGTCCGCCACCATCTTCGGCGTGTATTCACGCACGGTTTCCTTCAGCGCATCAAAGCCGTTGGTGTGCTCACGGATAAATGCCTGATCCAGCATGCCCTCCCACAGCATGATGTGCAGCATGCCGTTGAACAGGGCGACGTCGGTGCCCGGCTGGATGGCGAGGTGCAGGTCGGCAAAGGTGGCGGTATCGGTACGACGTGGGTCGACTACCACGATTTTCATGTCCGGATTGCGGGCCTTGGCATCTTCAATGCGGCGGAAAATGATGGGGTGGGCATAGGCGGTATTCGAGCCCGCGATGAAAAGACAGGCTGTGTGATCGATGTCTTCATAGCAGGCGGGCGGAGCATCCGCCCCTAGCGTCAGTTTGTACCCACTCACGGCGGAACTCATGCACAGACGCGAATTGGTATCGACGTTGTTGGTGCCGATCAGGCCTTTAGCGAGCTTGTTGAAGACGTAATAATCCTCGGTCAGCAGCTGGCCGGAGATATAAAACGCCACGCTGTTGGGGCCATGCTCGCGTATGGTCTCGGCGAAGCGGTCTGCCACATGGTCGAGCGCCGTATCCCAATCAGTTGGCTGGCGCGGTGCATGACGGCTGGTGCGCATTTCGGGTTGCAAGACGCGCGTATCCAGCTTGGCCGTGAGGTGCAGCGTGGAGCCTTTGGTGCACAGGCGGCCGAAATTCGCCGGATGATCGGGATCGCCGCGCACGCCGGTAATGCGGTCATCTTCGCTGGTGATGATGACGCCGCAGCCAACGCCGCAATAACAACAGGTGGATCTGGTTTCTTTTAACATGATTCTGGGTACCGCTGGTTAAGGCCAACACGAGAGTAAAGGATAGACTGCGTCCCAGCATGACGGGCAAGTGACGCTGATCTTTCATATCCGTGTTGCATGATCAAACGCATGGGGCGGACTGCCTTCAGGACGGAATGTCCAGGAAGACCATGCCGTCTTCTACCTTGACGGCGAAGCAGGCAGTCTCGCCCACATCCGGCTCTTCGGCCTTGCCGTCGATCAGGCTGATTTTCCAGCTATGCAGCGGGCAGGCCACCTTGTCACCATACACAATACCTTGCGAAAGCGGGCCACCTTTATGCGGGCAGCTGTTGTTCAGGGCAAACACGCGGTCATCCTCAGTGCGGAATACGCCGATGTCGCCCTTGGCTGTGCGCACCACGCGCGAGCCCAGCTTGGGAATGTCAGTCAAAGGGGCAATTTTGGTCCAGGTACTCATAAAAAACTCCAAATCAAGAGATGACAACGCAACAACAAAAACACAAAACGTAGTAACACAAACTCAATAAGCCGCTGTCCTGCGCTTGCCTAAACCGGCAGCATTAGGAGACGATCAGCAAGTACAGCAGCATGAAATTCACCATCAGCGATACCAGCGCAATCCACTGCCATTTCACCAGTCGCGCCCTCGCAATCAGGGGTGTGCGCGGCGGCGGCAAAATCGGCCGGGTTTCGCCTATCTCCAGTGCCAGCAGCATTTCTTCCGCGGTTTCAAAACGGTGCTCGGGCAGACGGGCGACGGCTTTCAGCAAAATATTTTCCAGCCAGCGTGGAATCTCCGGCCGATAACGCGTAGGCGGCACCGGCTCGCCAAAGCGCGGATGCTGGAAAGGCTCAATCTCGCCATAGGGATATTTGCGCGTCAGCAGGTAATACAGCGTCACGCCCGCCGCATAAAGATCGCTGCTGACCGAGGCGCCAGCGCCATCAAACAGCTCGGGCGCCATAAAGCTGGGCGTACCGGGGTTATCCATGCTGGCAATATGGCCGGTGACCGGGCTCAAGGCCACGCCCAGGTCCAGAATGCGCAGACGCTGATCCATCGCCATGTGCAGATTGGCGGGCTTGATGTCGCGATGCAGTATCTGCAAGCGGTGCAGGGCGCCCAACCCGCGCAGCAGGGCAATGCCAATGCCGGTAATGCCAGCGGTGGTGAAGTGATGGCCGTTATCCAGCCGATGTTGCAGGGTGGCGCCCTCATGCCAGCTCATCACGTAATACAGCTGGCTGCGCTGCTCGGCGGTCAGTGGCAGCACTTGTGGCAGGTATTGCGATACCACGCGCTTGGCCAGCCATTCTTCATTAAGCAGGGCCTGGCAGCTGTCGCGGTCTTCCGCCAGCAGAGGTTGCAGGGTCTTGAGTACCCACAGCTGGTTGGTGATGCGGTGGCGTACCTTGTAAATAAGACTGGCGCGTGACTCATGCAAGACGCTCAGCACTTCAAACTGGTCGATGACATCGCCCGCTTTCATCTTGGGCGGCACCCGCAAATGGCGGTGTTCGGCCAAGAGGTCAGTGAGGGTTTCTTCCCCTAGCTGCACCACATGCGCCGCCAGCACGGTGGCATTGTCGTGACCGCCCTGGGCAATTGCGAGCCGGGTCAGCTCATCGCAGATTAACTGCGGGTTATCGTAAAGCCCCATGACATGATGCAGCGTCGCCTGGTCCAGCACATCCCACACGCCATCGCTCATCAGCGCGTAGACATCGCCTACCTGCAAAGCGCCATCGGCATAGTCGACCGACAAATGCTGGTCGAGGCCGATGGCCCGTTTCAGCACATGCCGCATATCGGGGCGTTCCCACACATGGTCGGTGGTGAGCTGTTGCAATTCACCATGGCGCAGGCGATAGATGCGGGTATCGCCCACATGCGCCGAGTAAAAGCGCTGGCCGCGAAACACCATCAACGACAGCGTGCTGGCCATGCCGGCAAAATCCTTATGCTGGGCGGCCTGCGCCAGCAGCCAGCGGTTGGCGGCGGTGATCACCTTGTCCAGCGCGCTATGCACTTCCCAGGTATCGGGCGTGGCGTAGTAGTCGGACAAGATGCTGCGCACGGTCATTTCAGCGGCCTCGCGCCCACCGGCATTGCCGCTGACACCATCGGCCAGGGCGATCAGCGCGCCCTTGGTCTGCAACTGCATGCCAACCGGCGTCACCATGCCCGCAAAATCCTCATTGCGTTCACGCGGGCCGGTGGCCGTGCTTTGGCCGAGCAGCAATTGTAGCGACATGAAAATCCTAGACCTTGGCCGACGTCACGGCGGCCGAGCCCCAGGTGGTGCGCCAGCGTTTCTTGACGCTGGTAAGGCCGATCACCGCCAGAATGGCAAGGCCAGCAAACACGGTCAGCCCGATCTGGTAACTGCCCGTGACCTGCTTGGAGTAACCCAGGCTTGAAGCCAGATAGAATCCGCCCACGCCACCGGCCATGCCCACCAGTCCGGTCATCACGCCGATTTCCTTGCGGAAGCGTTGTGGTACCAGCTGAAACACGGCGCCATTGCCCATGCCCAGTGCCAGCATGGCAGCGATGACGACAGCCAGGCCAGCCACTTGTTGCGCAGGACCAAAACTCAGCACGAACAGGAAAAATGCCGCGACGATATACATGACCGTCAGTGTGCGGATACCGCCGATGCGGTCAGCCAGATTGCCACCTAGTGGCCGCACCAGCGAGCCAGCAAATACGCAGGCCGCCGTAAAGTAACCGGCATGCACCGGTGACAAGCCATATTGATCGTGGAAATAAATGGTGAGCGAAGACGCCATGCCAACAAAACCGCCAAAGGTGACGCTGTAAAAAAACATGAACCACCAGGCATCGCGGTCTTTCAGCACCGCCACATACTGGCTGATGGACTTGGCGGCGGGGGCATCGGGCGCATCCTTAGCAAATATCAGATACACCACCAGGGCAAAGGCCAGAGGGATCAGCGCCAGGCCAAAGACATTATTCCAGCCATAGGCAATGGCAAGGCCCGGGGCGAACAGGGCGGCCAGCGCCGTACCCGAATTCCCCGCGCCGGCAATGCCCAGCGCTGTGCCCTGATGCTCCGGCGGATACCAGCGCGAAGCCAGCGGCAAGGCGACGGCAAAGGCGGCACCGGCAAAGCCGAGAAACACGCCCAGCAACAGGGTGTGCTGATAGCTGTGTATGCCATGCAACCATGCCACCAGTAACGCGGCGATGACAATCAGCTGGCCGATCAGCCCGGCTTTTTTCGGCTTGATCTGATCCACCAGCACGCCCATGGCAATGCGCAACAAGGCGCCTGTCAGCACGGGGGTGGCGACCATCAGGCCTTTTTGCGCTGGGGTCAGTTGCAGGTCGGCGGCGATCTGCACCGCCAGCGGACCCAGTAATACCCAGACCATGAAGCTCAGGTCAAAGTACAGAAAGGATGAAAACAGGGTGGGCTTGTGCCCGGCCTGCCAGAAACTTTTTTGCATGCGAATCTCCTCAGCAATGCCGGGTGCCAGCGCAGACTCAGGCTAGCACAAGTCTGAGTCGCACATGGCACGCGTTGCGTTAAACGGTAATGGTGTCGAATTCCTTGTGCGTTTCGCGCTGGTTGGCACGTTCCGCCCACGGGTCTGTGGCGCCCTGCAAGGCAAACATCAGCCGCTCGTAGGCAGCCTTGCGGCCTTCGGCGTCTTCCAGAATGCGCTTTTTCACATAATCCAGACCCACGCGTTCTATCCAGTGCACGGTGCGGTCCAGGTAGCGCGCTTCTTCGCGGTAAATCTGGATAAAGGCACCGGAATACTCGATGACCTCTTCCGCTGTTTTTACCTTGCACAGGAACTGCGCGACTTCGGTCTTGATGCCGCCATTGCCGCCGACATAAATCTCCCAGCCGGAATCGACGCCGATCACGCCCACATCCTTGATGCCGGATTCGGCGCAGTTGCGCGGGCAGCCGGAGACGGCAAACTTCACCTTGTGCGGTGCCCACATATGGTCAAAGGCTTTTTCGATATCAATGCCCAGCTGGGTGGAGTTTTGCGTGCCAAAGCGGCAGAACTCGGAGCCGACGCAGGTTTTCACCGTGCGGATGCTCTTGCCATAGGCATAGCCGGACGGCATGTCGAGGTCTTTCCACATATCCAGCAGGTCTTCCTTCTTCACGCCCAGCAAGTCTATGCGCTGGCCGCCGGTAACCTTGACCATGGGCACGGCATACTTGTCGGCCACATCGGCAATCTTGCGCAGCTGGTCTGGCGTGGTGACGCCGCCGTACATGCGCGGCACGACGGAATACGTGCCGTCTTTCTGGATATTGGCGTGAACTCGTTCATTAATAAATCTTGATTGCGGATCATCCTTGGCTTCGTGCGGCCAGGTGGAGATCAGGTAATAATTCAGCGCCGGGCGGCAGGTAGCGCAGCCATTCGGTGTGCGCCAGCCCATGCCCTTCATGGCATCGGGAATGCTGAGGTATTTGTGCTTGCGGATTTCATCGCGCACTTCTTCGTGGTTGAGATCGGTACAGCCACACACTGCCTTGGAGGTGGAAGGAGGCGCATAACCGCCACCCAGGGTGGAAGCCAGAATCTGCTCGACCAGCCCGGTGCAGGAGCCACAACTGGAGCCTGCCTTGGTCTGTTTCTTGACTTCATCTATGGTAAACAGGCCCTGGCTCTTGATCGCCTTGACGATGGTGCCCTTGCATACGCCGTTGCAGCCGCAGACTTCCATTTCGTCGGTCATGCTGGACGCTTTGTCCTGGCCCTGATGGCCGGTATTGCCCAGGCTATCCTGGCCGAACATCAGGTGATCGCGAATCTCGTGAATAGGCTTGCCATCGCGCAGCAGCTGGAAGTACCAGCTGCCGTCGGTGGTGTCGCCATAGAGCACGCTGCCGATGATTTTGTCATCTTTGATGACGAGTTTTTTGTAAACCCCGCCAACTGCATCGTGTAAAACAATTTCTTCGGAGCCTTCCGTCCCGCTGAAGTCGCCTGCCGAGAACAGATCAATGCCCGTCACCTTGAGCTTGGTGGAGGTGACCGAGCCCTTGTAGAGGCCGATGCCGAAATTGGCCAGGTGGGTGGCGCAGACTTTTGCCATCTCAAACAAAGGGGCAACCAGGCCATAGCTGATGCCACGGTGCGCCACGCATTCGCCCACGGAGTAGATACGCGGATCGTAGGTCTGCATGGTGTCATTGACCACAATGCCGCGGTTGCAATGGATGCCAGCCGATTCGGCCAGCGCATAGTTGGGGCGTATGCCCACGGCCATCACCACCAGGTCGGCGGCAATCTCGCTGCCATCCTTGAAACGTACGCCGGTCACGCGACCGTTTTCACCCAGAATCTGTTCCGTGTGCTTTTCCAGCAGAAAGCTGAGGCCTTTGGCTTCCAGCGATTTTTGCAGCATCTTGCCTGCGGTCTTGTCCAGCTGGCGTTCCAGCAGCCAGCTGCCAATATGCACCACGGTGACATCCATGCCCTGAATCTTGAGACCGTTGGCAGCTTCGAGGCCCAGCAAGCCGCCGCCAATCACCACCGCATGCTTGTGCGTTTTGGCGGTCTCTATCATGGTATCCACGTCTTTAATGTCGCGGAAACCGATCACGCCATCCAGCTCCTTGCCGGGAATCGGCAGCATGAACGGCGTGGAGCCGGTCGCCAGCAGCATGCGGTCGTATTCGGCCTCGGTGCCATCTTCGGCATAGGCGATGCGGCGCGTGCGGTCTATCTTCACAATGCGCTTGCCGGTATGCAGCGTGATGTTGTGCTCGGCATACCATTCGCGCGTGTTCAGGATGATGTCATCAATGGTCTGCTCGCCTGCCAATACGGGCGAGAGCATGATGCGGTTGTAATTGGGGTGCGGCTCATCGCCAAACACGGTGATTTCATAGAGATCCGGGGCTATCTTAAGCAGCTCTTCTACGGTTCTCATGCCAGCCATGCCATTGCCGACGACGACCAGTTTCATTTTTTTCATACTCATTCTCCTACCTCTTAAAAATCACGCAGCAGCAACGGCTGCCACGTCCAGGTTCAGTTGTGCCAGGCGTACCACATCGCCCACCACGATAATGGCCGGGCTACCCAGGCCCGCCTGCTTCACCGCCATGGGCAGCATGCCCAGGCTGGTGACGACTTGCTGCTGCTCCGGCAGGCTGCCTTGCTGGATCGCCGCTGCCGCTGTCTCTGCCGATAAGCCTGCTGCCAGCAGCTCGCTGACGATGCTGGCGAGATGCTTCATGCCCATGTAAATCACCAGCGTGGTGCCGCTGGCGGCCAGTGCCTGCCAGTTGGGTTGCTCACCATCGCGGGTATGGCCGGTCACCAGCGTGACGCCATGCGTATACTCGCGATGCGTTACCGGCACGCCAATCGCCGCCGCAGCGGCTATACCGCTGGTGATGCCGGGGATGATGTCGACCGCAATGCCCGCGGTACGCAGCTCCAACATTTCTTCGCCGCCGCGGCCGAACAGGAAGGGGTCGCCGCCCTTGAGCCGGGCCACGGTCTGGCCCTGCTCGGCGAGCGATACCATCAGGCGATTGATGAAGTGCTGCGGAGTCGACTTGCAGCCGCCGCGCTTGCCTACTTCCACAATGCGCGCCTGGGGTGCATGCGCCAGCAGGGCACGGTTCACCAGGTCATCCACCAGCACCACATCGGCTGCCTGTAATGCCTTCACCGCCTTGAGCGTAATCAGCTCCGGGTCGCCGGGGCCTGCACCTATCAAATACACTTTTCCTGCCATCGCATTCACCGTTTCAGTCCTGATACATTGTGTTCAAGGCCCACCGCATTAGCGCTGGGCCGACTTCATGGCGCTGACGATGAGTTCGTCCAGTTCGCCCGTAATGGTGGTGAGCACACCTGCCACCACCGAAAATTCCTTGCCTGCTTCACCCGCACGCGCCGCCATGATCTGCGCATTGACCGAGACGATCTTGGCCTGCTTGGCGATCTGCTGGATGTTGCCCATCAGCGCCCTGTGCTCTTTTTGCTGGGCGTGGGCGTGCTGCTTGGCTTCCGCCTCATATACCTGCGTGATCTGATTGAGCAGGTTGACCAATGGGGTGGCCTGTTTGCCCAGGGATTCCACCTCGGCGACGGCGGCTTGCGTGCCGAGCGCGCTGATGGCGGATCGTGCTTGAAGAATGAAGGCGCGGATGCGTTTGTCGGCCTGGGCCTCACCAAAATAAATGGCATGCAGGGCGGGGAAAAACACACCCGGCAATAGCGGGCTGCCATGCACCAGCTCGCCATGGCTGGTTTCAAACAGAGCGAGCGCCTGCTCGGCGACTGCTACCGCTTCTTCATGCTGTTGCGTTGCCAGAATCGCGTTGAGGATGATGCGTTGCGACAACATGCGCTGGCGCCCGGCCAGGTTGATCAGCGAGCTGAAAGTCTCGGAGCTGACGGTCTTGGGCTCGGCACGGTGCGGGCGGCGATGTTGTAAAACAGTATTCATGCATGCATCCATCTGGTTTTAGTTGCTAAACGGTATCTGCATCGGGCGATGCAGATACCACGGGTTGATGACAAGTCCTGGCGGATGTATCGGCCTAGAACGTGTACATCACGGTCAGCCACAACTTTTCGGTATCGCGAATCCGCCCGCGATTGCCAGCGGTGGTATCGGCTGCAGCCAGCAAGGTGTAATGGTCATCCTCGGTGTATTTGCCGTATTCCAGCTTGGTAACCAGGTGCGGGTTCACGTTGTAGGTCACGGCGGTATTCCACTCGGTGCCATACTTGTTGCCAAAACCACCGCCCACAGTGTTGAAGCGTTCGTCTGATTTCAGGACGTGGTAATCGGCAAAGAACAGGAAATCGCCCCATTTGTAGGTGGCGGTGACAAAGCTGTCCTGGATGCCTTCTACCGGCGTGGTCAGGAATTTATCGACCCAGCCCTGAAACAGGTGGTTGGTGCCAAATGGGGTCTGGAAGGCATACTGGCCGTTGTTGCTGGACAGCAGTTCCTGATCGGCGCGTATGCTGAAGTTATCAATGCCGACACCGCCACCCAGCTTGTAGTAGTGGGCGTCAATGCGAGAGTCACCGCCGCTGTAATCGGTCTGCTTGGCATATTCGGCGGTGTAGAGCGCACGCAGGTTGGGGTTGAACGGGTGCACGCCATCCAGCCGCAGACCCAGGATCTTGTTGCCCTGGTCAGCGTTCTGGTTGATGTTGCCATTCTTGCCCTGGGCGACCCCACCGGTACCGGCGGCATTGCCAAACCAGCCACGGCCATAGCCCAGGTCATCAAAGCCTGAGAAGTAGCCATAGCCCACCAGGAACTCGGTAGGCGACAGGCGGTATTTGGCATTCAGGATTTCCAGCGCGCCGTTGTCACGTGTTTCGGTGGTGATCTGCTTCACGCGCTCCATATGCCCCACGAAGACTTCGGTATTGGGGATGGTTTTGTTGAGCAGGCTGACACCATCAAACACCTGCATGACCTGACGGAAACCGATGTCGCCAATAAAGCGCACATTGTCGAGGTTGATCTGCTGGCGGCCCAGGCGCACGCGGTTGTTCTTGATGCCGGTCCAGTCGATATAGAGCTGGTTGATGCCGGTGTAGTCGGGGTCAACAATCTTGGCGTATTCGGCATGGCTGGTCTGGTTGGATACGCTGTTGATCAGGGTGCCGTTGGTGCTGTCGTTGTAGTCATCCTGAAACTTGGCGACATCGATCATCTGCGCCGCAAAGCTGAAATTCTTGTAAGGCGCGGTTTGCCAGCCGATCAGGCTGCGCAGGGTCAGGCCTTCGCCATCCTTGAGCGCGTTGTTGGCGGCTGATGTGCCGGCCGGGCCCAGGCCATCCTGATTCACGTTTTCATAACGCAGGCGAAAGCTGGTGAGATTTTTGCCGGTTTTGACCGCATCCATGAAGGTGTATTCGGGCAGCGTTTCTTCTGCCATGGCGATGGATGCCTGTGCGCTGCCCAAGGCCAGCAGTACGCAAATGCTGGCTTGACGCAAGGTGAAACTCGAATTACTTTGCATGTGTTGCTCCTTTTTTCTGATGAGGGGTAACTTGCTGTACCGGCCCGTCCTGACCGACGGGCCACTTTTTTGCCTGTTTGTTTAAATACTCGTATTGCCTGCTCAAGCCGCCTTCTTGGCGTGGCGTTCATACAAAAACTTCAGCACTTCACTGCGCAGATGGTTGTAGTGGCTGTCTTCTGCCAGCTCCAGCCGCTTGCGCGGGCGGGCCAGTTCCACGTCCAGGATTTCACCGATAGTGGCGGCCGGGCCGTTGGTCATCATCACAATGCGGTCTGAGAGCAGCACGGCCTCGTCCACATCGTGTGTCACCATCACTGCCGTGCAGCCGGACTTCGCCATGATGGCCATCAGCTCGTCCTGCAAATGGGCGCGGGTGAGGGCATCCAGCGCGCCAAACGGCTCATCCAGCAGCAGCACCTTGGGTTCCATGGCCAGCGCCCGGGCGATGCCCACGCGCTGTTTCATGCCGCCGGAGATTTCATTGGGGCGTTTGTCGGCGGCATGGGCCAGGCCCACCAGCTCGATCGCAGCCTGGGTGCGCTTTTTCAGCTGGTCCTTGGTTTCGGTGGCGCCAAAGACGCGTTCCACCGCCAGGTAAACGTTTTCACTGCAGGTGAGCCAGGGCAGCAGCGAGTGGTTCTGGAACACCACGGCGCGCTCAGGGCCCGGGCCAGCAATCTCGCGGCCCGCGCAAAACAGGTTGCCATTGGTGGGTTGCAACAGCCCGGCAATCAGGTTGAGTACGGTGGATTTGCCGCAACCGGAGTGGCCAATGATGGAGATGAACTCGCCTTCGCGTATGCTGAAGTTCACATCTTTCAGCGCTTCAAACGTGCCTTTTTTGGTGAAGAAGGTCATGTTCACGTTTTCCAGCTGCACGTACTTTTCTTGCAGGATTTTTTCCATGATGGGTTCCTTATTCGTAGCTGAAGCGGCGGGCGAGAGAGGTCAGTGCCAGCTCCAGCAGGAGGCCGACAATGCCGACAACGAAGATGGCGATGATGATGTGCTCCACATTGAGGTTGTTCCACTCATCCCACACCCAGAAGCCGATGCCCACGCCGCCGGTCAGCATTTCTGCTGCCACGATCACCAGCCACGCCACACCGATGGACAGGCGCACGCCGGTCATCATGTAAGGCAGCACGAAGGGGAACAGAATCTTGGTGACGATCTTCCATTCCGAGAGGTTGAGCACCTTGGCGACATTCATGTAGTCCTGCGGCACCTTGCTCACGCCGACGGCAGTATTGATGATCATGGGCCAGATGGCGGAGATGAAAATCACCCAGATGGCCGCCGGGTTGGCGGCCTTGAATACCAGCAGGCCGATAGGCAGCCAGGCCAGCGGCGATACCGGACGCAGGATGCCGATGATGGGTGCTGCCATGCGCGACATGAACTGGAAGCGGCCGATGATGAAACCCAGCGGTATGCCTACCAGCGCAGCCAGGCCAAAGCCCAGGCCCACACGTTCCAGCGACGCCAGGATATTCCAGCCTATGCCCTGGTCATTGGGGCTGTTGTTGTAGAACGGGTCGCTGAACAGCTCCACTGCCGAGTGCCAGGTGCTGACGGGACCAGGCAGGTTGGGTGATTGATAGGAGATCAGCGTCCATACCGCGATCATGGCCAGCACCCCGAAAACCGGCGGCAGCAGCCATTCAAAAAACGCACGCAGTTTCAGGGCGCGCGCACTGGGGCGCTTGCTCGGTGCCATGCGCGCGGCTGCGGGCTGGACAGCGGCTTTCACTGCCGTTGGGGTGGTTTGCTCATTCTGCATGATGGTCTTGATGCTTTCCTTGCTTATTCCGATTGCACTCATGATGATTTGCCTCGCATCACATGTCCGTGACTGGCGGCCCAGACTTCCGGGCCGCCGCTCGCCTTATCAGGCCTTGATCTTGAAACCGTTGGCATAGGCTTTCGGGTCCTTGCCATCCCACACCACGCCGTCGATCAGCTTGCTGCTGCGCATCGGGTCGCTTGGTACGGCGATGCCCAAGGATTTGGCCGCTTCGGTGTAGATGTCGATGCGGTTGACCTTTTTGGCGATGGCCAGGTAATCCGGATCGGTTTTCAGCAAACCCCAGCGCTTGTGCTGGGTGAGGAACCACATGCCATCGGACAGGTAAGGGAAGGTCACCTTGCCGTCGTTGAAGAACTTCATGTAGTTGGGGTCTTCCCATTTCTTGCCGATGCCATTGTCGTAATGGCCAAGGAAGCGGCCTTCTATGACTTCTTCCGGCGCATTCACATAGGCCTTGCCAGCAATCAGCTTGGCCACCGCGGGGCGGTTGGCGGTAGCGTCGATGTAGCGGCAGGCATCCAGAATGGCCTTGGTAATGGCCAGCGCGGTATTGGGGTTCTTGGCGACAAATTCAGCGGTGGTGCCCAGCACCTTTTCCGGATGGTCGGTCCAGATTTCCTGGGTGGTGGCAGCGGTGAAGCCGACCTTGTCGTAAATGGCACGTGCATTCCATGGCTCGCCCACGCAGTAACCATCCATATTGCCGATACGCATGTTGGCGACCATTTGCGGTGGCGGTACCACGATGGTTTTCACATCCTGGAAGGGGTGGATCCCGTAAGTCGCCAGCCAGTAGTAGAGCCACATGGCGTGGGTGCCCGTGGGGAAGGTCTGGGCGAAGGTGTAATCGCGGTTTTCATTGTCGAGCAGGCGTTTCAGCGTTGCGCCACCGGTGACGCCCTTGTCCTTCAACTGGTTGGCCAGCGTAATGCCCTGGCCGTTGTTGTTCAGCGTCAGCAGCACGTTCATGTCTTTTTGCTGACCGCCTATGCCCATCTGCACGCCATACACCAGGCCATACAACACATGCGCCGCATGCAGTTCGCCATTAACCACCTTGTCGCGTACGCCAGCCCAGGAAGCTTCCTTGGACGGCACGATCTTGATGCCGTATTTCTTGTCGAAGCCCATCTGGGCAGCCACAACGATAGGTGCGCAGTCGGTCAGCGGGATAAAGCCGATTTTGACTTCGGTGATTTCTGGAGCATCCGAGCCTGCAGCCCATGCCTGATTGCGCAAGCCTGCCGGTAGCATGTTCATCATGACGGCAGCGCCCACTGCGCCGGCGGCGGCGTTCTTGAAAAACTGGCGACGACTGGTGTCGACGTCAGGTGTAGCGTTATCTGCTGCAGTATCTGGTGTTTTTTTCATGTCTGCTCCCTAAAAATGATGCATCAAGTATCAAAATCAAAACCGCAAAAACAAAAAAGGCGTCCAGCCTGCAAACAGTTTCCTGTCTACATGCTGGACGCCTTTGTCCATATCCGTGGAAGCGCAATCGCTTCGTTTAATGTGCTGTTTGTTAACCTTTGCCTGCATTCAGCTGGGCTAGGTTACTGCTACTTGCAGAGGTCATTTCCTGGGGGATATGCCCTGCTGCATAAACGTTAGGCCGCCGTTGGCCTGACATTTTGTCTAGACATAAGCAAACCCTGTGCCAACTTTATTTTAAAAATTAAGTGATTGAATTTTAATGATTTTATAAATAGCGAAGCTGAAATTCAGCCGAGGCAACTTTGTGATGCATCGCACTTATTGTGTGCAAGTGCACCATGATATGAAGCGGACTATTGCCCTTGTGCGGATAGCGTGATGATGTTTTCGGCAATATCAATCAGCTTGCGATTTTGCTCCATCGCCGTGTTGCGCAGCATTTTGTAGGCTTCCATTTCGGATAAGCCCAGTTTGCTCATCAGCAAGCCTTTGGCGCGTTCAATACGCTTTCTTTCCGCCAGCGATTTTTTGGTTTCCGACAGCTCATTTTCAATTTCCGCCAGTTGCTGCGATTGCTGTTGCAGCAAGGCAATAATGGATTCCATGGGGTAGGGCGTGAGCTCGTCGTGGGCTAAAAAGGTAAATGCACTTTCCAGCGGAATCGCCAGATTGAAAAACGTGTTGTCGACATTGGATGTGGGCGTTTGCCTGGCTTTCAGCTCGCCCAGATGCAGGCGCGTGTTTTCCAGATCCCGTCGCGCCTGATCGCTCAAGCTGTTCAGGGTGTCGTGCATGGCGGCCACCAATTGGCACTGGATATGCCATATCTCCGTGAGCCTTGTGCTGCAAACGTCAAACCAGGCATCGCTATCAGCGCGCTGGAGTGTCTGCTGGTCTTTGGCGGCGGTCAACTTGCTTCTGTAAGCGCGCTGTCTGTGGTGTGCTTCGGTTTCCAGCGTGGTACGCCAGGCTTCGCGCAAGGCATCCGTGCCAAACTGGTTGAACAGCTCAAAATGCCGGTCCTGTTGCGCTATCAGCTCCAGCAGCTTGTGCTGGTGTTCCAGTTGCATGTAGCCCGAACCAAACAGATGCGAGCCGAGGGCGCGCTCCTGCCCCGCAAATTCTTTGCCTTGCACCAGGTTGTAGAGCGCGACCAGATAGCTCGAGATCTTGCTGTTGACGGTATTGTCGGTAATTTCAAAAATGAGCGAAATCAGACTGCCGATCAGCCGCGTGTAGGACTGTATGCAGTCGCTGAACGGAATCTTTAGTAAGGTGACTTGGTGGCGAAAGGGCAAGAGCTGCTCAAGCCCCAGCAAAATCCACGAGACCAGGGTCAGCTGTTTGGCATCTGCCGAGGTGTTGTGATGGAGGTAGCGTTGCAAGGCCTCTTTAAACGCCGACTCCGAAATCTGGTTCTGCTCAATGATGGCGCTGCGCTCTTTGGCGAAGCGGCTGCCAGCGGAGGCCAGATAAAGACAGCTGGCACCGCGCTCTGCCTGCAGCTGGTGCACCATCCAGCCTATGCTCTCGACAAACTGAATGCTGACGGAGAGCCGTTCCAGCTCTTCGATATGGCGCGTTTTGGCCAATAAAATCGTATTGTCAGGTGAAATATTCTGCATGATGAGTCAGTGCAAGCAAGAACAGTGCTCAATGCTTTCAGGCATGGGGCAGAGAACGGCGTGCACTTCAAGACGTAGTGAAGTGGCTGATGATTCGCCGAATTGTAGCTCAGCGAGGCGGCTATACAAACCGCCCGTATTTCTGATGCGGCATCCGGCGCGCTGGTGGGCGCTTCCCACCGCAGATTCGGCGGGTTCTGGAGTTAGCGAGGCTGTAGCTGGCAGCTGTGCAGGATGGATTGCTGGAGCGTATTGAAGCTGGAAAGTGCGCCGGTAGCCGTGGCATAAGGCTGTTGTTGCAGATAGATAATCAGAGCCATCTGGCGCGGCGGAATACTGGCCGATAACTGCTGCAGCCGGCACTGGCAGGCGGATGTCAGGTCGGTGGCCTGCCAGGCCTGGCGGCAGGCATGCAGCTGCGATTGTTGCAGGGCCAACGGCCAGGCTTGCTGATTTTGCTGGCCATCCGGGATATGAGCGCGCAGCTGTGTCAGCAGCTGATACATAAATTCCAGCCCCTGGTTCAGCGCTTTCAGATCGGTAGGGTGTGTGTCATTAACCGCGATGGTGACCACGCTTTCGGTCTGATCAGGGATGGCATAGCCTTGTGCACTCATGAGAATGCGTTTGGCCGGGTTCTGCTCCAGATATTGACGGGTTTGTTCCAGATCGGTGGCGGGGAGTTGCAGGCGTAATTCGGTGGCGCAGTCGGGCAGCGAGCGCAGTTCGACCAGAATGGTGCCATCTTCGCGACCTTGCTGGAATACCGGTGCAAGCTCGGCCAGCACGGCATTTTCTTCCGTTTGCCAGCGCTGCAGCACCGCATCGCAAGGCTGGGCCAGGGCTGGCAGGGCGGCGGCCAGCAACAAAGCCAGCAGCCAGCGGGAAAAGAAATGGCGCATTGTCATCATGAGCACTGGGAGCATGCAGCGCGGGCGCAAGTTCAGGCGCGCCCGCTTGCATTGCTTCAGGGCTTATTCATGAGCGAGGCTGGCTATATCGGGGACTGCAGGGGACGGGTTGCCAGAGGCTTCGGTATCGTGGAACTGCAGTTTGGCCAGACGCGCATAGAGCCCGCCCATCTGACGCAGTTCTGCTGGCGTGCCGGTTTCCACGATGCGCCCCTGATCCATGACGATAATCCTGTCCACCTGCTGCACCGTGGCCAGGCGGTGCGCGATGATGAGGGTAGTACGGCCTTGCATGGCGGCCTGTAAGCCTTGCTGCACCAGGATTTCGGATTCGGCATCCAGCGCGCTGGTGGCTTCATCCAGCAGCAGGATAGGGGCGTTTTTGAGGATTGCACGTGCGATGGCGATACGCTGGCGTTGCCCGCCCGACAGCCGCGTGCCGCGTTCGCCAAGGAAAGTATCGTAGCCCTTGGGCAGGCGATGGATGAACTCATCGACCTGGGCGGCCTTGGCGGCCATCAGCACTTCGGCATCGGTGGCATAGGGGTAGCCATAGCGGATATTTTCCATGGCATTGGCCGAGAAAATCACCGGGTCTTGCGGCACCACGGCGATCAGGCCGCGCAGGCTTTCCAGGCTTAGCTGGCGTATATCCTGCCCATTGATGGTAATGCTGCCAGCGCTGGTGTCGTAAAAGCGCAGCAGCAACTGGAACAGGGTAGTCTTGCCGGCACCGGAAGGGCCGACCAGCGCAATGTTTTCGCCAGCGGCGATCTCCAGTGTCAGCTCTTGCAAAGCGGGCTGGGTGGGGCGTGAGGGGTAATGAAAGCTGACATGGTGAAAGCCGATGGTGGCTTCCGTGGTTGACTTCAATGCCATGGGTTCTGCCGGTGCCTGAATGGCAGGCTCCGCCTGCAACAGCTCGAGCAGGCGCTCGGTGGCACCCGCGGCCCGCATGATGTCGCCCCAGACTTCGGCCATGGTCCCCACCGCCCCTGCCACCATGGCGGCATACAACACAAACGATGCCAGCTCGCCACCCGTCATGGCGCCATCACTGACCTGACGCGCGCCCAGCCACAGCACAAAGACGATGGTTCCCAGCACGGCGGTGATGATCAATGCGGTCAGCGCGGCGCGCACGCGAACGCGGCGGATGGCGGTTTCAAAGCTGAGTTCGGTGCTTTGCTTGAAGCGGCCAATCTCGCGCTGCTCCTGCGTGTAGGACTGCACGGTGGGCATCGCATTCAGGATTTCACCGGCCATGGCCGAGCTGGCGGCGATCTTGTCCTGCGATTCGCGCGAGAGCTTTTTGACAGAGCGGCCGATCAGCATGATGGGCAGTACTAGCAGGCACATCAGCCCGAGGTTGATGGAAAAGAGATAGGTGCTGGTGACGGCCAGCATCACCATGCCGCCGACAAACTGGAACAGGCTGCGCAGGCCCATGGAGGCGGAGCTGCCCACCACGGTCTGGATCAGTGTGGTGTCGGTGGTCAGTCGCGACAACACCTCGCCGGTCTGCAGGGTTTCAAAGAATTGCGGTGATTGCGTCAGCACGCGGCCGTAGACGGCACTGCGCAAGTCTGCCGTGACTCGCTCCCCCACCCACGAGACAGTGAAATAACGTGCCGCAACCAGCATGGCCCAGGCACAGGCCAGCCCAAACAGCAGCAGGAAGTGGCTGTTGAGATCGCCATTGGCACTCGGCCCCTGCTGCGGTGGTTTGTCAAAACCAAAATCCACCAGATCGCGGAATGCCAGGGGCACCGCCAGCAGGGTAGCGCTGGCAAGTGTCAGCAATAACAGGGCGAGCATGATCTGCCAGCGATAGGGGCGGAGGAAGGGCCAGAGCCGACTCAGTGCGGAAAGGCGTTTGGCAGGGGCAGCAGGCACGGGGGTTTCTGCGCTCATATCGGGGGAATCAGGCGTGGTTGTCATGTAAACGACAGACCTTGTTGGGGGTGGGAATGTTCCATGGATTGCATGGTACTCCAGAAATCGCCCGCACAATGCGCAAGGCGCGGGAGACTTCCCCGACTGGTAAAAGCCAACGCATAACTGTAAGCCTCCACTGACACCAGTATCAGACCTACCCCTATGCGCGTTGCGACCAAGCCCCTATACAGTGGAGCTGCGTGTCAAACAAACAAACGCTTAAACCAAGGAGGGAATTCTGATGATTAAATATTTTATTGCCTGGCTGCTGGGTGTACCGGCATTCCTGCTCATCATCATCTATTTTTTCATGCACTAAATTAAATGCACGCCTGCGCGTGCATGAATACCGTCGGCCTTTGGTCGGCGCCGCATCACAAATTACCCCATAACCAGAGCAGTTCAACTGTTCACTAATTTGAAGAAAAGAGGGAATTTATGTCCATCACGACCATTTTGCTTATCGTACTGATCCTGATGTTGCTGGGTGCGTTGCCGACCTGGGGGCACAGCCGTAACTGGGGCTATGCGCCAAGTGGCGGTTTGGGCCTGGTTGTCATCATTCTGTTGATCCTGCTGCTTACCGGCCGTATCTAGCCATCGTGCCAGCAAGTTAATAACTAAATAGCTTTAGGAGATAGACATGCAAATCCTCAATAAAACCTGGCGGGTGACCGGCATCGTGTTGACGGTGGCGTGTCTTTCCGCCTGTAGCAATATGTCCGCCCGGGACAAGAATACGGCCGTGGGTGCAGGTGTTGGTGCCGCGGCAGGCGCTGTGTTGACGGGCGGTAGTGCTGTCGGTACCGTCGGTGGCGCTGCCGTGGGCGGCATTATCGGGAATCAGGTTGGTAAAGATAAGAAATAGATAAAAGCAGGGAGGAGACCACCGAGTGCCTGGCACCAGGTGGTGATTGTGAGAAAAAGCCGGAGCATGATTGCTCCGGCTTTTTTATGTATCCCGATGGCTTCTGTTCCAGGCATGCCTCTTTCTATGCATCCGGCCTGCAGGTGTCATATCCATTCCAGCCTTCCCAAAGGTAGACACGGCATATCGCCCAGGTCTGTTTTATACTGTGAGCCCATTGCACATCACTCACGGTCATTATGAAAACTATCCTGAAGAATAGCGTGTGGCTGCTCGTTGCCATCCTGGGAGCGGCAGCGGTGGGAGGCATCGCCCTGCATCGCGGCGAGAGTATCAACTCCCTGTGGTTTATTGCCGCGGCATTATGTGTGTATGCCCTGGCATATCGGTTTTACTCGGCATGGATTGCCGCCCGGGTGCTGATGCTGGATGCCTCGCGGGCAACCCCGGCCGTGCGCCTGGATAACGGCCGCGATTTTGTGCCTACCAATAAATGGATCGTCTTCGGCCATCACTTTGCGGCGATTGCCGGACCTGGCCCATTGGTAGGGCCAACGCTGGCCGCGCAGTTTGGTTATCTGCCCGGTACCTTGTGGATATTGTTTGGTGCCGTGCTGGGGGGAGCCGTGCAGGATATGGTGACCTTGTTCCTCTCCACCCGCCGCAATGGGCGCAGCCTGGGTCAGATGGCGCGTGAGGAACTGGGGGCGATAGGCGGAACCGCCGCCCTCGTTGGCACCTTTGCCATCATGATCATCCTCATCGCCGTGCTCGGGCTGGTGGTGGTCAATGCCATGAAGCACAGCCCCTGGGCGACTTCTACCGTGGCGGCGACGATTCCCATCGCCATGATTGTCGGTTTGTACATGCGCCACTTCCGTGCGGGCAAGGTGCTGGAAGCGTCTGCCCTGGGCGTGATCCTGCTGTTGCTATCCGTCGCAGGTGGCGGCTGGGTGGATCATCATCCCACCTTGCGCGTGTGGTTTGACCATGAAGGCCTGACCCTGGCCTGGTGGATTATTGCCTACGGCTTTGCTGCCGCCATTCTGCCGGTCTGGCTGCTGTTGGCGCCACGCGATTATTTGTCTACCTTCATGAAGCTGGGCACTGTCATTGTGCTGGCGATTGCTATTCTGATGCTGCAGCCGGAAGTCAAAATGCCGGCACTGACGCAGTTTATTGATGGCACCGGCCCCATTTTTGGCGGCAAGCTGTTTCCCTTTGTGTTTATTACCATCGCCTGCGGGGCGATTTCCGGTTTCCATGCGCTGATTGCCTCCGGCACCACGCCCAAGCTGCTGGAAAACGAGCGCGACATCCGCATGATCGGCTATGGCGCCATGTTGCTGGAGTCTTTCGTTGCCATCATGGCGATGATTGCCGCCACCGTGCTTGATCCGGGCGTGTTTTTTGCCATCAACAGCCCGGCGGGCATCGTCGGCAAGGAAGCAGCCGATGCCGTTGCCACCATCAGCGGCTGGGGCTTCCCGGTCACCGTGGCGCAAATGGAGTCGCTGGCGCGCGAGATGGGCGAAGCTACGCTGTTTGCCCGTACCGGGGGTGCGCCGTCGCTGGCGGTGGGCATGGCCAGCATTTTTGGCAGTGCGTTCGGCCAGGGCCTGCTGGCGCTGTGGTATCACTTTGCCATCATGTTCGAGGCGATTTTCATCCTGACCACGCTGGATGCGGGCACCCGCGTCGGCCGCTTCATGCTGCAGGACATGCTGGGCAATATCTGGCCCAAACTGGGCGAGACTTCGTGGTATCCCTCGGTATTGTTTACCAGCGCGCTGGTGGTCGCCGGATGGGGCTATTTCCTTTACATCGGCGTGATTGACCCCAATGGCGGCGTCAATATCCTGTGGCCGCTGTTTGGTATTTCCAACCAGATGCTGGCGGCCATTGCTTTGTCGGTTGCCACGGGTATTTTTGTCAAATCCGGCCGCCTCAAATTTGCCTGGGTAACGGCACTTCCGCTCACCTGGCTGGTCATTATTACCAGTACCGCCGCCTGGCAGAAAATCATGAGCGATGATGTGCGCGTGGGCTTTTTTGCCGCTGCCAATGATATGGCGGCCAAACTGGCGGCAGGTGCTTTGCCACCAGAAAAAGCCGCCGTGGCACCACAGCTGATTTTCAACCAGCAACTGGATGCCTGGCTGACGCTGTTTTTCGTCGTCATATTGTGGGTGGTGATACTGGATATGCTGCGCGTGTGCTGGCGCTATCTGGCAGGCAAGAGTGTGAAGCCATCGACCGAGCACCCGCACGAACCAGCACCGCTGAATGCCCAATGGGTAAGGGATTAACTATGCTGAATAAGTTGAAAGCCTTCTGGCGCGTGGTGCGCCGCCTGTCTGGCGATGATGCCTACGAGCGTTATCTGCGACATCACGCCGAGCAGCACGTGGACGAGCCGCCGCTGACGCGCGAAGCCTTTTTCAAGCAATGGCAGGATGGCAAATGGAAAGGCGTGAAGCGGTGCTGCTAACTCGGGATACCGCTGAACCCACTATCTCCGGTCAGGAACTCAGTGCGGCGGATATTGGCCGGGTGATCGAAATGGCGTGGGAAGATCGCACGCCATTCGAAGCCATTGCATTTCAATTTGGCTTATCTGAAGCGGATGTGATTGATCTCATGCGGCGGCAGCTGCGCAGCTCCGCGTTCAGGTTATGGCGCAAGCGCATGCAGGGCAGATCTACCAAGCACGCCGCCCTGCGCAGCCCCGAGGTGGCGCGCCATCGTGCCCGGCATCGGGTGCCGCAGTTCTAAGGACGCGGCTGGCGGCACAGGTTAAACATCCCCAGCCCCGCAATCACCATGGGCAGGCTCATTCCCATCGATAACAATTCCAGATAACTATCCGTATTTTTACGCGCTCCAAGTGATTCTGCGTGGATGCCGACACATGCCTTTCAACCGCCAGATGTGTCAAGAAAGTCTCCACATGTTAACCTTTGAGGGGTTTGGGATGGCCTTGTTATGGAAGATAATCAAGCGCTTGATCTAATCCACATAGGCATTTTCTGTTCTGATACTATAGTTCATCATTTGGTTGCGATGCTGAGATCTGCTCAAGCAATTTTGGTGGATGACTGGCGCATTCCCCTTATCAGACATCATGGTGTGTGGTTCATTTATATATAAAAATTAAAGGTGCACTAAACAAACTCTATTCAATGATTTATATAGAGAACAACAATGATTAAATTACTATCATCCAGCCGCTTAACGGTATGCATAAAAAGGAACGCGCATGAATGAAGAAAAGGGTAAAGCAGGTTTGTGGGAATTGGTAAAAGCAATTTCTACAGTCATCTTGGTTGGCGTAACTGCATATAAAATATATTCAACACCGACAACCTTGACAGTTGATTTTCCTACACTGCTGTCGCTTCTCTTAGCGCTCTTCTCGGTCGGCCTAGCTGCACTTTTCTATTTCAAAGCGACTGAAACAAGCAATGCCTTCTACGACAACACTTACAAGTTTACAAAGGATATTGCCGAGTTATTGGTAAAAATCGAAAGCGGCTTTGGGGAGCGGCTGCGTAATTTAGACGAGGGGTACTCATCAATGCGTTCCTACTTGCAGAACATTCCAACCAAGCACGGCGATGCTGTCGAAAAAACCAAACAAAAACTGGAAACTGAACAACAAGAAATTGAAAAAGTCCTCGCTGAAAGAAACGAAATTGTCCAGCAATTGGTAGAGCGATCACATCTTGAACAGGAAGAAAAAGAAAAAGTGCTCGCAAAACTCAAAGCCAAAGAAGACGAGTTGATTGAAGCACAAAGAGAAGTTTCTAAGCTGAATAAAAGGCTGTTCATGGAGCGTATGGACAAAAAGCGTGATCGAAACATTCGCGATGATACTGGAATGGATCGCTTTACTAGATCTAATGTAATAGAAAAGATTGGACTCAAAAAAATTATTGAAGGAAGCCCCACTTCAATACGCAGACACTTCGATGAGCTCACGAATAATTTTCCCCATCAGTACATTGACGATTTGGAAAAACATGAATATTTCGATGGTGGACTAACCCCTTCTGGCATGCGGTACTTACGGGAAATTGCTCTAAAACTCCATGATGCATAAGCTGCCGTTCGAGAGGGGCGGCGCAAAAGCGCGCCACCCCTCAACTCTACGTTAAGCAAAAAGGAAAATTTATGGAATTTAATAAAGAAAACTACTCCACAATAAAAGAAGCCTGCACAAATCGCAAAGAAGTTGAGTTTTTCGCTCCAATTGCTGCCACTGCATTTGAAAATGGTAAAGCCCCTGATGATTGGACTGCTTATCCTCCTTGCATGCTTCCACCAGAAGGCTACGCTCAAGTCTTCGTTTATGCAGGAAGTGACGTTAAAGGCTCTCTAACAAAACTTGAACTTTTAATTCATCTTGATGGAGGCATGGTTTTATACAAAGCCATTGAAAACCAACAAGTTGCTATAAAAGTAACATGGCCTAATGCCTAACCCATAATCATTCAAGCGGGGGGCATAACGGCGCCCCTTAATTCAAATGTTAGGCCTTTACTAACACAGGAATCGCATTAAATGAAATGGCAAAATACATTAAAAACCGGGGGGGCTATTGCTTCTATCACTGGTGTATCGTTAGTATGGGTTAAAGCGCTGACACCAAATGTCACGTCTTTTAATTTGGTTTTTGGTCTCTTCGCATCGATTGTTGCTGCTCTTGTAACAGTTGGTCTCATCGCACTCACTATCGAGATACTACAATCTGGCGGGCGTCGATTGGAAGTTAATACGTCTAAACAAAAGCTCACAATTTACTGGTCGTTTAGCACTGCAGCAGCAATATTTGTTGGTGGCATGCTCTTGTTCCTTACTTGGGGGCTTGTTTCTATAGCCTGGATAATAAGGTGAGGCTCAGCTCATCCATCGAGCGGGGCGCGATAAAGCGCGCCGTTTATGCCAAACATTAGGCTTATCTAAATGGCTGCTCTAATTGAATGGCTTAAAGGTCTCGATGGTATTGCTACTTGGGGCGCAGTGCTTTCGACCATTCTCGCGGTCAGAGAGTATCGGAAGAACCGACTGCAAGTGGAGATCGGGTTCTCGATGGCGAGCATTGCTGATGTTGGAAACAAAATCATCATCAGAAATAACTCGAACAGACCAATCATCGTTACTTATTGGGAAATTGTGTTTAGACGGTTTTGGTTTCTTCCCTTTTTCGAATCTTTATGTGCTGGGCCGGATGAATACTTTACAGATTTTCAAATTCCGGAAAATAGTAGCAAAATTCTTGAGTTTTCGGCCCAGGACTATTTTGCTTGTAATCCAAAGGCGCTCAAGGGAAGAAGACTCTATTTCCGAATGCGCGTTTCCGGCAAACGGCTTCCTTTTGTGTCGTTTCTATATGCATAGCAGCCTAACCCGCCGTTCAACCCCGTTCGCTTCGCTCTCTGGCGCTGCTCTAGGAGTCTTATCTACGATGCTGCTGAACTATACGCGCCGAAACAAATGAAGGCGATCTGAAGGAATGGCTCAATGAAAAGGGTATTTCTGCAGCCACTTTAGGCGACGCTGTCAAGGAAATTAGGCTTAAGAAGATCGCTGATGCCAATGCCACGGAGTCACTGCATCAGTTCTACATTTACAGGAATCGCACGCCGAACCTCGGGCATGGAGGTGCAACTCTCTGTTACGCTACAGAACATGAGGCGTTGCTAAGAAATAAAATGGTTGCATCATTCATTAACTACTCCCACCGGAAGAGGAACTCCTGATCTTAGGTTCGAAGCGAACTGCGCAAAAAGCTGAGCAAGCAGCTTAACTTCACGTTAGCACTAAAGGGCACGGCTATGATTTCATTGCTACAAATAGTTGCAAAACTGCCAATACCAACTGAGTTGCGTTTGTCTTGGCAAAGAACATTGCTAGATAGAGCTTATGCAAAAGATATTTCGGCTGCAAGAAAACTTAAAGACAGAGACAAAGTTGAAAGCTTAGAGCATAACCATCGGTTTGAAGTTGACTTACACGATGAAGAGGAGGACGCCTATTTAACAAAAAAACTCCTCTCAAAAGCTCGTAAACTTCGTGTTCCCGTGCCTCACCGATTCAACGAAGATAAAACCGAGTCTGAACATTGGTACGAAGGGCACTACACGGGGCGCTGGTATTTAACAACCCGTGGGTTTTCCGCGCTTAGAGAGGAAATTCGCCGTGAAGTGAAGGCACGCCATGAAAGTCGTTCACATTGGGTCGTTTGGCTCTCCGCTCTAACTGGTGTTATTGGTGCAGCTACTGGGCTTATTGCTTTGTTAGTTCACAAGGCACCATGAAATATAGGGCTAACCCATCATTCCAGCGGGGCGCTTAACGGCGCCCCTTAATTCAAAGTTAGACCTAACGTCATGCGAACTGTAATTCGTACACAAGATTGGTTTCTCACTGACCCAAGGACGCGCAAATGGATCACTCAATGTGTGGTCTGTCAGCAGCACGGCAGAAAGGCCGATGCTCCAACAAATATTCCGAAAGTTAATTTTGAGGAAATGTTTCCTGTACAGGAACTCAATGAACTTGGTCTTTGTGAAACGTGCGCTCAACATGCTGGCAAAGTCTAACTCTTCGCTCTTAGTCCTGCGTTAGCTCTCTTTACGACAGAGTCACAAATGTTCTAGGCGCGCGGCTTCCGGCACAGGTAAAACATCACCAGCCCGGCAATCACCATGGGCGCGCTCAGCCATTGGCCCATGCTCAACCCCATCGATAACAGACCCAGGTAGCTATCCGGTTCGCGGGTGTATTCCGCCAGAAAGCGGAAGCTGCCGTAGCCAATCAGAAACAGGGCCGACACAGTGCCGCGTGGTCGTGGTTTGCTCGAGTAGATCCATAAAATCACGAACAGCACGACACCTTCCAGCGCAAACTCATAGAGCTGCGAGGGGTGGCGTACCACTTGATCGACCTTGGGGAAGATCATGCCCCAGGGCATGTCGGTGGCCCGGCCCCATAGCTCGCCGTTGATGAAATTGCCCATGCGCCCGGCGCCCAGGCCTATCGGTACCAGCGGTGCTACAAAGTCCATGATCTCCAGCCAGCGCTTGCCGGTTTTGCGGGCAAACAGCGCCATGGCCGCCAGTACGCCGAGAAACCCGCCGTGGAATGACATGCCGCCTTGCCACAGGTAAAGGATTTCATGCGGATGCTGGCTGAAGTAAGTGGGCTGGTAAAACATCACATAACCAAGTCGCCCGCCGATGATGACGCCCAGCGCTCCGTAAAACAGAATGTCATCGACATCGCTGACCTTCCAGCCAGAGTCGGGGTTGCGGCGTATGCGCCACTTGCCCAGCCACAGCAGGCTCAAAAAGCCCAGCAGGTACATGAGGCCATACCAATGGATGCCGAAGCTGCCGATATGAATGGCGATGGGGTCGAATTCTGGATGTATAAGCATGGTGGAAGCAGGCCTGCCCAAGTCGGCTAGCCCTTGGTTCTGTTGGTATTCATGATGTGCTATGGTAACCGAAAATAATGACAATCAGGATCGCGCAAGCAAATTGCCGATGTGCGATACCGGTTTTGGGAGGGTTACATGCAACACTCAGGGATGGAAACGTCCATGCAGAATCCGGGGGAGATCCCAGCTCAGCCCATTACCCTGGAAATGCTCTGCCGCTTTGCGGTAGCCATGTTTCAGCACACTAATGAAAAAATTGCCCTTTATAACCTGAAGGCCGAGACGCGTTATATCAACCCCGCGCTCAAGGCGATATTGCCCGATCACTTGGGCGGAACCGCCGATGTGGTGCTGCATCCTTTTTTCTGGAATTACCGCGAGACGCTGGAAGAGGTGATCCGAACAGGCCGACCGGGTGGCTGCGTGGCGCATTTCACCGTGGGTAGCCAGGAAATATTTGATCTCATCAGCTTCAGTCCATTGTCAGATGAACATGGCCAGATGATCGGTGTGCTGGCGATTGGCCGCCAGACCGACCAGCGCGATGCCGCGGAGACGCTCGAGATCCGCCGTCGCGAACAATATCAGCGTGCCGTGCTGAATACCTTTCCTTTCATGGTGTGGCTGAAAGACAAACAAAGCCGCTTTCTGGCCACCAACAAGACGTTTGCTGAAGTCCTGCAAATTGCGCATGACGAAGACATGCGTGGCAAGACGGATTTTGACTATTTCCCCCACGCCATGGCGGAGGGTTATGTGGCGGATGATCAAGAAGTGCTGGCTTCCGGCGCAGCCAAGATGCTGGTGGAGCCCATCATGAATCCAGACGGCGAGCTGCATTGGGCGGAAACCTACAAATCGCCGGTGGTAATTGATGGACAGGTCATCGGGACGGTGGGCTTTGCGCGGGACATCACAGCAGAGCGCCGGCTGGAAGCAGAAATCGCCCGCCGTGAGAATGAATATTCCATGCTGGTGCAAAATCTGCCGCTGACGGTGGTGCGCTATGACCGCGAGTGCCGCCGTGTGTTTGTGAACTCGTATTGCGCCATGCGCGAAAGCCTGCAGCAGCGTATCAGTGAGGTGATAGGCAAGACGCCGGCTGAGTATTGGAGCGGCAATATCATCAATATCACGGCCGAGGAGTACCAGAAACGTATTCTCGATGTGATGGCGACGGGCGAGTCCGATACGCTGGAGCTGATAACGCAGTATGGCGAGGAGCAACTGGTGCATCTGGTTCGAATCGTGCCGGAGCGCGCGTCCTCCGGAGAGGTGATCGGCGCCATGACGGTGGCGAGTGATGTCACGGAAAACAGCCGCTACCGCAAGCGGATCGAGCAGCTGGCTTACCACGATATCCTGACCGAGTTGCCTAATCGCTTGCTGTTCAATCAGCAACTGCAAATGCTGATTGAACAGACGCAAACCAACAAGCATGGCTTCTGCCTGCTGTTTATTGATCTGGATAACTTCAAGACCATCAACGACACCCTGGGCCATTCGGTCGGCGACAAGTTGCTGATCGAGGTATCGCGCCGGATCCGCCAGTTGCTGGGCAAGGACGACATGCTGGCGCGCATGGGCGGCGACGAATTTGCCATTTCCCTGCCGCATTGCCTGTCGCGTCTGGACGCCGCCTTGCTGGCAGCCCGCATTATTGATGCGCTGAATGTGCCGTTTGAAGTGTCCAGCATCAAGTTTTTTGTGTCAGCCAGCATGGGCATTGCCTTTTACCCTGAGGACAGCAGCCATCTGGATGATTTGCTCAAGCACGCCGATCTGGCCATGTACCACGCCAAACGGCAGGGGCGTAACAATTTCCAGTTTTACAACCAGGAGCTGACCGTCAATGCGGCCGAGCGTTTGCTCATGGAAAATCTGCTGCGGCAGGCGCTGGCAAAAGGTGAGCTGCAGCTGTATTACCAGCCCATCATTGAGCTGGCGACAGGCGAGATGTATGGCGCCGAAGCCCTGCTGCGCTGGAACAGTTTTGACCTCGGCATGGTGGGGCCGGACAAATTCATTCCCATTGCCGAGGAGCGGGGCATGATCGTCGAGATCGGCGGCTGGGTGCTGCGCGAGGGCTGCCGTACCGCCGTCGCGTGGAATGCGCTGCGCAGCCAGCCCTATGTGCTGGCCATCAATCTGTCTTCGCGGCAATTCATGCAGCAGGATTTCCTGACCACGATTACCGACTGCCTGCAGGAAACCGGATGTCATCCGCAATGGCTCAAGTTTGAAATTACCGAAAGCCTGCTGCTGCATGATAGCGACCATATACGCCAGACGCTGGAAGCGCTGCATTCCATCGGCATTGCCATTGCGATTGATGATTTTGGTACCGGGTATTCGGCGCTGGGCTATCTGAATAAATTTCCGGTGAGTCAGGTAAAGATTGACCGCTCGTTTGTCAGCGATATTGCTACCAATACCGAATCGGCGCTGCTGGTCAAAGCCATCATTGCCATGGCCGATAGCCTGGGCAAGGATTTGGTGGCCGAAGGCGTGGAAACGGCCGAGCAGGCCGAACTACTCAGCCAGCTTGGCTGCCAGTATGTGCAAGGCTATTACTACGGCCGTCCGGTGCCGCTGGAGACCTTCAACCAGTCGTTGCGTTGATGCAACGTCGTGGTCCGCTTGGACCGCTCAAATGATGCAAGATAGAGACATCTCACGTCCTCGGCGTTGATCTGGGTTAAAATTTACTTTTTTGATTCCACTCGGATTAACGCCATGCCTGAATACCGTTCCCGTACTACCACCCATGGCCGCAATATGGCGGGTGCCCGTGCCTTGTGGCGGGCTACCGGCATGAAGGAAGAAGACTTCACCAAGCCAATTATTGCGATTGCCAATTCCTTTACCCAGTTTGTGCCTGGCCATGTCCACCTCAAGGACCTGGGCCAGATGGTCGCCCGTGAAATTGAGCGTGCTGGCGGCGTTGCCAAGGAGTTCAACACCATTGCCGTGGATGACGGCATTGCCATGGGCCACGGTGGCATGCTGTACAGCCTGCCCAGCCGCGACCTCATCGCCGATAGCGTTGAGTACATGGTCAACGCCCACTGTGCCGATGCGCTGGTGTGCATCTCCAACTGCGACAAGATCACTCCCGGCATGCTGATGGCAGCACTGCGTCTGAATATCCCGGTGGTATTCGTGTCCGGCGGCCCGATGGAAGCGGGCAAGGTCAACTGGCAAGGTACGTTCCACAAGCTGGATCTGGTGGATGCCATGGTGGCCGGCGCTGACAGCAAGGTGAGCGATGCAGAGTCCGAGGCGATTGAGCGTTCGGCATGCCCGACCTGCGGTTCCTGCTCCGGCATGTTTACCGCCAACTCGATGAACTGCCTGACCGAGGCGCTGGGCCTGTCGTTGCCCGGCAATGGCTCCACACTCGCCACGCACGCTGCCCGCAAGGAGCTGTTCCTGAAGGCGGGTCGCCTGATTGTGGAGATCACCAAGCGCTACTACGAGCAGGACGACGAAAGTGTATTGCCGCGCAACATTGCCAATTTCAAGGCCTTTGAGAATGCCATGAGCCTGGATGTGGCCATGGGCGGCTCCACCAACACCGTGCTGCATTTGCTGGCCGCTGCGCATGAAGCGGGCGTGGATTTCACCATGGCCGATATTGACCGCATTTCGCGCAATGTGCCTTGCGTCTGCAAGGTAGCGCCTGCCACTGCCAAGTACCACATGGAAGACGTGCACCGCGCTGGTGGTGTGATGGGTATTTTGAGCGAGCTGAACCGCGCCGGAAATATCCACGCGGATACGCCTACCGTGCACAGCCCAACCCTGGGTGATGCACTGGCGAAGTGGGATATCACCACTACTACCGACGAAGACGTGAAGAAATTCTACCGTGCTGCGCCTGGCGGCATCTCCACCACCATTGCTTTCAGCCAGTCCATGCTGTGGCCTGAGCTGGATACGGACCGTGAGGAAGGCTGCATCCGCAACAAGGAGCATGCTTACTCGCAGGATGGCGGCCTTGCCGTGCTCTACGGCAACATTGCGCTGGATGGTTGTATCGTCAAAACTGCTGGCGTGGATGACAGTATCCTCAAGTTCACCGGCCGTGCCCGCATTTTTGAATCGCAGGATGCCGCCGTTGAAGGCATTCTCGGTGACAAGATCGTGGCGGGCGATGTCGTGGTCATTCGTTACGAAGGTCCGCGTGGTGGCCCTGGCATGCAGGAAATGCTGTATCCGACCTCCTATCTCAAGTCCAAAGGTCTTGGCAAGGAATGTGCTTTACTTACGGACGGACGTTTTTCTGGCGGTACCTCGGGTCTCAGTATCGGCCATGCATCGCCGGAAGCGGCTGAAGGCGGCGCCATTGGTCTGGTGGAAGAGGGCGATACTATCGAAATCGATATCCCCAACCGTACCATCCATCTGGCTGTGAGCGATGAAATCCTGGCGCACCGTCGTGCCGCCATGGAAGCGCGCGGCAAGGATGCCTGGAAACCACAGGCGCGTGAGCGTCATGTGTCACCAGCCCTGCGTGCCTATGCTGCCATGAGTACCTCGGCGGCCCGCGGCGCAGTGCGGGATGTCAGCCAGATCGAAAAATAATATTGTAAGGATCAAGAGTCGGATGCAATCCATACAGCAGTTGAATGCGCGTTACGGCGTTGGCCAGAAAATCCATTTCTATTCCGATCAGAATGGTCTGGTAACGGTTCATATTGAAAACCCCCATGCCTCGGCCAAGATTGCCCTGCAAGGCGCGCATGTCATGGAGTGGCAACCCCATCACTCGGAAGAGCCGGTATTGTGGCTGTCGGATCAGGCGCGTTTTGTTCGTGGCCGTTCGATTCGCGGTGGGGTGCCGGTCTGCTGGCCCTGGTTTGGTGCACATGCCACTGATGAATCCCTCTGTCCGCACGGTTTTGCCCGCGTGGCCCAGTGGAAAATCGTGGATACCGTCATTGATCCGGATGGCGCCACGCGCATCATCATGCAGCTCATTGAAACCCAGCAGCTCGGCAAGCAATGGCCGCATCACTGTGAAGTCACCCTCACGGTGATTGTCGGCTCTGCCCTGCGCA